>JANQSL010000033.1 GCA_028284075.1 Candidatus Sumerlaeia bacterium | reverse complement strand
TGCGCCACGCCCCGACCGGTTGAGAGGGGCACGCAGCCTTTGAAGCAGACCCTGCCGCGTCAAGCAGGATGATCGGCCCTTTTCAGTCCGGTTGCGGGAGGAACATGGATCGTTCATCGATACCCGCCGGTCCCCGGGGCGGAAAAAGGGATGGTTTTCCCGAATTCGGATGAAAAGACTCCGCTTACGAGGGCTTCTGAGACTCCCATTATTAAGAGATCGTTTGTTGAAATCCAAAAACACGGGCTTTTTTGCTCATCTTTTGGTAGAAAATTTCAGATATGATTGACTTCGGGGTCCCGCCCTGTATGGTTGGCGCCGCGTTGAGACAGCCTCTGCTTCTCCAGCCCGCTTACGATAAAGGAACAAGGATCATGGCTTCCCAAACGAAGGGTCTTCTTCGGCGGAATGAAGGTTCACGACGTGCTTCCGTGCTGTACCAGCTCTGGCGCGAGGGGCCGATCTCCCGTGGCGCGTTGGCGGATTTAATGGGTCTGAACCTGCCCACGGTCTCTTCCATTGTGCAAGACCTGATTAAGACCGGCGAATTGATCGAGGAGGGTTTTGCAACCTCCACCGGCGGGCGAAAGGCGCAGCTCCTTGACGTCAACCCCAAGCGTGGCGGTGTGGTGGCGGTGGAGTTCAGCTCACGCGGAATTCTGTCAGCATCGAGCGACATGAAGGGCCGCCTTCACAATCATGTGATCCGGCCGTGGAATGTGTCCGCAGGCAAGAAAGCGACTCTCGACGCCATCGTTGAGGCGATCGAGGACCAGAAGTCGTTTCTGAAGGATGATGAAGCACTCGATCTTGCGCGCATCGGCGTTGTGATCAGTGGTCTCGTGGATGAGGAAAACGGAATCTCCATTTCGTTTCCGCGGTTTGAGGAATGGAGCAACGTCGACATTGCCGCGTACCTGAAGAAGAAGTTCAAGGTGCCTGTTGATATCTCCAATCATGTTATTGGAACGACGCTGGCCGAGAGCATTTTCGGGCGCTTTCGCGAGAAGGGGAACTTCGTTTATGTCCACCTTGGACCGGGGCTGGCTATCGGGCTGGTTGTGGACGGTCATGTGTATCGCGGCTGCAAGAGCACCGTGGGTGAATTCGGTCACATGACAGTGGTTGAGAACGGACCGATCTGTTACTGCGGCAATTCCGGTTGTCTTGAAACGGTCGCAAGCGACTGGGCACTGGTTCAACAGGCGGAGCAGGCCATCAAGGAAGGCGTGCAGACGCATGTACCCGAGCATGTTGACGATTCCGGCAAAATCACTCCGGCGGCAATCTTCAGCGCTGCGGACATGGGTGACCGTCTCGCGGCGAACATGATCGACAAGGCGGGGCACTACATCGGAACGGCGCTGGCGGGTGTGGTGAATATTCTTTCACCGGAAGCCATCGTTTTTGGCGGTTCCATGTCGGAAGACGGCGAGCGGCTAATCAAATCCGTGCAGGCGACCATTAAGCGCCGCGCACTGGAGCCGCTTGAAGAGGACATTCTCGTGGACCTCGGAACATTCGGACTTCAGTCCGGTGTGTTTGGAGCGGTGGCTATCGCGCTGCACACGCATTACAGCTCGTTTGAGGACTGACCGCCGAGCTGCCCGTGATTGTAGGCTATGATGCGGCCATAGAACTCCAGTATGCAGTGCTCGGCGTTGGTTTCAAGCGTCCATGTGCATTGTTCGCGCACATCAGAGCCTGCGGATGCCGGTGCCGCTGA
This sequence comes from Candidatus Sumerlaeia bacterium, assembly GCA_028284075.1. GTDB lineage: Bacteria > Sumerlaeota > Sumerlaeia > SLMS01 > JAHLLQ01 > JAJFLJ01. The sequence continues at coordinate 8,409 of JANQSL010000033.1, read as the reverse complement.
GACAGCGCATCGCTGCAGGAATCGTAAGTCGCACATTGAATCGCCAATGCCCGCCATCTGATCGATGGAGATACCGGTGTATTTCGACAGCCAGTCCAGCGCTGTCCCCTTGTTGACGGCCGGAGGCAGAAAGTTCAGGACGGCGGGTGTCTTGTCGACCGTGTAATGGTCTTTCCATTTCAACGTGAAGGGTCCGGCCCGTTCAATGACATGATCGATGGTGGCCGGATGCCGCGGATAAAGTGTGAGCTGACAAAGCTTGCCGGCTTCGATCAGGACTCCGCTCTCTATGTCGCTGAACTCTCGTTCCGCCGAGTTCAGAAGCTCCTCATACTTGTGATGATCCGCTTCGGTGTAGTCAGGATGAACGTGGTGAACCTGTGTAATGGGGTCCCAGAGCACGGCGCCGAACTCTGAGATGCTGGGCAGGCGGGCAGCGACCGCTTGTGACATGGCCTGGATGTAGGGGAGCGGTCGACCCGTGCAGAATACCAGATGTGGAACGGCGGGATCCTCCGCGGATCGCCGATTATATTCCGCCACCTGACGGCAAAGATCCAGGTTCAGAGGTCTGCGCCCGCCGCCGGTAAAGCAGCCATCGATATCAGCAACGATAAGTTCGATCACATCAGGCATATTATGCTCATTCCACCCTGGTTGTCGTATGGTGTCGGTATCGGGATTGGCGTTGCCCGGCAATCATGGCGCACAAGACTGGTCTTTCATTCCCGCCAAAGGGGCAACCTCTCAGGTTCATGGCTCGCACAGTCCTCACAAATCGCATCGCACTCGTTCTCGGAATTGAATGCGCGCCTGGCCGGGCTGCCGCCCAGCAGCTGTCGCGCGCGGGGTGTCGTGTGCTCCTTGCCTCGCGTGATGAAAACAAACTGCAGCAGCTTGGTCAGCAGCTTCAGCAAAAGGGCGGCGAGCCGCACCTGGTTGTTCTGCCGGAAGAACCTGTCCACCTCGAGGAGGTTCTTCGCAAGGCACGTGAACTCGTGAGCCATATCCACCTTGTTGTCAATGCACTGGCCTTTTGCGGCAATGCGGATGCAGTGGCTCAAGGGGACGCAAAGCGTCTCGATGTGGCAGTGGCTGCCGACCTGATCGGCCGGGGTCCTGTGCGAATGGTGACGTTATGGCCGGATTCAGAAGCACCGCCTTCACCTGTGCAACCGGAGGCATGGCACGGATTCCTGTTGCTGGGGTCGTTGCAACGGTTGGACACGGAGCGGGTGGATGAGCTGGACGCGACCGGAACACTGCATCTTCGTGCCGGTGCGATTGCGGATACGATTGTTGCCGTGTTTCAAATTCCACCATCAGTGCGTCCTCTTGCATTGAAACTGGAGTGTATTCCCTCAATCGAGAAGAAGAGTTGACCATGGAATCACTATCCATTCCGGAGCTGACACGGCGCGCCGAGGCGCTGATCGAGGCCATGCCTTATGTGCACAAGCATCGCGGATCGCTGGCGGTGATCAAGTACGGCGGGGCGGCGATGATTGATGCGGATTTGAAGAGGGCCGTCATTCAGGACCTGGTTGTGATGCACATGGCGGGCATCCGGCCCGTGATTGTTCACGGTGGTGGCAAGGAAATCACCCATCTGCTTGATCGGATGGGTGCAAAGACGGAATTTATCGAAGGTCAGAGAGTCACGGACGCACAGGCTCTCGACGCGGCCGAAATGGTTCTGGCGGGCCGGGTGGCGGGAGAGGTTGTGGCGGCGCTGAACACAAGCGGCGCAAAAGCCGTGGGCATTTCCGGCAAGGGAGGGACGCTGCTCAAGGCGCGGAAGAAAGAAGGCCCGCTGGGTTTCGTGGGAGAGGTCGAGGAAGTTCGGCCGGAGATTGTCCGCGTGCTGACAGACGCCAACTTTATCCCCGTGATTTCGCCTATCGGATTGGGCGAGGACGGTCAGACCTACAATATCAATGCTGATGTGGCTGCACTCGAGGTTGCGAAGGCGGTGGGCGCGAAGAAGCTGATTTTTCTCAGCGATATCCCTGGCGTGCTCCGGGATCGCAATGATGAAGCATCACTCATCAGCACCATTTCGCGGGCTGAAGTGGAGATGCTGATCGAGGAAGGCATCGTTGACGGAGGAATGATTCCCAAGCTTCGTTCCGCGGCGAGCGCGCTGGAGGTTTGCGAAAAAGTCCATATCATGGACGGCCGCAGACCTCACAGTCTTCTGCTGGAGTTGTTTACTCAGCGCGGTATTGGCACACAAATCATCCGCTAGATTCCTGAGCCCGTTGCCTCCGTGTCTTTGGTGGAGGGCGGGTGTTTCTGGAACTCGCCCGCCTTGTACTTCGGCCAGTATTCGTTCAGCCGCTTCGCCACGAGTCCCGATAACAACACACATCCCAGCAGGTTCGGGAATGCCATGCTGAAGATCATGCCGTCAGAGAAGTCGATCACGGCCCCCAGATTTGCGATGGTGCCGATGTAGACGAAGGCGCAGAAAACGATTCGGAACACCCAAACCGTTTTGAGTCCTTTTCCTCTGCCGAAATGGTCGGCAAGAAAGATCCAGCCCCGCTCGCCATAGTAGCACCATGAGATCATTGTCGAATAGGCAAACAGAATGACGCAGCCCGCAAGGACGGCAGGGAACCAGGGCAGCACCTGATCGAATGCATGCTTCGTCAGCTGAACGCCGTCGCCGGTAAAGGACGGGTCGTTCCAGACTCCCGTGAGAACAATGACAAGAGCCGTCAGGTTGCAGATCACGACCGTGTCAATGAAGGGTTCAAGAAGCGCAACAAACCCTTCCCGCAGGGGCTCCTTCGTCTTGGCGGCGGAATGGGCGATGGCGGCGCTTCCAAGACCGGCCTCGTTGGAGAAGGCCGCACGCCGGATACCCTGAATCAGGGCTCCAATCATTCCTCCGGCCAGCGCCTTGCCTGTAAAAGCGTCAGAAACAATGAGTGCAATGGCGGAGGGGACCTCCCCGATTTTGAGAACCAGCACGGAGAGAGCACCCAGGAAATAAAGGCCAGCCATCGCGGGTACGATCTTCGATGTGGCGGCGCCAATGCGGGTGATTCCACCAAGAATGACAACGCCGACGAGCACCATCATGAAGATGCCGAAGACATAGGCGGACTTGTCTGGAATTTCGAAGACGTACTGGAGGGCGGCGAAGGATTGATTTGCCTGGAACATGTTTCCACCGCCAAGGGCGCCAAGCATTACCATGACGGCGAACATGACGGCGAGAACTTTTCCAACCCCGCCGAGCGAAGGGCTCAGGTCCTTGAGGCCATTGGCCAGGTAGTACATGGGCCCGCCGTTGATGGTTCCGTCGGGATTCTTTGTGCGGTACATCTGTGCAAGCGTGCATTCCGTAAACTTGGAAGACATTCCCACCAGGCCCATCACCGTCATCCAGAAGACGGCTCCGGGGCCGCCGGTCTGAATCGCAATGGCGACTCCCGCGATGTTCCCGAGGCCAACGGTTGCAGACAGGGCGCTGGTTAACGCGCGGAAGGGAGTGACGTCCCCTTCCTCATCATCGCTTGAATAGTCGCCGCGGACAATTTCAATTCCGTGCCTGAAGGCTCTGATGTTGATGAAGGCGAATCGGAGAGTGAAGAACACTGCGGCGAAAACAAGGACGATCAGGACGAGCGGGACCTTTTGGTCGCCTCCAATTGGGATTGGGAGAAAAATTGTTTTGCCGATAATGTTGGCGTTCACCCAACCGACAGTTGTTTCCAGGGAGGAATTCAGCGAGTCGATGAATGCGGGGGGGGCGGTGTCTTCGGAATCGACCGTGACGCCTTCGAGAAGAGTCTCGGCATCCTCGGCGGCGAGTTCGAGTTCCGCCGCTCCCTCGTCGACGGATTCAGTCTCCTGTGCATGGGCGTTCCCCGTCGCCAGAATAGCCAGAAGAGGGAGAATGATAAGGAGGCGAAGCAGGAGTTCGCCGCTCGTGATGTGTTTCATGGGGGGCTCCAGAGAGAAGGTCCGACTCGCAGCAAAGGAGACCGCGGCGCGCTTTGCGGGTCGCGTTTCCCCTCATAGAGTACAAACAGCAGCCTTGCAGACCATAACAGTCGTCAGAATGATCCCGGCGAGTGTCAAGCTTCTCGGTGCCCTCGCTGGTCTGATGGGCGTCCGCCTTGACGCCCCGGGGCGAGGGCTGAACCTTGCCGCAGACCATTGATGGAGCCTAGGATGGCCACCAGAATTGAAGAAATCATCCGGCGTGTGACGGACCTTGTATCCAGCCAGATTGGGGGAGGGACACCCTCCGGCAGCCGTTCCGTTAATTCTCCGGGGGCGGACAGCCCTCTGGCCGCCTATATCGATCAAACGCTCTTAAAGGCGGACGCCACGCGGGATAGGGTTCGAGAGCTTTGCCAGGGCGCGACCGAATACCGATTTGCATCCGTTTGTGTGAACTCCTGTTGGGTGCCGTATTGTCGCGAGTTGCTCGGAGAGAGTGGCGTGAGTGTCTGTACAGTGGTTGGATTCCCCCTCGGGGCAATGTCGTCGGCCGGGAAGGCCGCGGAAACGGCGGCAGCGGTTCGCGATGGTGCCGATGAGATCGATATGGTGGTTAATGTTGGCTGGCTGTTGGCCGGCGAACTGAAGCTCGTCCACGAGGATATCGCCGCGGTGGTCAACGCCGCCGACGGAAAGCTCGTGAAAGTGATTATTGAAACATCGTACCTCACCGATGAACAGAAGGTCACGGCGTGCGTGGTGGCAAAGCTCGCGGGCGCTGACTTCGTCAAGACGAGCACGGGATTCTCCTCTTCAGGCGCAACCCCTGACGATGTGACGCTCATGCGCCGCACCGTGGGAGAAGAGATGGGAGTGAAGGCCAGTGGCGGAATCCGCGATGCCGAAACGGCACGGGCAATGATTTCCGCAGGAGCCACACGTCTCGGCGTGAGCGCCGGTATTGAGATTGTGACCGGTGATCGCGGGGCGGAAGCCTACTGACGTATAATGACTTCCTCACTCGCTGAAATCATCGAGCAGTTTGCAGGTCGTCGCGTTCTTGTCGTGGGCGATGCGATTCTTGATCATTATGTGATTGGCGACGTAAGCCGGACGTCCCCGGAAGCGCCTGTTCCCATTCTTGCGGTTGCCGGTGAGCAATGGCTGCCGGGAGGCGCCGCGAACGTGGCGCGAAACATCGCCTCGCTGGGAGCGAAGGTGACTTTTGTTTCTGCATGTGGCGCTGACGAAAGTGGTGACCGTCTCCTGTCGCTGTTGGCGGAAACGCTCGCAATCAAGCCGGTTTTTCAGCGCGGCAGGGATCGTCCGACGACGCTGAAGACGCGCTGCGTAGCGCAGGGTCAGCAGATGCTGCGGCTTGATCGTGAGGTGGCCGGGCCATTGCCGTCAGCAACCGCTGAGAAGCTGGCAAAATCCGTCGAACGAGAGATGAAGCGTTCTGACGGTGTGATTCTCAGCGATTACGGCAAAGGAATCCTGACACCGGCTTTGATTGCTCGAATCGTGTCTGTTGCTAGGAATCAGGGCATTGAAGTGATCGTGGACCCCAAGGGGAGTAACTATCGTCAATACAAGGGTGTGACGTTGATTACTCCGAATCGCCGTGAAGCGGAGCAGGCCAGCGGAGTGATGATTCACGACGATACGTCAACGGGGGATGCAGCCCGTACTCTGCAAAAACAGATTGGTGGAAAAGCCATCATTATCACTCTCGGCGCTCATGGTGTTGCCGTGTTTCCGCAGCGAGGAAAGCCGCTTCGGATCTCGGCGCGCGCACGGGAAGTGTTCGATGTCACAGGTGCCGGAGACACATTTATTGCCACGCTCGCGCTGGCACGCTTCTCCGGGGCGACCTTCAGCCGTGCGGCGGAGTTGGGTAACGCGGCAGCGGGGATTGTTGTCGGGCGGTCCGGGGTGGCGACGATCACGGGTGATGAACTGAAGCGCGAGGTTCTGGGGGATATTGCCAGTCGCAAGCTGCTGAGCCTGCAGGAACTGGTGGAGGTTCGAAACTCACTGGCTCTGGCGGGACGCTCTCTCGTTTTCACGAACGGATGCTTCGATATTCTGAATGTCAGACATATTCGGCTGTTGGAACAGGCTCGTGCGCTGGGCGATGTGCTGCTGGTTGCGTTGAACAGTGATGAGTCGGTTCGTAAGATCAAGGGAGAGCCGCGACCGCTCCTCAGTGCCATGGAGCGGGTGGACTTGATTTCATCCCTGCCTTACGTCGACTATGTGACGGTTTTCGAGGGCAACACTCCGAACGACCTGCTGCGAAAACTGAAACCTGACTTTCTCGTCAAAGGCGATATTTCGGAGGAGGTTGTCGGCCGGGAAATTGTCGAGGGTTATGGGGGTGCGGTGAAACTGATCGAAGCCGGGCTCGATGCCGAGGGTGACGAAATCCTTCGCCGCGCCACTGATGCAACTCCACGCCGAAGGCGGCGCAAATGAGGGGCGGATCTCATTTTGTCGATTACGTCCGGGTACAGGTTCGTGCCGGGGATGGAGGGCATGGCTGTATTTCGTTCGCCCGGGAGAAGAATCGGCCGTTTGCCGGTCCCGACGGAGGTGATGGTGGTCGGGGCGGTTCGATCATCCTCCAGGCCGACCGGGAACTCGTTACGCTCATCGATTTGAAAACGAGGCCGTTGGTTGCAGCGAAGCGCGGTGGCCACGGGCAGGGAAAAGACTGCTACGGCCGGTCGGGAGAAGACGTGGTTCTCAAGGTGCCTCTGGGTACTGTTGCCCGCGATCCGGATACGGGCGACGAGCTTGGAGATTTGACAGAGGACGGACAGCGGCTTGTCGTCGCAAAAGGTGGCGACGGCGGCTTTGGCAACGCTCACTTTGCAACGCCAACAAACAAGGCGCCCCGCAAGGCCCTGGACGGATGGCCCGGAGAAGAGCGAAACCTTGTTCTCGAACTGAAAATCATAGCGGATGCGGGTTTCGTGGGCCTGCCGAACGCCGGAAAATCCACGCTGTTGGGAGCACTCACGGACGCCAATCCGAAGATCGCCCCGTACCCGTTTACAACGGTGGCCCCGAACCTGGGAGTTTTTCTCGCTCCTGAATCTCAGCAGAGAATCACCCTCGCGGACATCCCGGGGCTGATCGAGGGCGCCCACACAGGTGAGGGACTTGGTGACCGGTTCCTGCGCCACATCGAGCGAACCCGCGTGCTTGTGCATTTGGTGGCGCCGGAGGCGGGGGAGAACGCGAGTGGTGATCTGACAATGGCGAATGCGGATCCGGAGGCGATTCATTACGCGTGGCAACTGGTGCGCGAAGAGCTGAAGTCGTACAGTGAAGCTCTTGCAGGGAAGACCTGCATTACCTGTCTCAACAAGACCGATCTGATTGATTCCGGCGAAGTGGAAGCAATTCTCGCCTTTTTTCGTGAGAAAGAGGGGTTGGAGCTGTTGCCGATTTCCGCGGCCGGAGAGTCTGGTCTCGACACGCTTCGGGCCCGGCTGGAAGAGATCGTGTTCACTGTTGCGGGAGAGAAGTCATGAGTTGTCGTCGGATTGTTGCCGGTTCGCTTCTGTTCTGTGGATTGCTGTTGAGTGGCTGCAGTTTCAAACTCTTCGGCGGCATTGGCGAGCCCGCTCACGTTGCCAGGACACGGGTTGCCAAACGCGCGGTCGAAATGAATGCCGCCAACGCTCATGCATGGTTTCTGGTTGGTCGTGGGATGATGGCGGACGGAGAAAACGGAAAAGCCATCAGTGCGTATCGCAAAGCGATCAGTGTGCAGCCTGATTTCGTGGAACCGCGCCTTGGCATCGCGAGAATTCATATCAAGCAGAAACGGTGGAAACTGGCCGACAGGGAGCTGCGGAGGATTCTTGAGATTGAAAGCGACTCACTCGGGGCCTTCGAGGGACTTGCCCGCTGCGCGATGGAGCGCAAAGCCATTGAAGAAGCCGAGGAATGGGCAAACCGGGCCGTTTCCCTGGACCCGGAGTCCGCCGCAGGGCATCGAGTGCTCGGCGAAGCACACTACATTCGCGGCGAGTATGAAGAAGCGATCGAGCACTGGACGTTCGTGCCGGCGTCGGACCTGAAGGATACGGTCGCTGATCTCCGTCACTATGTTGCCAAGTACAGGGATTAACCGCGCCTGGCTTGACGGGGCCTGGTCACCGCAGGATGATCCTCTCGCGGCTCAAGGAACCGCATCCGTCCATGGGTGTTAACCTTCGCGCCTTCAATGCTCAAAACGTCAGCAAGCTGCTGCGCCGGTCGCTTGAGCCGGTCGCTTACGCACTTGATGCCTCCTTTGTCAAACCGACCAACATTACATTGTCTCTGACAAACCGGTGTAACCTGAAGTGTCCGACATGCTCGTTCTGGAGAACACCGAACGAAGCGAAGAAGTCGGAACTGACGCTCAGGGAAATGACCCGGCTGATGAGGGAT
>JANQSL010000024.1 GCA_028284075.1 Candidatus Sumerlaeia bacterium | reverse complement strand
ATGTCCTGGATATCAATCGACGACGTTCTCGGCGCTGTTGAACACTGTGCGGCAAGAGATGAAGTTGCCGGACCCGTGAACCTGACTGCTCCGAATCCCGTTCGAAACGCGGAATTCACGAAGTCGCTGGCGCGTGTTCTTGGTCGCCCGACGGGACCTCCGGTACCGCGGTTTGCGCTCAAGGTTCTTTTTGGTGAAATGGCCGAAGCCGCAATTCTCAAGTCCACCCGCGTGAAGCCGATGACGTTGCTGGAGTCCGGCTATGAGTTTGTGCACCCTCACCTTGACGAGTGTTTACGGCACGTTCTCGGGCGCTGAATCGATTAAGGCTTCCTGATAGAGAGCCTCAAGTTCCTGAGGATCGAACAGCAGGTTTCGCACATAAAGTGGCAGGACTCGTTTGGCGCGCTTGAATGCATTGGCGGCGGCAGCGGGGTTCCCGCGTTCGCGATAAACAATACCTTCAAGGTAAAAGGCATTGGGCCGTATGGCATCGAATCGTGATGCATCTCGCAAGGCGTCCATGGCTTGATCCAACTGCTTTGTTTGGATCAGGAGGTAGGCGTGGTATTCAGCGATTTCAGGGTTTTGAGGATCAAGAATTCGCGCCCGGCGCAGATACTCGACAGCGCGGTCACGGTCCCCCAGGCGGAGCACGGAAACCGCCCACTGCTGATAGCCGGGTCCCCCGAGGTAGTCGTGTTTTTCAACCTGATGAAGCAAATCATCAACTTTCCGGTCGTCGCCTCGCTCGAGGTGAAAGTTCGTTAACGTAACAGAGGTTGGTTTCAAAAAGGGAGCGGCGAACCAGGCTTTTTCCAGCTCTCTCACGGTACGAGGCGATGTGCGAAGCATGTCAGGTTGTGCTGCGACCTTCACCCGGAGCGCGACTGCTTTCGCCTGGCGAAACGAAAGGTATGATCCTCCAACCAGGAAACCGGTCAGCAGAACGCCTGAAACGAGGCGGATCGCAGCGGGAGGATTCCACTGGAAGAGAATTGTCTCTTCACTTTGGTTTGTTGTGGAGGCTGCCATGAGATACCAGAAGAGAAGGCCGCTTGCGGGGAGTGAAAAGGGAAAGCCGAACACGGCGTCAGACATCATACAGAAAAGGGCGCCGGCAAGAAATGCCTGCGAAAGCCAGTCGGTCCGGCTTGGATTAAAAGTGCGCCGGAGTATCGAAACAAGAACGGTTCCCAACAACAGAGCGAATGAGACAAGTCCGATGATGCCGGTTTCGACCAATATCTGCAGGAACTCGTTGTGCAAGTGAGATGCGGCGCCTCCGCGTCCGCGGGCATGCTCGAAAAGATAGATCGCGTTGTCCGGGTTCGCCAGGAATGGAATGAGGTAGTCGCGGCTTTCCACAAAGAAACGGCCTGGCCCGGTTCCCGTAAGAGGGTTTTGAAGAAACATGTCCCAGGCGAGGTGCCATGGAAGGAGGCGGAGCGAAACTTCGCCCCCCTCGACGATTCGTGCCACAACGTCGTAACCGGCCAGTCGAAGCGCAGTCACGAAACCCGTCAGCATAAGCATCATGGCCACGGAGGTGATAACAATGGGGCGAGTTCCAAATTGTCGGTCACACTTAAAGTAACGGATTGCCGCCAGAATGGCAACGACCGCCAGGCCAATCACGAAGGAGCCCAGCCCGGCACGTCCTCCGGAAATGACAAGAGCAATGACGAAGAGCATTGCGGACACCGTGCCCGCGACTCGCAGTGTCATTGCTTTTCGTGTCGCGAGGGCTCCACTGAGAAGAATCAACGGTGCAAGAAAGGATGCAACGTAGTTGGGATTTCCCAGTGTCGAAGCAATCCGGAGTTTGCCTTCCCGCTCAGTCTGGCTGTAGTCGAGAATATCCAGGCCTCGCGATTGAGCGATGGCGGCCGCTGTCACGACCATGCCCGCAGCCAGAAAGGCTGCGCCGGTAACAAGAAAACCCGTGTGACTCGAAAGGACGGCTCGAAACAAAAACCACGAGGTGGCAAGTGACAGCAGGAACAGGCTCTCTCCGAAAGATGCCGCAGGAGTCGCGCTCGTCAGAGCGGAGAGGACCGTCGCGAAAGCGACAAGCAGTGCAAAGACGTCGGCACGCTCAAGTGAGAAGGTTTTCGAGCGAACACACCCAACGGAGGCGGCAAGGGCGGCAATGATGAAGAAGGTACATTGCATCCAGAATCGTTGCGACGTTCGCGGATCCAATAGCTGGCTTGTGACAGCAAGAGGCAGCGCCGCGACCACAAGGGCGACAATAACTGTCAGGCAGAGCCTGAATCGGCTGAGTGTGGGGCCCGGTGAAGTGTTCACTGTGTGTGCAGTTCCCAAACTCCGGCAAAATGCGCGACCCGTGTGTGAGATGTCCAGCGGTCACCCTCCTCCGCGGGGAGTTTGTATTTGGACGACCCTCCTGGATTCAGCACACGGATTTTGATATGAGTTGTTCCGGGCGGAACGGCAAGGGTGAGGACACGATCATCGCGGGCGTATATGACCATGCTGACATCGTCATATCTGACTTCCACCAGGGAGCCGATGTCGGCTCCGGCTCCGCCGTGCAAAACAAGTAAGGCTTCGTTGTCGGATTCGGGAATCGTTATCGCGATTCTGTTATCCTGACCCCATGTTGTCTGATAGTTATCGGAAATCCCGTTCGGATTGTTTTCCGGCGACGGTTTGTCGATTCGCAAGGCGCCAGGTTTGCTCAGACCATCAACGAAATCCTGAATACTGAGACTGGTATTCAGGCCGTGAAGGTCGCTGATAAACTCTGAATGAACCGGAGTGGAGGGAATGTCCCGGTGCTCCCATGGCTTGAAGTCCGCGGCGTAGCGCTTCCACGACCAGTTCGTGATGGCGTCGTCGCTGTGCTCGGCAAAGTCCAGTGCCAGACTGTGGAGTGCATCGCGTTGAGCGGTTGTCAGAGAGAATCGTTGAATTGATGGCGTGTGAAAAAGGCGGAAGGCTTGAATGCGCAGCTCTTCGCGGAAAGCGCCTGGTTCGGCAGCCCTCCAGGCGGAGTATGCAATCCACGGATCTTCAGGCTCTGCCTCAACTGCTTCGCGGAGTTCTTCTTCAGTCGGCTGGGTGTGTTCGATGTTAAGCGGCATCCCAAGAGCGTATCGCTTGTTCACGGGACGTATCAGAACGGCGAAGGCAATAACGGCAAAAATGATTGCCACGACGGCAGTCGCTTCCGCCCGCGGGAGGATTTGACCGCGGTTCAGTTTCAGCACGGGAGGAGAAGCAGGGGGCGTTTCATGGTCAGAGGTTGCCGAATTGGAAGCCATGGAAGAGCGAAAAAGCGAAACGGATCAGCGGCCGCAATGGCAGAAGAAGAGAAGACACTACTCTTGAGCAAAAGGAGGCACGGAGTTGGTGGACCACCACTCATAGTCAGGATTTCCCCCCAGGACCATCCCGATTCGCCAGATTCCATGGATGAAAAGGGCCAGAACGAAGACCATGAGAGTCCAGCCGAAGACGCGGTTGTATGGGCTCAGCCGTTCGACAAGCGAGTCCCGCCACCGGCGGGGGAGCAGCAGTCCCAGCGCGAGGGTGACCATGATCCCCGCGATGAAGGGGCCGAAGGGATTGAAGCCCAGGGCCCATTCGAGATGCCCCTGGAGTGTGCTGGTAACACTGCGGGTGAGGCCGCAGCCCGGACAGGGAATACCGGCGGTACGATGGAGTCCACAGACACTGTGATCTGATCCCGTGGGACGGAGAACGAAAGCCCCCACAAAAACTCCAAGGAGGCTGATTCCTCCGGCAACTCGCGAAAGGAGGGTGGAAACAAGACCTGTAAAACGGAAGGATGCAAAAAACCGAGCCCACCAGTTTTTCCCAACTTGAGTGCCATTGCAATGCGAAGGGAGGGGAGGCGGCTCTGCCGGGGGCATGGATTCCTGGTTTTCTGACGAAAGTTTCGCCAATTCCGGGCTTGTCATCGGGCTCCCGCCTCTCCTACCGTCCCCGCCGTTCGTGCCGGGACAGAGCCGATTTTTGGCTCCACCGTTCATCATGCACGGGTTTGGATTGCTGCAAGGGCTTTCCCGTTGACGGCGTCTCAACCCCTTCCCCTTATGGCGCGGACTTTGTGAATCCTTTCACGGACTTTTGGGAGTCGCCCCGGTCTGCCCCATGATTTCGCCCCCCCTTCTGACAGCCTCCACCCCGATCTCCGAGGCTTACCTCCCGGTTCTTGTCATGCTCGTGGTGGCAGTGGGTTTCGCGGTTGCCAACCTCATTCTGTCCCGGTTTCTCGGTATCCAGAAGCCGACGGCTGTCAAACTTGAGCCCTACGAGTGCGGTGTGCCGACCATCGGGAGCGCCCGGACTCAGGTTAATGTGCGGTTCTACCTGGTTGCACTCCTTTTCCTGCTCTTCGACATGGAAGTCATCTACATCATCACATGGGCATTGTCCGTGCGTCAGAACGCCGTTGTGGCGGGCTTTGTGCCCTTTGCCATGATTCTGATGACGGTTTACATGGTGATTCTGCTCATTGGCCTGCTCTATGAGTGGAAAAAAGGAGCCCTGACGTGGACATAGTAATCGATGCTCCCGGCAAAGCCGAAGACAAGGCAGGGGCCGGGGTTCTGACTCTTCAGTCACCGGAAAACGCACTGACGAAGACACTCAGCGAGGCGATTTCCTACTGCCGCCGGAACTCGATCTGGCCTGTGATGATGGGCCTTTCCTGCTGTGCCATCGAAATGATGGGAACAGCGGCATCGCGTTTTGATCTTTCACGTTTCGGGTCGGAAGTCTTTCGTCCCTCACCGCGTCAGGCCGACTTGATGATCGTGGCCGGTACGGTGACCAAGAAGATGGCGCCGGTCGTTCAGCGGATTTACGACCAGATGACGGAGCCCAAGTGGGTGATTGCCATGGGTGCCTGCTCATCCTGTGGTGGAATGTACAACGTTTACAGCGTGCTTCAGGGTGTCGACGAAGTGGTTCCGGTGGATATGTACGTACCGGGCTGTCCGCCCCGGCCGGAAGCGCTGATCTATTCGATCATGCAGCTTCAGAAGAAGATTCGTCAGGAACCGATTTATCTGTTCAACTAAGGGCACGTTTGCCGGGGTCAATACATGGCAGTCGATCTTGAGAAGCTGGAACAGCTTCTGACAAACAAGCTCAGGGAAAAATTTGGCGACGCGATTCGCGATGTTTCAGAGTATCGTGGTGAGCTGTCAGTGGATGTCGACCGGGAGGTTGTTCTCGACGTCTGCCGGATGTTGAAAGACGATCCGGATTTTCAATTCGATCATTTGAGTTATGTGAGCTGTGCGGACTGGTCTGCACAGGGCAAAACACCGCGCTACACGGTGTATTGGGACCTCTACAGTGTTCCGCGAACGCATCGGGTTCGGGTTCGCGCCGCTGTTCCTGAAGAGGACCCCACGGTTTCCTCTGTGACGTCGATCTGGCGCTCGGCAAACTTCATGGAGCGGGAAGCGTTCGACATGTTCGGCGTTATTTTCCAGGGTCATCCCGATCTTCGCCGTATCCTCATGCCGGATGACTGGGAGGGTCACCCGTTGCGCAAGGATTTTCCGTTGGGCGGTGTGAAGAGCTTTTACTTCAAGCGTGCGACAGACCCCGGTGCGGGTGAACCGCCGGATCTGATTCCACGCATTCGTCGGCAGGAATCGGATATCTAGACAAACTCTTTCGACTGTGACTGTTTGAGGCGAAATGGCTACCAGGGTCGTCGAACATAACTACTCCAACATCGAGTCCATGACACTCAACATGGGCCCGCAGCACCCGTCCACCCATGGTGTGTTGCGAGTCATTCTCGAGTTGGACGGCGAGACCGTCACGAAGTGCACGCCGGTTCTTGGCTATCTGCATCGTGCCAAGGAAAAACACGCGGAATTCAAGACGTATCACCAGTTCATTCCGTACACCGACCGGATGGACTACCTCTCCCCGATGAGCAACAACACGGCCTTCGTTATGACCGTGGAAAAGGCTCTCGAAATTGAGGTGACGGATCGCTGCCGGTATCTTCGCACGCTTTTGTGCGAGTTGGCGCGGATGTCCGCTCACCTTCTTGCCGTCGGAACGGGAGCACTTGAACTCGGTGCGATGACGGTTTTCATGTGGGGTTTCACCCAGCGTGAAAAGATTTACGACATCTTCGAGTTCATTTCCGGTGCGCGCTTTACGGTGTCATACATGCGTGCCGGCGGAGTCGCACGCGAGGACTACCCCGAATGGCGCCGTCGTGTCCGTGAGTTTCTGGATGGTTACATGAACACCCAGGAAGAGATGGAGGCGATGCTTAACGAGAACGAGATTTTCCTTCAGCGAATGATCGGTATCGGGAAAATCACGGGGCAGGATGCTCTCAACTTCGGACTGACGGGACCTTCGTTGCGCGGCTCGGGAATCGACTGGGACATTCGCCGCGACACACCTTACCTGGCCTATGAAGAGGCCGACTGGGAAGTGGCGTACGAGACCGAGGGCGATTGCTATGCACGGTTCCTTGTTCGCATGCGGGAAATGCGTGAGTCGTGGCGGATCTGCTGCCAGATGCTGGACAAGCTTGAGAAGCACAGCCACGAGCGGATGAATATCGACAACCCGAAGGTGATTTTCCCTCCCAAGGACAACGTGAAGAAGTCCATGGAGGATTTGATTCACCATTTCCTTCTGGCCTCCGAGGGTTTCAAGGTTCCGTCCGGCGAGGTCTACCACTCGATCGAAGCCCCGAAGGGCGAACTCGGATTTCACCTGATTGCGGACGGCGGACCAAAGGCCTATCGCCTTGGTGTCCGCAGCCCCAGTTTCGTAAACCTTGGAGCCCTGGAGCATATGTGCGTGGGTGAGTTGCTCGCTGACGTTGTGGCGATTATCGCGAGCCTTGATCCTGTCATGGGCGAAGTTGACCGCTAGGAGCGTCTCGTTGTTTTGGCTGTTTGTCGGTACGGTGCTGTTTCTGCTGCTTCATCGCGCGTTTGAAGGAATCGTGTGTGGATCGGGTGTTTCGTGGCAGCGCAAATTTTACTGGGATGTGGGAACAGCGTTGTTTCTCTCCACCGCGCTCGTCGTCTCCTGGGTGGTGATTGCCGGTCAGGGGGCTCTCTGGAGCAGGTACGGGGGAGTGCTGATGTTGGGAACACCTCTGGCCGTGGCTGGAATCGGTGTGTTCATGCACTTGAGCAAGATTGTCTATGATCGCGAACGCAATGACGCGGAGACCGGATAACTGCAATGCTTGAGATCTTGAAAGACAGGACCGGAGAAATCGAGAGGCTCATCGAGAAGTATCCGAGTCGCCGCTCCGCGATGTTGCCACTGCTCTGGATTGTCCAGCGGCAGGAAGGCTGGGTGTCGCAGGAATCGATGAAAGAGGTCGCGGAAATTCTTGGCGTGACGGTGGCCGAGGTTTACGAGGTCGTGTCCTTCTACACGATGTTTCAGCAAAAACCGGTCGGGAAGTTCCATCTCGCTCTTTGCGACACTCTTTCCTGTGCGATTTGCGGTACTCATGAGATCGTGGCCTACCTGAACGAGAAATACGGAATTGAGAAGAACAAAGTGACGGAAGACGGCCTGTTCTCGCTGGAGTTGGTGGAGTGCATCGGTGCCTGTGCAAACGCACCGGCACTGCTGTTGAACGAGGATTTGATAACGAACCTGACACCGGCGAACATTGACGCAATGATTGCCGGTTGCCGCCAAAAGGCCGGTGCGCCGGCTGCAACGGCCTGATTACAGGAGATTCTGATGCCTGAAGTGGCGGAATGGGAACGGGTCCTCCTCCCGGACATTGAGAAGAACGAGACAGAGTGGCTCGCCGACTACGTCAGGAAGGGCGGCTATGATGTTGCGCGCAAGGCTCTCGATATGGAGCCGGAGGCAATCATCAGTGAGGTCAAGGAATCAGGCCTTCGTGGTCGCGGAGGTGCCGGTTTTCCGACAGGGATGAAATGGGGGTTCCTGCCAAAGGGTGCTTTCCCGCGCTATCTCGCGGTCAACGCAGACGAATCGGAGCCCGGAACCTGCAAGGACAGGCCCTTGATGGAGCAGCGTCCTCACACACTGATTGAGGGCATTATCTGCTCCTGTCTCGCCATCGAATCTGAAATGGCCTTCATCTATATCCGCGGCGAGTACTACAATGGGGCCAAAATTCTGGACAGAGCCGTTGAAGAGGCTTATAGGGAAGGTTTTCTCGGTTCGAACATCTTTGGCCGGGAAGGCAGGAAGCTCGACCTTGTTGTCCATCGCGGCGCGGGAGCGTACATCTGCGGTGAAGAGACGGCCCTTCTGACAAGTCTTGAGGGTTATCGCGGCTATCCGAAGCTGAAACCACCCTTTCCAGCCATCTCAGGACTTTACGGCAAGCCCACGATCATCAATAATGTTGAGACGATTGTTAACGTTCCATTCATTCTGAAGAACGGTGCTGACTGGTTCAAAAAATGGGTGCACGAGCGCACGACGGGACTGCGGCTCTACAGTGTTTCGGGCCACGTCAAGAAGCCCGGCGTCTACGAACTTCCGCCGACAGTCACTTTGAAGGAACTCATCCACGACTACTGTGGTGGAATGCGGAACGACCATGATCTGAAATTTGTGATCCCAGGTGGTTCATCGGTTCCCTGGTTGAAGCCGGATCAAATCGACGTGCCGATGAGTCATGAGGGGGTGGCGGCGGCAGGTTCCATGCTGGGTTCTTCCGCCGTGATGGTTTGCGATCATACCGTGTGCCCCGTTTGGGCTCTCGCCAATCTTTCACACTTTTACAAGCACGAGTCCTGTGGTCAGTGCACCCCCTGCCGTGAAGGCTCCGGATGGCTCTATAAGATCGTGCGCCGCATCGAAGCGGGCGACGGTCAGCCCGGAGATCTTGAAACTCTCTATAGTCTTGCGGGAGAAGGCACGCCAGGAAGTGGAATGATCAGTGGCAAATCAATTTGCGCACTGGGTGACGCCGCAGCCTGGCCCGTTGGTTCGGCGATCAAGCAGTTCCGCGAGGAATTTGAGGAGCACATTCAACTGGGCAAGTGTCCCTACAAGGAAAGAAACATCAGCTACTGGATGGCGGAAGGCCGGTTTGTGAACGAGTCCTTCGCCGGAACGCCCGTTCCCTGAGCGGGTTATTGCACAGGCGAGACCAAAGGATTATACGATGGCACAGGTGACCAAAGGACCCGCTTCCGGAATCGGTGCGACGATCGGCTACGGCACTCCCGCCGGCAAAGTCGACCAGGCTCTGGAAGGCGTTCCCGAGGACCAGATTCTGACTCTGACGCTGAACGGCGAAGAGGTCAAAGCGCGCAGGGGCGAGACCATCATGGAGGTCTGCCATCGCCAGGATACCTATGTCCCTCATTACTGCTGGCACCCGGGCTTGAGCATTGCCGGAAACTGCCGCCTTTGTCTGGTTGAAGTCGAGAAGGTTCCCAAACCGGTGATTGCCTGCCAGACGCAGGTGTCACCCGGCATGGTTATCAAAACCGCAAGCGAACAGGCAAAAGCGTCGCAGGAATGGATGATGGAATTCCTGCTGGTGAATCACCCGCTGGATTGCCCCATCTGCGACCGTGGCGGTGAATGCCAGCTTCAACGTTACAGCATGGAGTACGGCACTTCCCACAGCCGCATGGTTGACAAGAAGCGCAAGTACATCAAGCCGCAGGCGGATCCGCTGATCGATATCGAGCGCAATCGCTGCATCATGTGCACGCGCTGTGTGCGTTTCTGCGACGAGGTGGGCGGCGAACATGTCATGGGTGTTTTTGCCCGCGGCAACGACAACTATATCGGAACATTCGGACAGGGGCCGGTTTCGAATATTTTCTCCGGTAACGTCATCGACTTGTGTCCGGTTGGCTGCCTCACGAGCAAACCCTTCCGGTTCAAGGCACGTGTCTGGGAGCTGAAACAGACACAGACGACCTGCACCCAGTGTTCCTCCGGCTGCAAGATTACGTCGTGGACGCGCAACGAGCGTCTTTATCGCACGACGCCGCCCTCGCGTCAGAGGCACGATCACTTTACCATCAATGAAGACACGGAAGAGTTCATCTGCAACCAGGGCCGTTTCGGTTCGGACTTCCCGTGGCACGATTCCCGGCAGCACGAATCGATGGTTCGCCGGGCCGACAGACTGGTCCCGGCTCCTTTCGACGATGCCGTGGCTCAGGCGAGTCAGTCTCTTCGCGGCGTCATTGAAAAACACGGCGGTGAAGCGGTTGCCGTCCTGATCAGCCCTCGCGCCACCAGCGAGGAAGGCCTGCTCGCGCGCAAGCTTGCCCGTGACGCCATTGGCACATGGTCTGTGGACTGGCGGGTCAACCAGCAGTCAGCGGAGGCGGCGGACGCAGTCAGCGCGGCTCTCAAAGCGGCCGACGGCGATCTGGAGTCAGAGCCGGACGTTATCATTGTCGTGAACGGCGACATTGTCCATCAGTCGCCGGTTCTGGCACTTCGTGTTCAGGAACTCGGGCGGCGTTTTCTGAAGAAAATCGTGATGCTTGGTCATCATCACGACGCCTACATTGCCGACCATTCAACGTTGCGTTTTCACAACGCACCCGGCCAGACGGCGAAAGTCCTTGAGCTGCTGGGAAATGTTGTTTCAGGAAGCGCATCGGTGGCTGACCTGGCGAGCGTTCTCAGTCGCGCTGAGGAAGACGTGCAGGAACTCGTTGATACAATCAGGACTGCACAGAGTGGCGTGGTTGTTCAAAGCCTTCAGGATTTCAACGGACGTTACGCTTCTGCGGAAGTCCCTGCGGGCGGAGCGCTCCGCGCTGCGCTTGGCGAAACATGGGGATGGCTTCCGGTTGTGGGCGAGCGCAACGCAGTGGGCCTGAATGCGCTGGATTGCGAACCGGGTGAACATGGAATCGCGGCGCGCAATCTCCTGACGGCCATTAGTGACGGGAGGATCAAGGGACTTGTCGTTCTTGGCGCCGACGCGTTGCAGCCGTTGGGCAACGAGGAACTTGTCACAGGTGCTCTGGCGAATCTTGAGACGTTCATTCTTGCCGATCCTTTCGAAAGCGAGTTTTCACGGCACGCGACCGTGTTTTTTGCCCAGGCTGCACCTCAGGAAACTGACGGCTCAGCCTTTGATATCGAAGGGAACGTCGCTCTCGTGAAATCCGGAGTGGACTTGCCGGGAGACGCCCGTCAGGGCTGGCTGATTCTGAACGCGCTGGGGCGGTTGCTTGCCGAAAGTGGTTTCGATGCCGGTTCGGTCGAAGACGCATGGAATCAGGTCCGTACAGAGTTGGCTCCTGAGTCCGCCGCCACTCTGGCAGACCTCGAACTGGAAGGCTCCACCAACCCCGCTCACTTTGTTGTGCGGAAACCGCAGGGTGGGGCTCGTAACAGAGCTTCGGAATACAATCCGGGCAATTACCGCACAGACGGACTGCATGTTCGAAGCCGCTCTTTCGAAGCTCCCTCAGTTGCCTCAGCCAAGGCGAAGGATGCGGCAGCGGCAAACGAAGGGTTCCTCATGACCTGGGGGCCTCACGTGTCAGGCCGCGGGTACCTTCAGGATCGCGCAAGTATTGCTGAGATGTTGCTGCCCAAACCGTTCCTGGAGGTTCATCCTCGGGACGCGGCCGAGCTCGGTGTGAAATCCAACCAGTTTGCGGTGCTGCACGTAAACGGCCGGCGCGCCAAAGTTGGAATCAAGATCAGCAAAGGCCCGGCACAGGGTACGGTTTACATGTCGTCGGGCGTTTACGGGCCGTTTGACGCGGCTGAAAATGCGGGTCCGGTGGAAGTGAAGATTGAACCGTTGGATGAGCTTGTCCCCGATCAGGGAGAGGCGCTGATGACGGCGGAAGGTGCGACTGAATCGCATTGACAGTCCACAGGCCGGTTCCAACACTCCCGCCGCCCTTGGACAGAGTTTGTGCATTTTTTCTCAGACTCGACTGAGAGCGAGACATCACGCTGAATGACACTGATTAATCTCCAGCCCCTCTTCGATTTTCTCGGCCAGTTCACCGGTGGTCCCGAGAACGCTCTTGTTATCGTTCTTGCCGCCATAAAGATCGGGCTGATCCTGGGCCACGTTCTGGGAATCATCCCGCTCATCATCTGGCTCGAGCGCAAACTCATTGGATTCATCCAGGACCGTCCAGGCCCCAATCGCGTCGGCCCCTTCGGCATTTTGCAGGGCATCGTGGACGGCGTGAAGCTCCTGATGAAGGAGGACTTCATTCCTTCCGGAGCGGATCGTTCACTGTATCTGCTCGCTCCCGCGCTTGTTTTGATTCCGGCATTTCTGGGCATGTGTATTATTCCCTGGGGACCGGTCATCGAGGGACAGACTCTCTACGACCTGTATCTTTTCCTCGGCCTCCAGGGAATGTGGACATCTCAAAGCGAACTCGCTCTCGCCGTAACCAACCCGAATGTTGGTATTCTCTACGTGTTTGCGATTACATCCGTTGCTGTTTACGGAATCACACTCGCCGGGTGGTCGTCGGAAAACAAGTGGTCGCTCCTGGGAGGTATCCGCGCCTCGGCTCAGATGATCAGCTATGAAATCAGCCTCTCCCTTTCAATCATTGGCGTCCTCCTGGTAGCCGGCAGCCTGAATCTGTACGACATCATTGCCAATCAGGATGGCGGACTGCTTCCCATTTTCCACTGGAATATCTGGGCGCAGCCTGTGGCGTTTCTGATTTTTCTCGTCGCGATCTTCGCCGAGACAAACCGGCTTCCTTTCGACCTTGCGGAAGGTGAGGCGGAGCTGACCGGCGGTTTCCACACTGAATATTCCTCCATGAAATTCGCTCTCTTCTTTCTGGCTGAATATGCGAACATGATTACGGCCGCGGCCGTCTGTTCGACGCTGTTCCTCGGCGGCTACCTTCTTATTCCGCAGGAAGTCGCCGTGAACATTATTGACGGTATTCTTGGCGCAATCGCCTCATCACAGGCTGGCCTGCCCTACAGCCGGTCCCTGGCGGAGATCCTGGCGATGCTTGGTGCACCATTGGGGCTGGCTCTGAAGATCGGGGGCTTCATGGTTCTGTTCATTGTGATTCGCGGAATCTGGCCACGCATGCGTTACGACCAGGTGATGAGCCTGGGATGGAAAGTTCTGCTTATTGCGGCTATCGCAAATCTCGTTGTTACCGCCCTGGGTATGGGAATTCTGACATGGATTGGCGTTTCCCAGGCCGGTCCGGGCGCTTCTCCGGAAGCCATTCAGGCTTCGGTGGACAGTGTGACCAAAAACGGAAAAATCGTCATTGGTATCGTGACGCTTGCAATACTGGTGATCGTTGATCGCTGGCACTACGTCTCGCGCAAAAAGCGCCTGACGTCGAAGTACCGCAACTACGGGCTGGTTCCGGCAACGAAGGTGACAGCCACAGCCGGCTAGATCACGGCGCAGTCTGCGGCGGGCAATGTGACCGGCAGACGCAAACTGAAACGCGCGAAACTCGACAGGAGGCCGCCAGATCATGATTATGGAACTCGCCAAAGGCTTCGGACTTGCCGGCAAGCACGTCTTCGAGTCTCTGTTTCGCAAAAAAATGGTCACGGTAAACTATCCGGAAGTGCGCCGTGAACAGCCGGTGTTTTTTCGCGGGCGCCATCGCCTCCAGCGCTATTCCGATGGGTTGGAACGTTGCGTGGGTTGCGCGCTTTGCGCGGCGGTTTGCCCCAGCGAAGCGATCTACCTGGAAGCGAAGGAAAACAACCCGGACAACCGCGTTTCACCGGGGGAGCGTTACGCTGAGATCTACCAGATTCATCTGCTGCGCTGCATCTTCTGCGGCTTCTGCGAAGAGGCTTGTCCCGAAGACGCGATCGTTATGGGTCCCACCTACGAGATGGCAAATGATCGCCGCACGGATTTCGTCGCACAGAAACATGAAATGCTCGATCCCGCAGAGAAGGGTTTCGGCGACTATCATGTCTACGACCCCTACATCTCGCACGTAACGCCCGAATCTGACAAGGAAGCCAAGGCCGATCCATGGGCGCTGACATCCTGATCTACGCAATCCTCTACCTGATTACGGTGGGCGGTGCTCTCGGTGTGCTCTTCAACAAGGACACCGTGAAGTCCGCCATGTGTCTGATTCTGGTGATGATCGCTCTGGCCGGTCACTATCTTTACCTGGGCCAGGAGTTTGTTTTCGCCATTCAGATCATTGTCTACGCCGGTGCCATCATGGTGTTGTTCCTCTTCGTGATCATGTTGCTCAACATGCGTGAGAGGGAAGTCACCCCATGGTATCTTAGAAATCCACGTTTCGTTGGTGGTGTTTTTGCTCTCACCTTCTTCTTTCTTCTCGCCATCGGAATCAATACGTTCGGATCCGTCAGCCAGGGACGTGCTCCCGCACCGGCTCCCTCGATTTCCGAACTTGCAACTCTGCTGACCACCAAGTACTCGCTGCCGTTTCTACTCACCTCAATTCTTCTGCTTGTCGCAGTGATTGGGGCGGTGGTGATGGGTCGCCGAAGCGATCCGGAAACCGGCGAAGAGTATCTGGCGGATGAAGAAGAGTTCCTTCAGGAGCAGTTTTGATGGAACCGACATTTCTCTATTCTCTGATCCTTTCCGCCACCCTCTTTACGATCGGAATCGTGGGGGTGATGTGGAAGCGCAACGCGATCTCTTTGTTTATGAATGTCGAGCTCATGCTCAATGCCGCAAACCTTGCGTTTGTCGCCTTCTCGCGCGAGTTCGGTCTGATGCAGGGGGGAGCGCTCGTGCTCTTCATCATGACCGTTGCCGCCGCCGAAGCCGGTGTCGGACTGGCCATCTTTATTGCGATCTACAGGTCTCGTCGTCATATTCGCGCGGACGAAATCGATCTGCTGCGCGGATAACTTCAGACGGGAATCCCACAGGGGACTGAACGAATCGGAATGGAAACAGGCATCACAGCATACGTTCCCCAGGTTGCATGGAGCCAGATTGCTCCCTTTGTCATCCTGACGCTGGGCGGTCTTCTGATTCTTGCGCTCGACGCGTTGCTGGACATCGTTGTCAAGGGCATCACACCTCAGCGCCGTGACAGTGTACTGACGTGGGTTACGGGCGGTTCACTCTTCGTGACCGGAATGATGTTCTATGGAAACGTGATCGGAACAACCGGCCGCCCGTTTTTCGAGGGCGCTCTGAGAGCGGACGAGTTCGGGAACCTGGGGGCGCTAATCGTTATCTTCGGTTCGCTTGTGTTTGTGGCCATGTCGCCACGGTTGATTCGCGAAAAGAAACTTCCGGCAGGGGAGATGTATGCCCTGCTGTTATTTGCCGTCGCGGGCATGACTCTGCTCTCCGTCGCAAACGAGTTGGTTACCGCCTTTGTTTGCATCGAAATTCTCTCCCTCAGCCTCTACGTGCTGACAGGGATGAACCGGCGGAGTCCACGAAGTGGAGAAGCGGCTTTCAAATATTTTATCCTGGGTGCTTTCGCCTCGGCGTTTCTTGTTCTCGGAATTGCATTCATTTACGGCGCCACGGGAACGACTCAGTTATTCGGAACCGGTCGCCTGATGCAGCAAATGCAGGCTTCGGAGGCCCGCATTGGCGCCCGGCAGTTGATCGCCGACAAACAGAGCTACGATCTCGGCCTCGACGAGATTCTTTATGCCGGAGAACGCCCGGTTCGAACCGCTGTTTTTGAGGCTGAGCAGGAAGGCCGGGCAATTATTGCCTCAACCCGTGTTGAAGTCGAGACCCAGCCGCTGAATCCGATCTGGCTGTTTCTCGGGTTTGTTTTGATTTTTGCCGGACTTTGTTTCAAGCTCTCGCTGGCACCCTTCCACATGTGGGCTCCGGATGTTTACGAAGGGGCTCCATCGATCGTTGCCATGCTCATTGCAACGGCGTCCAAGGTGGCAGCCTTTGCGTTCCTGATTCATCTGGTCGAAGCGATGGCTGTTTGGGAGCATTTTCCCGCCGCCTCACTCTTCCTGCTGAGCAGTGTTGCGACAGTTTCCATCCTTTGGGGAAATCTCGGCGCCATTACCCAGACGCGCATGAAGCGAATGCTGGCTTATTCCTCCATCGCCCACGGAGGATACATCCTGGTCGGTGTCGCCACGCTGGTCAGCGCCGCTTCCTTTAACGATCCTTTGGCCCACGAGCGTATTAGAAACTCCATTCTCTTCTATCTCTTCGGCTATACGCTGATGAACGTTCTGGCTTTCGGCATCGCGGCGTACCTCGGGAAAGAGGGAGAAGGCGAAATAGCCGCTTATCGGGGTCTTTCCACTCGTCGTCCGGTTCTGGCGGCCGGGATGACGCTTGCGATGATCAGTCTCCTTGGCCTGGGCATTCCCGGAACGATTGGATTCTGGGGGAAGTATTTCGTGATCAAGGAAGCTGTGAACGCAGGCATGACGTTCCTCGCATGGATCTCGTTCATTGGTTCCGCCATTTCAGCTTACTACTATCTGCGAGTCGTTGTCGCAATGTACATGCTGCCGGAAGAGAAAGAGACACCTGTCGCCGGTGGTGTTTTGCAAACGAACACGGGTTACACATTCTCGCTCGGTCTGAGCGGTGCCATGATCTGTTTCTTTGGAATTCTTCCCGCGCTGTTTTGGGCGCTGGGCAGTTGAGGCTGGTTTCGACGTGATTGCACGCATTCACTGCACCACAGAGGCTTCCTCGCGACTTGGAGAGGTTTGCGCCATGCCGTCTCTGCAGGGACCGGCCGGCGGCGAAGTGGAATTTCGCGAGGTGCCTTACTTCATGGTGTCCCGTTCACGGGAGAAATGGCCGGAAGAAAAAGGTGACATCAATACGGTTCGAGTTTTGAACGCCACGGAACGGGGCCTTGTCGTCGATCCATTGTCCGAGACGGCAGGCTCTGACAAAACCGAGGCTTTGCGGCAGACTCTGATTCCCTGGACAAACATCATCAGCCTGACGCTGGACAAATCTTCAGCCGGAGAGCGTTGAAGCGCACGGAGACCCACTGAACTGTGATCGAAAAAGTCTGGCTCATACCACTGGTTATGTTCCTCGCCGCCCTCATCAACGGGCTCGGCGTGAAGAGACTTGGCAAGCTTGCCGGCCATATTGCCTGGGGCGGCATGGCACTGTGCTTCGTAATTTCAGCGCTGATCTTCGGCCAGGTTTGGGGAGCGGCTCATCATGACGCCGCATGGCCCGGAGTGACCGTAAAACTCTGGGACTGGTTTCAGGTTCACAACGTTCTCGGATCAAACCGGACACTGAACATCGACATGGCCTTTCACGTCGATCAGTTGACGGCCGTTTTTCTCTGCTTTGTATCGTTCATCGGAACCTGTGTTTTCATCTACGCCACGGGCTACATGAAGGAAAAGCACAACGGGCATCTGGAACTCGATCCCGGTTATGCGCGTTTCTTCGCCTACGTGTCGCTGTTCGCCGCCTCAATGTTCACTCTGGTTCTCGGAGCCAACCTGCCGGTCATGTTCATTGGTTGGGAAGGCGTCGGGCTTTGTTCATACCTTTTGATCGGCTACTTCTTCGACAAGCCCTTCAGTGAAAACCTGAGTTGTGCGGACGCGGGTAAAAAGGCTTTCGTCATGAACCGTATTGGCGATGCGGGCCTGGTTGTCGGAATGGGTTTGTTGTTCTGGGGACTCGGTTCCCTGGACTTTCAGGAATTGAACACGATTGTCACAAGTGGTCAGCTTGCTGACGGAAGCGCTCTTCCGAAGGGTTTCATCTACAGTGGCGGATTGATTACCGCCGCCACCCTCTGCATGTTCCTGGGAGCCACCGGCAAGTCCGCTCAGATTCCGCTCTTCACCTGGCTTCCGGACGCCATGGCGGGCCCGACGCCGGTTTCCGCGCTGATTCATGCCGCAACGATGGTGACTGCCGGCGTGTACATGATAGCCCGTATGAACGTGCTCTACTTCATGGCGCCGTCCACAATGGCCGTTATTGCCATCATCGGAGCCTTCACTGCTTTTGCCGCCGCAACCATGGCCATGACGCAGCGTGGAATCAAGAAAGTGCTCGCTTACTCAACGGTCTCCCAGCTCGGCTATATGTTCCTTGGCCTTGGTGTTGGTTCGATGGCGGCGGGTATCTTCCATGTTTTCACTCACGCATTTTTCAAAGGCTGCCTCTTCCTCGCGGCAGGTTCGGTGATTCACGCCATGCATCATGAGGAAGACATGTTCAAGATGGGCGGTTTGAAGAAGTACATGCCGAAGACCGCCCTTGCCTACGGAGCCGCCACCATCTGCATCGCCGGCGTTCCCCTGACTTCGGGCTTCTTTTCAAAGGACGAGATTCTTTACCACACATGGATTGCCGGTGGAGGCTTGTCGTTCCTCTGGATTGTCGGCATTGTGACCGCCGCCTTGACGGCGATCTACATGGGCCGCTCCTTTTTCCTGACCTTCTGGGGCAACAGCGACCGCATCGATCCGCACACGAAGGAGCATCTTCATGAAGCTCCCACGAACATGTGGGCGCCTGTGATTTTGCTGGCGGTGCTGGCGCTTGTTGTGGGTTTCCTGAACGTTCCGAAAGGCTTCGGCGGGGGAGCGCAGTTCCATCACTTTCTTGCCCCCGTCGTTGACCGTGGTGCCGAGCACATCGCCTGGCTTCAGTCCGGCGAAAAACTGCACCACGTTCTTGGTCCGTTGATTGTCGCCGGAGCCGAACAGGTTACCGAAGAGAGCTACCACGGACCTGAGTTTGCATTGGCCGCTGCCTCGGGCATTATCGCAGTGGGCGGTCTCGCCATCGCCTGGCTTTTGTTTGGCTCCGGCGTGACCGAGCGTGCACGACGTCTTGGAAAGACACTTCGTCCGCTTTGGCTCGTTTCCTTCAACTGCTGGTGGTGGGATGCAATGTATAACAAAGTGTTCCGTGACGGCACGATGATGAAATCTCGAGCCACTCTCGCAACAGACAAAGTGGTTGTCGACGGAGCGGTGAACGGCGTGGCGGAACTCTGCCGGGCGTGGGGAAACGATCTGCGTCGTTTGCAAAACGGCAAAGTGCAGATGTACGGCCTGGTGATGTTTATCGGTGTTTGCCTCTTCGTGCTCTACTTCGCGATCGGGATGCAGAACTTCCTTCGCGAAGCCTATGCTCCGGAAGAGCGTGATCGGAACCAGGCCGCACCGACAGTGCAGACGAAGCGCGTCATGGTTCAATCACCTGCACTTGTTGTCACTCCCGCCGAACTTGCTTCGGCTGAATAAGAATCGGATTCGCTCGAATGTACCTGACACTTCTGATCTTCATTCCGCTGGTTATCGGTGCATTGGGCGCGGCGTTTCTGCCCGCACGCCAGATGAAATGGGCCGCGCTTGCCGCCATGGTTGTCGACCTTCTTCTGGCATTGCTTCTCGCGGGCGGCATTCTTGGCAATTTTGACTGGAACTACAATCCCGCGGCCGAAGGTACCGAGAGCGTTTGGGTTTTTAACAACGAAATCAAGAATCCCGAATTTCAGCTTCGCGAGCACATTCCGTGGCCGATGCTCCAGGAGTACGAGATCAGCTACTCCCTCGGCGTCGACAATCTGGCGATGCTCCTCATTCTGCTGACCGCTGCTCTGGGTGTGTTCGGCGTTTTGTGCTCCTGGACGGCCATTACGAAGCGCGAGAAGGAATTCTACCTCTACCTTCTGGCTCTCCAAACCGGTATTCTCGGCATCTTTTGCGCCCTTGATTTGATCCTGTTCTTCATGGCCTGGGAAGTTATGATGCTGCCGTTGTATTTCCTCATCGGCATCTTCGGGTCGAAGGATCGTCTCTACGCCACGATGAAGTTCGTCCTCTACTCCCTGGCCGGCTCGTTGATGATGCTTCTGAGCATTATCTGGATTTACTATAACAGCGGCGTTTCCACGTTCTCTTTTGAGAAACTCAGCGGAAACGGAATAACCTTCCATCAGTACCTGCCATATCTGGGGATGATGCTGGCCTTTCTGATCAAGGTTCCACTGTGGCCGTTCCACACATGGTTGCCGGACGCCCATACGGAGGCTCCGACCGCCGGTTCCGTGATTCTTGCGGGTGTTCTTCTCAAGACGGGTATCTATGGAATTTTGCGGTTTGCCATCCCACTGTTCCCGATTCCGGCGGTTGCGTTCGCTCCGCTCTTCTCGTGGCTGGCCGTCATCGCCATCATTTACGGAGCCATGTGTGCGATTGTTCAGACTGACGTGAAGAGGCTTGTCGCCTATTCGTCCGTCAGTCACATGGGATTCATTGTTTTGGGAATTTTCTGTTTCAATGCTCCCGCAATGAATGGCGCGATTCTGCAGATGTTCAATCACGGCATTTCAACCGGCGGCTTGTTCCTTGCCGTCGGCATGCTTTACGAACGGCGCCACACTCGTCAGATGAGCGAATTCGGGGGTCTTGCCCATAGCATTCCGATTTATGCCGCACTGACAATGGTCATGGTGCTTTCTTCCGCGGGGCTGCCGGGACTGAACGGATTCGCGGGAGAATTTCCGATCCTTCTCGGATCGATGAATAACGTTCCGATGCTCATCGAGGCGCGGGATTCCTCATCCTTCTATGCATTGATCAACCAGGTGAATTACACATGGCTGGTTGCGGTACTGGCGGCGATGGGTGTGATTTTCGGAGCCGTGTATCTTTTGATTATGTATCAAAAGGTATTCTTTGGGAAGCTTGAAAAATCCGAGAACAAAAATCTTCCAGACCTCAATATTCGTGAATGGGGTCAGCTGGCGGTGCTTTCAGTGGCGGCTCTTGTTATCGGACTGTTTCCGCAGTTGCTCATGAAGCCCATCAGTAAAACCACGAACGATGTTCTGACAATGGTGGCCGGACCGCTCAGGTTTGATGCAAGCCATCCGAATCCGGAGCTCGAGCCCGTCGTTGAGAAAGATGACGGCCACGGCGGAGATCACGGCCACGGCAGTGATGAGCACGCTTCAGTGCGCGCTCACTAAACGATGCTCCGAATACCTTCAGAAGCAGTCAAACCGTCTGCTTCCGATCGACTCTTTCAATCGACCCCAAGCGTATCCAGTCTGCCAGACTGACTCGTAGAGAGGCCACAGAAGTTCTGCTCCGGACTTTTTTGTAACTCGCTCCAGAGTCTCGAACGGCTGTCGGCCAAGAGCTATCCATGCATCCCACGGAACATGGCGATGCGACGGAAGTCGCTTTCTATGCTTCCGCAAAAGAATCGGGACGGATTTTCCGTAAGCCTCGGCTTGTCGGTAAAGTCCTGCAAAGGAGCGGCGATGGTCATGCCGGACCACTGCATTCGGAGCGTACGCGAGGACGCCGCCGCTCTCCAGAATGCGCCATGAGAGATCAGCGTCTTCCCCAACCTGCAGGTCCTCGTCGAACCCATCAACACCAACGATTCTGTCACGACGCCAGGCGCAATTGGCCGTTGCCAGAAACGGAGGGAACAGTGGCCCTCCTCGAAAGAATTTTCGCTGGTTCAGGATTCCGGCGGCCTCCTGATACCAGGAGATACCGGTATCAAGGCGGAGAGCTCGAATCCGTCCGCCGACGGCCGTTAGAGAATGATCGCCAATCAGAGGCTGAACCAGTCTTCGAAGCCAGTGTTTTGAGGCAATGCAGTCACTATCGGTGAATGCGATGACGGGGCTTTGAGATTCGCGAATGCCTTCGTTGCGCGCCGCCGCAGGCCCTCTCCTTTTGGCATCCGCAATCCTGACAGGCCATCGGCTCAGTTCCTCTCGTGTGCCGTCGGTTGATCCGTTGTCCACGGCGATTACTTCAAAGTCGAAGCGACAGGTTTCCCTTTGGTTCAGGATGGACTCTATGCATGGCCTGACAAGGTTGCGGCGATTGTAAAACGGAACAACGACCGAGACGAAGGTTTCATGACGTTGCATCACACTCGCCCTCTTCTTTTATCCCGGAGCACAAGGAATGGGAGGATAATCAGAGTTACGCAGGCAGTGAGGAGTGCAAAAGGCAGCAAAATGACCGCCAATAACGCGGTTTTTGTTTGCGCTGAAGAGCCTCTCCATCCGGCGTATGTCTCACAAATTCGCCAGATTTCTCCCGGCGGGAATGCCTGGCGCCGAATCAAGAGGACGCCCCCTTGAACGGAAAGTAATTCACGGGTGCAGGAATCGACCGCTGCATTTTCCATGCGATTTTGAAGGAAAACAGCCGATCCGCGATCAGTGGAGGGCCTTTACGGAAAACAGCCGTGAAGCCTGAAGCAATGCTCCTCATGCCTCCTTCGGAACTCAGCAAGCGAAGACTTTTGGATGTCTGAAGATAAGCGGCGAGTGGAAACGCCTCAGGAACGATAACCACATCGTATCGCCTGAGATCGAATGCCGCTCTCAATCGATCCAGTACCGTGCGGACCGGAACGTGCCTGCGTCGTCCGAGTCGTTCCTCCGATTCGGTGAGAGCACTGGCATCCGGTAGTATCGCATGAACAATGGCCCGTGGCGTTCTCTTGCGGAGAGACTCGAGTTGTTGAAGTGTTGTTTCCGACGTTTCAGTGATGACGAAAGCTATTCGAGCGGCAGAGGAGAGACCTGAGTCATCATCCGCCTGTGCTTCGGAATGGACTTTGTCGGATCTGATGGTTTTGACGAATTCCGGAGGAGGTCCCATCCGTCCTTCTGACGCATGGAGAATGGCCTCGAGGATTGCACGTGATGAACCGGTACGTCCTGTGATCTCAAAAGATCGCGCATTGCGGCGAAGAACTTTCAGAAGATGATACAGATTTCGCAGTCTGCTTTTGGGTGGTGAGAAACGCCAGAAGAAATAGAGTGCATTACGATGAACCAGGTAGGCGGCCACATGACTCTGTTGCGAACGGCGATTGTCAAAGTGTTCATGTTCCACAACGGAACCGGTGACTCCCACAACACGCCAGCCCGCCCTGCGAAATCTGACACCCCAGTCCACATCGTCCCAAAAAACAAAGTAGCAAGGGTCCCAGATACCCACTTCCCGGACAGCCTGCACCCGGGCCAGGAGTGAGCAGGCCGCAGCATAATCAGCCTCAAGAATCGGAGTGGTCGGAATGGCGTCCCGTTTGCCTTCGCCGTTCCGGCGAAGACCGCATCCACGCCACTCAACATGGGCTCCGATTTCCTGGACCAGTTGGTTTTGCCCCAACACAAGAATCGTGGAACCGGCGATGGCGATTCCGCGATCTGATTGCATGGCATCCAGAAGCGCATCCAGTGCACCCTCATGGACAACGATGTCATTGTCCATGAGCCAGAAGAAGTCGTAGTCCGTCTCGCTTTCCAGTCCCCACACCATCCCGGCATTGAATCCTCCGGTACCGCCCAGGTTTTCACCCGTCTCGTGGAGTTGGCACTCTGGAAATTCCTCGCGGATCATGTCCGGCGAGCCGTCGTTGCTGGCATTGTCGACGACCAGAATATCGAACCCTGTCCCGCCCAGCTTCCTGAGTGACAGGAGCAGGTTTCTCAGGTATTCCCTCTTGTTCCAGTTCACGATAATCGCGAGAATGCGAGGGTCTCTTGAGGAAGACTTGGAAGCCATGATTTGAGGAGCACCGCCAGTAAACTTGGCAGCTTGTTTCGGTGACGAACCCGCCTGCCGCAAGGACTATGCGCTCTATGCAAGATGAGAAAAATCAGCAGCTTTTGATCGAAAACTGTCGTCATTTGGCGACATTCGATGACGAAGCTCGCGAACTGACCGGCTGCGATATTCTGATCGAAGGCCCCGCCATCAAGGCCATTGGCCCCGATCTGCGTGAGAAACTGGCTCTTTACCCGACGACTCCCTCAATTGATGCCTCAACCTGCCTGGCGATTCCAGGACTGATCAACGTCCATCACCATATGTGGCAGGTCCTGACTCGTGTGATGCCACGGGTACAGGATGCAGAGCTTTTCGACTGGCTCGTGGAGAACTACAAGGTCTGGGAGAACGTGGACCCCGAGGCCGTTTACCTGGGAGCTCAGATTGCTCAGGCTGAGTTGTTGTTAAGCGGCTGCACGACAACCAGCGATCACCACTATTTATTCCCCGAAGGTCAGCCGGTGGAGTTGTTGGATGAAGCCTTTCGCAGTGCCGCCGATCTTGGGATCCGGTTCCATCCCACACGCGGCTCCATGACTCTTGGCGAGCGGGATGGAGGACTCCCTCCCATGACTCTGGTCGAAACCCCTGATCGGGTTCTCGAAGACTACGAGCGGGTTATTGGCATCCATCACGACGTTTCCGACTACTCGATGTCCCGAGTCGCTTTGGCTCCCTGCGCTCCGTTTAACGCGACGGAAGACCTGTTCAGGGAAACTGTGGGAGTTGCACGTCGCCACGGCGTGTTAATGCACACACACCTGGCCGAGACACGGGATGAGGACACCTATTGTCTCGAACGCTTCGGTTGCCGCCCCCTTGAGTACGTCGCCCGGCTGGGTTGGGAAGGTCCCGATATCTGGTTCGCGCATTGTGTTCAATTGAACTCAAGTGAAATTGATCGGTGCGCGGAGTCAGGAATGGGCGTGGCGCACTGTCCCTCCGCAAATGCCCGCCTTGGCAGCGGAATCGCCCCGATATCGGAAATGCTTCGCAAGAAAGTTCGCGTCGGCATCGGTGTTGACGGATCCTCCAGTAACGATTCCGGAGATCTTCTGGCGGAAACGCGGCTTGCTTTTCTGTTTCAGCGTGCAGCCGGCGGAGCATCCGCCCTTGACGCGCGCCAGGCGCTCGGCATGGCAACCCGTGGCGGCGCTGCCGTTCTGCGCAACGATCGAATTGGCCGCATCGCTGTCGGCGCGGCAGCCGACATTGCATTGATCGACCTTGACCGGTTCGACCTTGCGGCTGGTGCCAGTGTTGACCCTCTCGCGGCGCTGGTTTTTTGCGGCGTTAACCGTTCGGTCGATTACACAATTGTGAATGGAAGAGTCGTTGTCGAAAATGGACGATTGTGCCGTGCGCGAGAATCCGCTCTCGTGCGCGGAGCCAATGAAGTGACCGCGGCTCTCGTGGAAAAGGCGCGTGTCCGAAGAGGGATTGACAGTTCCATTCGGATCGACTGGTCTGTTCCTCGTCAACACTGAGTGTCTGCACGACCAGTATTGGAACCTCCGCGGTTCATCCTGTGATTTATACCATGGCCTCTCGACAACGACTTGATGACACCGATCAATTGGACGTCGCTACGGGAGAAGAGTGCGACCACATCCTCGTTGTGGACGATCAGGATGCGGTCTGTCAGCTTCTCTCACGTTACCTGTCCCGCAAAGGGTTCGATGTTATTCAGGCTCGGAGCGGAGTCGAGGCTCTCGATAAAGTTCGTGAATTCAGCCCCACCGCTATTGTAACAGACATCCGAATGCCTGACATGGACGGGATGGAGCTGTTGGGCAGAGTCATGTCCACTGATCCGGATATGATTGTTATCATGACGACCGGCGCGCCCAGCGTCGACCTCACCATTGATGCACTCCGGTCAGGTGCTTCCGACTTTCTTCCGAAACCCGTTGATTTGACCCGGCTTTTTGAAAGTCTGAGCCGTGGAATTGACCGGAGGAAAGCCCGACTGGCAAGCCAGCGGCATCAAGTGACGCTTGAAAAACGAGTCCGGCGCAGAACCGCAGCCTTGAGCCAGGCCCTTGAAGAGTTGCGGAGAGTGAACGTTCAACTCAAACTGGCCTATGAAGGGTCCATCGAATTACTGCGAAGAACCTCTGCCCTGCGTGACAACGACACCGGCGCTCATATCGACCGCATTCGTTTGTTTGCCGTGGAAGTTGCCGGCACGATTGGCTTGCAGGAAGAGGAAATCGAAATGCTGCGGGCCGCCAGCCCCATGCATGATATTGGGAAAATCGGAATTCCTGATCAAATCCTCCAAAAGCCTTCATCTCTCACGCCTGAAGAGTTTGAGACCATGAAGCAGCACACGATTATTGGCGGCCGGATTCTTGGCGGCTACGACGCACCCATTCTCCAGGCAAGTGAGCAGATTGCCCTGACTCATCACGAGTGTTGGGACGGTTCAGGCTATCCAAACGGCCTCTCGGGCAACGACATTCCCCTGTTTGGCCGAATTGTGGCAGCAGTCGACGTGTGGGATGCACTCACCCATGAACGCTGCTACAAGCCCGCCTTTACTTACGAAAAATCTCTGGAACTCATGAAGCAGGGACGAGGCACCCGTTTCGATCCCGATATTCTTGACGCATTCGTTGAGGCTCTCCCTCGAATCCGGGAAATCGAGGAGCAGGTTCGCCTTCTTCATGCCGACGGTTCCGTGGCTTCCGCCCTCGAGCGGGAATAGCTGCTCGCCTTCCGCTTGCGGCGAGCCTCCTCGCGAGAAACCTTCAGCCCCATGAAACGCCGCGCACTCATTCTCGGATCCGGCGTTTGCGGTTTGGCAGCCGGCCTCAGGATCCGGGAACTCTCACCCGACACGGACATTACAATGCTCGAGGCGGAGGACCGTGTCGGAGGACTGGCGCGCTCTCTCACCGTCGGCGGTCTCGTTGCCGACATGGGGCCGCATCGCATTCACACCGAGCTGCCCGATGTTCAGGAATTTCTGAAAGATATCGCGGGACCGGAGCTGATCCAGGTAGAGCGGCGCTCCAGAATGTGGATTCGAAACCGCTGGATCGAGTATCCGCCCCAGCCGCTGGAAGCACTGAAGGTTTTCGGACCTTTCACACTGGCAAAGGCGTTGGCCTCCTGGGGGATGGGGCGCGTTGGCCGGATTTTATCCTCGAAAGAACCGAAGGATAACTTTGAAAGCGTCATGACCGGCGCTTTCGGGTCGGAACTCTATCGATTGATTGTCATGGATTATACGCGGAAGGTCTGGAAGATTCCACCTCGCGGCATTCACGGAGACATTGCCCGGGTACGAGTGTCCGCCGGCGGTCTCGACAAGATGATCAAGAGAGTTCTCGGGGGTGAAAAAGAGGGCGAGGAGACAGCACTCAAAAAGTTTTATTACATACCTGGCGGTGTTGAGAATCTTGCCAAACGCATGGAAGACAGGCTCCGCGGAGACGGCACCGGAATACGAACCGGAGCACGAGTCCAAAAGCTTGAGAGAACGGACAACCAGACCTGGCGAGTGAAGTCGGATTCCGGCGAGACCTTCGAAGCGGATGCTCTGATCTCAACGGTTCCCCTTCCCGACCTGGTTGAATGGCTCCAGGAAGTCACCCCCCATCGTGAAAGCCTGAGGCACTCGCGGGAAATGAAATTCATCGCGAACTTTCTCGTTTGTGTTGTTGTTGATCGGCCATCCGTCACGAACTGCCAGTGGCTGTACTTTCCCGGTCGCGATACCGTCTTCAATCGAGGCTACGAGCCGGGCAATTTCTCCGAAACGATGGCCGCTCAGGGGCGATCCATGATCCTCCTCGAAATTACATGCCACCGAGGTGACCGGATCTGGGAGCGCACCGACGAAGAACTGGTCAAAGCGACAGTCAGAGGGCTGGAACGAGTCGGTCTTGTCCAAAGAAGCGAGGTTCGCGAAACCCTCGTTCACCGCATTCCCCATACTTATCCGCTGTACGATCTCGGATACCGGGAGCGAGTTCGTTCCGTTCTGGACTACGTTGCAAGGTTCCCCGGCCTTGTATCAACGGGCCGCCAGGGCCTGTTCCTCCACAACAACATGGATCACAGCATACACATGGGGTTTAAAGCCGCCGAGGCGGTTATGAGCGAAACCGCTGACAAGCCGGGAGAAGACTTTTACGGACAGATATCTCGTTTCCAGCAGTTCAGGATCGTCGACTGATACGGATCAGATGACAGGCATCGTAAGCATCAGGATCCAACGGGTCAGGATGAAATTTGAGAGCAGAATAAGCATGAGCGTAACAACAACAGCCGTTGTTGTTGCACGGCCGACACCGGCCGCGCCTCCATGCGTATTGAAACCAAAATAGCAGCCGACCAGTGCAACAATGCAGCCGAAGACATAAGTCTTCGCGAGACCCGAATAAACATCCCGCAGATCGGCGAACTTGAGAGCCACAGTGTAGTACTCCACGGGATTGATGTTGAGAGCCGATGCCGCGACGATCATGCCTCCGGCAAAACCCGCCAGAAGACACAGCGTGCAAATTAACGGAAGCAGGAGAGTCATGGCGATGAGGCGGGGTGCAACGAGGTAGCGCATCGGGTCCACATTGAGGATGTCCATCGCATCGATTTGTTCCGTCACCTTCATCGTGCCCAGCTCCGCGGCAATCGAGGCCGCGACCCTGGCGCCGACAACAAAAGCGATAAAGACCGGAATCATCTCGCGCGCATTGGCAATGAAGGAAATCGCGGGAACATAGCTTTTGGCGCCGAACTTGATCATCTGCACGCCCGTTTGCAGCACCATGACGAGTCCGACAAAAAGTGCCGTTGTGAGCGCGACCGGAAGCGAGCGCACCCCGAGAGCCATTGCCTGATCCATGATTTGCCGCCAGTTCCAGGGCGGAGTAAAGGCGCGGGCCCATGCTTTCCCGGAGAAGATGACGAACCCTCCTGCAGCCCTGATGAAGCGGGTCGCAAGGGAGCCGAGGGCCTCTATGAAGGTGTCATTAAAAACGTGCAGCATGGAACGGAACCGTGGAGTTGACGCCCCGAAGATGACACCGGAGCCCCAGAGATCAAGGGGAGGGTTGCGGAGGAGACGTTTTCAAGCCTTCCAGCCGGCGCCTCCGGCGTCTCTCCCGTTTCTCCTTCTTTCGTGCAACCTCTTCAGGAGTCGTTTTCCATCGTCGGTGGAACCAGAAGTACTGTGTGGGGTAGAGACGGATCATATCCTCTATTGCCTTCGTATAGGCCTGGGTCATCGCCCTGACCTGTTCCTCCTCGGACCCCTGTTCAGCATAGCCTGAAGGGTGGATCGGATGACCAAAAACCACACGGTGACTTGTAATTCCCGAACGGACGATAAACGCCGGCAGAATCGCACAGTTTGCTCGAATCGCAAAGAGCGCCGGTGCCGGTGTGGTTGAAGCCGGGCGGCCAAAGAAGTCGACAAAGATACCTTCCTGGCGCATGTCCTGATCGGGCATGATATTAACGGCCCGCCCCGTCCGGAGCGCCCGAAGGATCGCTCGTCCCGGCGAAGCACAATTGGTCCAGATAAGATTCAGGCCGTGGCGTGCGCGTGTTCGCTCGACATAATCCTGCATCAAAGGATTATGCAGAGGCTTGGCGAGCGCGGAGACCGGTCGCTGCGATGCCCAGTAAGCGCCGAGGATTTCCCAGTTCCCGAAGTGAGGAGTCACACCAATGAAGCCGCCCTCACGCTCGCTCAGTTCATCAAGAGCCTGCTCGTTTTCAATGGAGGAGACCCGGCTTGCCACCCACTTCGGCGAACGGTGCTGCAGCATGAGGGTTTCAACAGCTGTCATCGCCAGTGTTTTATAGCATTCGCGGACGATACGTTTTCGCTCTTCAGGAGCGAGATCGTCGCCAAAAGCAATCTCCAGATTGTTCTCGATGACCTGGCGGCGAACCGGTAAAACACGTCCGAGAACAATTCCGATCAATGCACCGAAATTCAAAGCCGCCACAGACGGCAGCGGCGACAACAACGCACCCGCGAAGAGGGTGGCGAAGTATTCAATACGGTGAAGGAGGGTGGGGCGTGAGACCCTCGCCATAAATAACCGCTACGAAGGCTGAAGAGAGGAGAGGTGCTTCAGAGCGCGCTCAAGGTGCTTTTGATCGCCACGTTGCTCGCTCAATTCACGCACGCGTTCCCATTGAGCAACAGCCCGATCCCGCCACTCCGGTTTCTTTTCAAAGATAATTCCCAGATTATTGAGCGCGGGAAGATACTCTGCGTCAATTTCCAGAACCTTCTGGTAGCAGTCCGCGGCCGCCTCATAGTCACGGAGCTTCAGATGGTCCCGTGCCGAATTGCAGAGCCTCTCGATTTGATCGCGAGAACTCGCTCCTGACGCCGTGACGGCCGAAGCGGAAGGGGGGGATTGAAAGCCCTGGCCGCCGCCCTGCGCGCCGGCGGGAGGAACCGGATCTCCCGAGAGAAGATTGGCCTCGTCGGAAAGAGCCTTCACAACCTGCTCCGCCTCCTTGCCTGTCTTGATTTCGAATATCGAATCAAGCTTCGAAACGAGAAGAATGTCACTCACCCCCTTGGAGGGAGAAACGAGTGTCAGTGCCGCGCGGTTCTTGTTCGATGAGACCTTCATCCCGACAAGAACCCCAAGCCCCGCGCTGTCTATGAAATCAACACGGGAAAGATCCAGATTCACCTGACTGGTCTCCGAAGTAATTCGGGGCACAACCGCGGCCTTCAGGCGATCACACTCATCGAGAACAACTCGTCCGCGAAGTTGAACGAGCATCAGGTCGTCTTTTTGAAAGATTCGAATGTCCATGGCAGAGACGGAGTCGCTCCTTGATCAGCTTCCGCTTTTCGTCGTAAAGAGTTCTCTAAATGGCACCGGGATCACCCAGCATGGCTGCTGTGGCGGGATCCATCGCTCCTCCCGCGGCGTTCCCTCCTTCGTTGTACCAGGCAACGTCCGCCGCCAATTCAGGATCGGGTACAAAACCTTCCTCAGCCGCAAGTTCCCGGGCTCCCTCCTCCTGGGCAACACGATGCTTTTGAGCAATAAGCTCCTCCAGCTTGCGGTCCATATCTGTTTGGGTAATGTTGAACTTCTTGAGTTCATACATGACCTTCACCACGAACCGTGCCCTGATCCGATCCTCCTCCTGAGGAAGGGCCGTTATGTTTACAGTGTCAATTTCAAGCATTCGGTCACTTCTCGCCACCTCATACATGAATGACATAACGGCCGAGTTGCTGCCCTCCACTTCGATCTCCACAGGCACGGCGTTGCCAATGAAAAACTCATCATCCTCCGGCGAAGCCGCTTCCGCCTGAACCGCCGGCCCGCCCATCACTCCACGGCCGCCACCACCGAACATCATCATTTCCATCATCGACTCTTCGTCGAACATCATGGATTCGTCGAACATCATCGACCCCGCTCCCATTTGAGCGGCGGTGGGGTCGGGCTCCTCAGCTTCGCGGTCTTCCTTGGGAGGCCACTTCATGGCCATGTCATCCCAGAACTTCACCTCTGTGATGACATCAACCTTGTGCTTGTCCGCTAATTGGACAAGTCTGATCAGAACATCCATCTGCCGGTAGGCGGAGCCGAAAAAATCATCCTTCCAGTCCAGTCGAAAGAGTCGCTTGAGCTGGCTGATGTATTCCTCCTCCGACAGAATACCCAGCTCCTGTCGCGGAACCGCATCCCGCACAAGATCGATTCGATTAAGCGTCATGAAGTGACCGATCCAGGCGCCCAGTTTGTCCTTCATATCGTCACGCCTTGCGGGAGGAAGCCCGAAGACGGCAAGCTGCTGGTCGTACTCATACTCCTTGCGTGCAAGAAGTGCTGACTCCTCAGTCGCGGATTCGATCAGCGCATTCGTGTCGTTCAAGGCGCGAAGCAGATCGCTGACATCAGCATTACCCTGCGTAA
Organism: Candidatus Sumerlaeia bacterium; assembly: GCA_028284075.1. Taxonomy (GTDB): domain Bacteria; phylum Sumerlaeota; class Sumerlaeia; order SLMS01; family JAHLLQ01; genus JAJFLJ01. The sequence continues at coordinate 1,072 of JANQSL010000024.1, read as the reverse complement.
TCGTTGCAGGCAGCTCATCCAGTATCGCCCAGCGCTTGTTGTAATTCAGCAGCGACGCAGCGGGGGAGGCGGGATTGTACTGAGCCGCGTATTGAGCTGCCGTGGCCCTGTTAAGGCCCTGCGCAACCCTCTCCTGCTCATATTCGTCCATGAACGTCAGTTGCGTGGTCTGTATCTGAGACCGTACTTCCTGGAGTTGGTGCAGTTTTTCCCAGAGGAGATCCCGTTCGGTCTCCTGGAGTATCTCGGCTTCCTCCACCGTGCTTGCCGTGCCCTCAAAGGAGTACGGTCTGTAGAGATCACCCTGCTGAACCAGGTCAAAAAACTCGAGTTCCTTGTTGATCGTTTGATAATCGAACTTGTGGATTTCCACCCACGGTTGAGGCGACCCGCCGGACGTATACTGGGAGAGTGCCGTGTCATACTCACTCTTCGCACTCTTGAGGACAGCGGCACTATCCTTGTAGGCCTGAAGATGCAGGACCGCGATGGCGGCCACCGCACCAATCACTCCAATGACAATGCGCTCCCGATTCCCGATTTTCATCTGATTTTCCCGGACTTGTGAACTTTATACGTTCCCATATTCATATCCCCCTCATCGTTTGGCGGGGCCCATCTGTGTCAACCCAAATGGGGATTGGGGAAAGGCGTGGAAGAGGGCCTCCAAAAACGATTGTCCACAGCCCAACTTCAAGGCAGTCAGTAATTCAACTGACAGGGTTTATCATACAGAATGCTCCGTCTGACCCTCCAAAGCGGCGCCGAAGTCGGCAAGGTTCACGAGATTGCCTCGGAACGCGTTACCATTGGTCGGAGCGTTAACAACGACTTGCAGATTATTGATCGCCGGATGAGCCGGAACCATGCCGAGGTCTTTCTCGAAAACGGCCAGTGGAAAGCCCGCGACATGGGAAGCAAAAATGGAACGCTTCTAAACGGCGCTCCCTGTACCATGGCCGTCCCCGTCAACGTTGGAGATGTCATTCAGGTTGGCGACACCGAACTGCTTTTCCACGACGAATCAATCGAGTCCTCCGTCGATAAAACCCCCTTCCCTGGCAGAAGCACG
>JANQSL010000022.1 GCA_028284075.1 Candidatus Sumerlaeia bacterium | reverse complement strand
TTCTTCCCGGCAAACGCCGGAGGAACCCGGTCCGCCGCAATGCCCAAAGCTTTCAACATGATCCGTCGCAGCGGCGCGATGCTCATGGGAGCATTGGCAAGAGGTGCAAGCGGTCCGCTGAACAGACGGGCGACCGTCGGCTGTTGCGCGAAAATCCGGTCGCGCATTGTTGAACCATTCTTGTCATGCCAGTGAGCGAGATGCTCACTCTTCATGCGAGCCATGTCCACATTGCTGGGACACTCGCTCTTGCATGCCTTGCATTCCAGACACAGGTCGAGCACCTCGTGCACGCGTTCGTGCGCGATGCCGGACTTTCCAAACCGGCCGCTCATTGCCAGCCGCAATGCGTTTGCCCGTCCGCGAGTGCTGTCCTCCTCATCCCGCGTTGCCATATAGGACGGACACATTGTTCCCGCCAGCGTCTTGCGGCAGGCGCCCACACCGTTGCACATCTCGACGGCGGGTGCGAAACCGCCGAAGTCTTCAAACCGGAAGTGAGTTTCCGGAAGATCGACTTTGTATGACGCACCGTAGCGAAGATTCTCGTTAACGGGCGGGGCATTGATAATGCGATTGGGATTCAGAATGTTGGCCGGATCCCACGCGCGTTTCACTTCGAGGAAGACGTTGTACATCTCCTCTCCCCAGAACTGGAGATTCTGTGCACCGCGAGCGACACCATCGCCATGTTCGCCACTCCATGATCCGCCGTAAGAGCGGCACAGCTCCATGGCGCGGCGGGAAATGTCCGCCATCGCCTCGGTTCCCTTTTGCGTTTTCAGGTTAAGTGCGGGCTTGATATGCAGAACGCCGACGCTGGCGTGTCCGTAGATCACCGTTTCCAGTCCGTGGGACTTTGCCACATCCAGAACCTGTTGCGTATAGTCCGCCAGATGCTCGACGGGAACGCACGCGTCCTCGATCCATGACACCGGTTTTGTGTCGCCGGGAACGCTGAGGGACACACCGAGCCCCTTGCGGCGCAGCTCGAGAAGTTCGAAACATTTCTCCGGCGTGTCGAGAATCGGGTACGCGTAGCCCTCACTGCGCGACATCATTTCATCGCGCACCTTTTCCAGTTTCGAAACGCACTCCTCCGGAGAGTCGCCTTCCATTTCGATGGACAGAATCAGATCCGGTTCACCTTCGATGAAGAAGCAGTGCTGCCGCGTTGCCGGATTCTTTTTTGACAGTTCGATCATCGGTCCGTCGAGAACCTCGACGGACATGGGACCGTGCTTCAGGATCGCGGGAACAGTACGGAGACCTTCAATCAGGTCATCGAAATGCACCGCCATCATTCGGATGTGCTTCGGCGATTCGACAAGATTCAGCCTGGCATCCAGAAGAATGGCGAGCGTCCCCTCGCTGCCACACAGAAACGTTGCCAGATTCCAGGGGCCGTCCTGCGGAAAAACATCGAGAGAATATCCCCCAACACGCCGCAGAACCTTCGGGAAGCGCTCGTCGATCAGCGTCCGGTTGTCCTCAATGATCCTCGACATCGAGCGCCACAGCTTGCCTTCTTCCGTATCGCCCTCCGTCAATGCGCGAACTTCATCCCGCGTGCGGGGTTTGCACTCGACGATCTCGCCGTTGGCAAGCATGACGCGGCACTCCAGAACATGTTCCAGTGTGCGGCCGTAGCGAATGCTGCGCGTGCCGCTGCTGTTGTTGCCGATCATTCCGCCGACATTGGCCCGGTTGCTGGTCGAGGTCTCCGGCGCAAACTCCAGCCCCAGGCTTTTGATTTGTGCATTGAGCTCATCCCGCACCAGACCCGGCTGAACACGAACCCACTTCTCTTCAGCGTTTACTTCGAGCACTTTGTTCATGTGCTTTGAAACGTCGAGAATAATGGCTTCGTTGCAGGTTTGACCCGCCAGACTGGTGCCTCCGCCGCGCGGGGTCACCGGCAGCTTGTGTTCGCGGGCGAACTTCAGAACCGAAGCGATGTCGTTCTCATCCTCCGCCACGACGACAGCGATGGGCATGAACTGCCAGACGCCCGCATCGCTGGCGTAGTAACCGCGTGAAACCAGATCCGTCAGCGCCTTCTCGCCAAAGAGGCGCTTCAGCTCACTGCGGGCGTTGTCGTGCCGGGTACTTGATGAAGGTGCTTCGGTGATGGCCATTCCGTGTTTCCGCCCGTGGACTTCGATCCTGAGATCGGGGCGGAAACGATACCGGTGTCGGCGGGGGAGCGGGCAACGAAAAGGCCGTTCGTCAGACGAACGGCCAGTTTCTCCTGCGCCCTGGCTCGAGAGATTCCTGTTCTCCGCATTCCGGTGATTCCCCGGCAGCCGGAGGGGTTGGAATTCCCTTCGGGTTCCCGTGACATTCGCGTAAAACTTCGACAAGTTCCGGTCTGTTGTCGAGAAGATCGATAAAGCTTTGGCCCGAACGATCCTTGATGGTAATGTCCGCACCCGACCACATCAGGATTTTGATACACCGGCGAACGTTTTCCCGATTGTCCGTTATACTTGCATGCCCCAGCGCGTGATGCAGTGCCGTGGCCCCAAAGGTATCCTGGTAGTTGGGATCGGCTCCGTACCTGATCAGATCGCGAATCAGATCGGCGTCCAGGCGTTCGGCCGCATCGAGAAGCAGCGTACAGCCCGTTTCTCCCCGCCAGTCCACATCCACTCCCCGTGATACGAAATGGCGAAGGACAGCGGACCCGCGGTCAGTCGTTGTGCAAACACGGAGAACCGCGTGATTCACCGAAGCCCCCGCATCCATCAGACGGTCAATGACCGCGAGGTTCTTTTTCGCGACGGCAACCGTCAAAGCGCACAAATCCTCATGCGTCCTGAGGTCGGGGTTCGCCCCCGCACCAAGAAGGATGTCGACGACATCGATATTGCCGTTGGCAGCGGCAATCATGAGCGGTGTGCGTTGAGGGTCGCGGGAATCCGTGGCGTTCGCCAGGAAGTCCGGCCGTGCGCCATCGCCGAGCGCCGCCTTCACGCCAGGCGCATCATTGCCCAGGCAGGCCCGCAACAACGCGTGCTCACGGCCGGAAAGACCGGATTTCTCCTTTCGGAGAAGGACAGGTGCCAGCGGCGATCCCGTTGACGATGGGTTTGTTTCCGACGAATCCCGGCCAACTGTTGAGCCGGGCCGCCGTGGCGCCAGTCCTCGCGGCACCTTGAAGCGGCGGCGAACCGGAAACCGGTTCGCGGTATCATGGAGAGACATAACAAGACCTTTGACTTCTCTCCTCGGTCTCGTAATTGACCAACCAGATCAATTTACAAGTACAGCACTGTGTTCTTTCCCTGTCAACCTCATGGAAAAAAAAAGTCAGGAAAAGTTGCCGCGTTGAATAATTTTTTTATAAAACTCCCACTTGAGCAGTTGGTTTTGGGCCCGTGGCCCGCAAAAAACCCGACTGCAACGAGCCGGGATAAAACAGCCACACGGTTTGCCGATTGGACTGTATCAGGTGTTTGAGGAAATTTCTTCCATGAAAAGGGTCAGTCTCTGTTTCGCCCGGGTTTTGCCGAGTCCGGGTTCGCCGAATCGTGTGCAGGCATGGCTGAACCCTTCGGCTCTCCTCGGCCATTACAATCAACAAGACGCACAAGACACTTCGTGGCGGCTTCATGACACCCTGAAGAGCTTCTTTACATAATCCTTCCAGTGCATTCACGGATTGCGCGATTTTCATCCCCCTCTCCCAATACAAAACACCCCCGGCTCATGAGAGCCAGGGGTGTTGTTTGTCGATCTTTCAGGGTGCCTTGCGCGGCGATCTTACATCATGCCGCCCATGCCACCCATACCACCCATGCCGCCCATATCGGGAGCACCGGCGCCGACGCCTCCCTTGCCTTCCTCCTCCGGTTCCTCAGTGATGAGGCACTCGGTGGTGATCAGCAGGCCGGCGATGGAGGCCGCGTTCTGAAGAGCGGAGCGCGTGACCTTCTTGGGATCGATGACACCCGCTTCCAGCAGGTCCTCGAACTCATCCTTCGCGGCGTTGTAGCCAACGTTGCCCTTCTCCGTCTTGATCTTCTCGACGATGATCGAACCCTCGACGCCCGCGTTCTGAGCAATCATCTTCGCCGGGAACTCGGTGGCCTTCAGGATCAGGCGCGCACCGTGAGACTCCTCGCCGCCAACCTTCTCAATGGCGCCCTTCGCAGCCTGGCCGGCCCGGATCAGAGCCGTGCCGCCACCGGCGACAATGCCTTCCTCCACCGCCGCGCGGGTTACGTGAAGAGCGTCCTCAACGCGAGCCTTCTTTTCCTTCATCGCGACTTCCGTCGCGGCACCGACCTTGATGACGGCAACGCCACCGGCCAGCTTCGCCAGACGCTCCTGCAGCTTCTCACGATCGTAGTCGCTG
>JANQSL010000011.1 GCA_028284075.1 Candidatus Sumerlaeia bacterium | reverse complement strand
CAACAGCCCGGCATCCTCAACATTATTGGCAAAAGGACCTATTTGATCGAGCGAGGATGCAAAGGCGACCAGACCGAAACGCGATACTCGGCCATAGGTCGGTTTCATTCCCACCACACCACAAAAAGCCGCCGGCTGGCGAATCGACCCACCGGTGTCGCTTCCCAGTGCCCAGGGGGCCATACCGGAAGAAACGGCGACCGCCGAACCACCGGAAGAGCCGCCTGCAACATGATCGCTGTTCCAGGGATTTCTTGAGGCACCGAAGGCGGACCACTCGGTGGTGCTGCCCATGGCGAACTCATCCATATTCGTTTTGCCGACGACAACCACACCTGCCGTCCGCAGTTTTTCCGTTACGGTTGCGTCGTAAGGAGGCTGAAATGTCTCAAGAACGCGGCTGGCACAGGTTGTTGGGCCGTCCGTCGTGCAAATGTTGTCTTTCAGCAGAATCGGCACACCGTCCGCCGGTGAAAGCGGCTTTCCTTCTTTGCGGCGAATATCGGACAACCCGGCTGACTTGAGAGCGGCATCTCGCTGCACCGAAAGAACCGCATTGAGCTGCGGATTCAACCGCTCGATTCGCGCAAGTGTGTCCTCAACGAGTTGAACAGACGTCGTTGTGCCGGACTTCAGGTCAGCAATGATCTCGGAAACGGACTTTGACATGAGAAGTGGCTAAATAATCTGAGGAACCTTGAAGCAACCGTCCTGCTCTTCCGGCGCATTGGCCACGGAGGCCCCATTGGACAACGAAGGTTCAACAACATCCTGCCGAACAACATCTGTCAGCGGCATGGGGTGGCTGGTGGGTTCAATATCCGTCAGGTTGAGTTCTTCAAGTTTGTTGATGTGGTGAATCACGCCGGTCAACTCGCTGGAGAATCGGCTGACCTCATCATCCGTCAGCTCCAGCCGTGAGAGCAGTGCCACGTGCCGGACACGTTCCTCGCTGATTTCCTCGACGTGATCGACTTTTGAGAGGGCCATCAGCCCTCGCCGCCTTCCTCTTCCTTCGGCTCTTCCTCCACTTTTTCCACGTAAAGGTTGGCGTGCTTGAGTGAAAGCTTCTTTTCACCCTCTTCCTTGAACTTCACAAGTGCCTTGCTGTTCTCGTCGCTCCCGGTGCGAACGACAACCTTGCCAACGCCGAACGTGGGGTGATGCACCTGAACGCCGTTCTGAATGTCGGGAAACTCAATGTTCTCTGGAGTCGGAGCCATTCTTTCAAACCCTTGATTTTACTGAGATTCGGGCGAATCAGAGACAAAACGCTCCTGAATTCGCTCGATGAGCCCGGACGTGGACCGGCCCGGCAGGAGGGGAAGGGACAGGACACGTCCCCCCCGAGCAAGCACAAACTCATGACCCACGATTTCGTGAATCTGATAATGCCCACCCTTTACCAGCACGTCTGGCGCCACCGCTTCTATGATGCGCGCGGGAGTATCTTCGGAAAACGCCACCACTGCATCCACACAGTGGAGTCCGGCAACAAGGCGCAAGCGCTGGTCAAGGGGGAGAACGGGTCGGCCCGAACCCTTGAGGCGCCGCACTGACTCGTCGTCGTTCAGCGCAATGATCAGGACATCGCCTTCAGCGCGCGAGCGGCGGAGAGAATCCAAATGCCCGTTGTGCAACAAATCGAACACACCGTTTGTCAAAACAACGGAGTGTCTCTGCTGTCTCTGCGCCTCCGCCCAGGCGGCCGCGGCATCGAAGTCTTTCAGAATCTTTTTTTCACTCATTCCGGTTTGCCGACTGTCAGCTTGTTCGGCTCATTCGCCACTTTGAGAGGCTTCTGCTCCCGTTTCCTGTCCGTCTTCGCCGCAGCGGCTCGTTCCGCCTTGCGCCGCTTGCGAGCGGGAACAGCAGACACATCGTGAACAACGATGCGAATCTGGTTCGTATCCGCCACACCCAGCAAGTGATTCAGCACTCGTTCCGTCTCCCTCTTCACACGGGCTTCGACCTGCGGCACCGGAACGGAATCGGTAACAGCGATGTTGACCCGCACTGCGGGAGCCTGACGACGGCCCTGCCGGGCGACAGCACTCACATCCAGAACCTCTTCGATGTTCTGACGGACTTCCCGCTTCACAAGCTTTTCGATGGCCTTCGGAGAAAGCTGAATCACACCGTCCGCCGTCCGGGTGCCAATAGAGTTGTCCCGTGAGGAAAGAACACCACTGGCGGCTGTGAGAATTGGGAGCAAAACGGCGGCAACTCCGATGCCGTATGGAATCCACCAGGGTTCCGCACTTTGCAAGCCCCGCCACTGGAACCTTTCGAAGGGCCAGCCGAAGAATCCGGCAAAGACTTCGCTGACTTCCAGCATCCAGTCGATTCCCAACGCCAGCAGCGTCAGGAGCGAAAGGATGAGAAGAACTTTATAGGCAAACTCTTTCAAGCTGTGTGTCCCTGAGAGGAATAGCCACTACTTCTCGTCGTCTTCCGTCTCCGTGCCTTTCTCCGCTTCCTTCTTCTCCCGCGGGTTGATGCCGACAATGCGGACATCCACCCGGTCGACGATCACATGCGTCATCTTCTCCACCGTGCTCTTGACGTGATCCCGCAACTGAACGGCGAGATCATACATGTCCTTGCCATAATCCATACGAACCGACAGTGTGACACCGACGCTGTTCTTCTCCGGGTGGCGCTCCACCAGAATTCCCTTTTCATACTCTCGATCACGACGGGGAGACTCTTCTCCGCGCGCCTCACGCCGGCCGATGAAGTCAGCGATACCGATTTTCTCGGCAATACTGGTCTTCGAATCGCGTGTTACGCCGTCGACCTCCTCAATGGCATAGGCCACAATCCGCGAAATGACATCATCGCCGATTTGAATCTGGCCAAAGCCACCGGGCAGATACCGGGTCTCGATCTCCGGCTCATGCTGCTGGTCCAGTTCCCGTTCCGCGTTCGCCATCACATCTTGCCTCCTGCGAGTGCCGCTTCGTCCGGCTCCGGTTTTTCCTCCCGCTTCCAGACTTCAAGAAAGTCGGTACCAAAGCGTCCGTCCCGAAACAACTCGGAATTCATGACTTCGACGTGGAAAGGCAATGTTGTCTTGATGCCCTCCGCCACAAACTCGTGCAAAGCTCGCTTCATGCGCATAATGGCGGCTTCCCGCGTCTTGTCGAACACGATGAGCTTCGCCACCATGGAATCGTAGTAGGGCGGGATCTGGTAGCCGGGATAGCAGGCACTGTCGACACGCACCCCGGGCCCTCCGGGCGCGACGAAGTCCGTCAACCGGCCAGGACAGGGCATGAAGTTGCGAGCCGGGTCCTCCGCGTTGATGCGGCACTCAATCGAATGCCCGCGAAGCCTCACGTCATCTTGTGTGATCGAAAGGCGGCTTCCGGCTGCAACGCTGATCTGTTCTTTGACAATGTCGATATCCGTCACCAGCTCCGTGATCGGATGTTCAACCTGAACGCGGGTGTTCATCTCGATAAAGTAGAAGTTTTTGCCCTCGCTATCGAGGAGAAACTCGATGGTGCCAGCTCCACAATAGTTGACTTCGCTGGCCGCCGCGACTGCCGCATCCCCCATGGCCTTGCGCATTTTCGCGTTAACAAGCGGGCAGGGAGCCTCTTCGACAAGCTTTTGATGCCGACGTTGAATCGAACAATCTCTCTCCCCCAGATGCACCACGTTGCCATGGCTGTCGCCAAGGATCTGCACCTCAACGTGCTTTGGCGAGAGAATGCATTTCTCGACATAAACGTCAGGATTGCCAAACGCGGTGCGCGCTTCCGCTCTGGCCGTCTTGAAGGCGTTTCCGAAGGCATCTTCGTCAACGGCCATGCGCATGCCGCGCCCGCCACCGCCCGCCGTCGCCTTGATCATCACGGGAAAACCGATCTTTCTGGCAACCTTCAGCGCTTCATCCTGCTCCTCAATAACTCCATCGCTGCCGGGTACTGTGGGGCACCCCGCGGCCATAGCCGCGGCCCGGGCGGAACCCTTGTCTCCCATACGGCGAATTGCGTCAGCGCCTGGACCAATAAAAGTCAAATTGCACTCGGCGCACGTCTCGGCAAAATCGGCGTTTTCCGCCAGAAAACCGTATCCGGGATGAATCGCATCGGCATCCGTAACCTCCGCGGCGCTGATAATGCGCGCCATATTGAGGTAACTCTCGGAACTCGGCGCCGGGCCAATGCAGAGTGCCTCATCCGCTGAATGCACATGCAGACTGTCACGGTCCGCTTCACTGTAAACGGCAACCGTACGGATTCCGAGCTCGCGGCACGCCCGAATGATTCGAACGGCAATCTCTCCGCGATTGGCAATCAGGACCTTTCGAAACATGCGACCGCTATGCCGGTTCGATGGCGTAGAGAGGCTGGCCATACTCGACCGGCTGACCGTTTTCGACGAGAACCCGCCGGACAGTTCCTGCCATCTCCGCCTTGATTTCGTTCATAAGCTTCATCGCCTCCACAATGCAAAGAACCGTATTGGCATCCACACGGTCCCCCACCTGAACAAACGGAGGCGAATCGGGAGCCGGCGATCTGTAGAAGGTGCCAACCATTGGAGATTTGACGTTTTCGCATTTGTCATCGTCCTCAACAGCGGCAGCGGATGGCGGTGCCTCTTGCTGCGCCGTGACAACGGGCACCGGCACCTCTCCGGGCGATGGCACCGGTGGAGACGGAACAGCCGTGGCTGATGCAATGACCGGAGCCGGAGCTGACTTGCCGACGATCCGGAGACGAAAGTCTCCGTTCTCGACTTCAACCTCTTCAACACCGGTTTCGCTGACCAGTCGCACGAGCTCTTTAATCTCGTCGGGAGTCAGTTGTTGGGGGTGGTCGGGGGTGCCGGTAGACTTGGCTGCCATGGAAATCTGAACCCTTATGGTAATCCGTAAAGCCGGGGCGGAACAATAGCCGTGAAAGCGATCCATTGCTTTGGCGAATGCCCGGGGCGGTCAATGGGTTTGTCCTGAGCCGCCCTCCTGTGAATAACTCAACTCCTGCCAAACAGACCAGACGTTTTGTCGCGCCGCAAACCGGGGGAACGGCCTCGTGGACGCTTGAGGGACGGTTCCTGTTGACGCAACCGCCCACAGCTCAAGGGTTTGCGTCCGGTCACTGGTGACGTCATCGGGCCCGTGGCCTGCTTTAGAGTACTCACTCTATTCCTCTCAGGAGCTTTTTTCATGAGACACTGGATTCAGAATGTGAGCACCCGGGCGGCAGCTGCCGGCCTGGGAGTTCTTGCCGCTGTTACGTTGCCTGCAAGGGCGCTGGCTCAGGAGGAGGACTCGGCCACAGAGGTTTCCTATGCGGAAAACGCCCTGCTGTTCGAAACGAGCGAGCGGAACTGGACCGTTGGAGAATTCGAGGACTACGCCCGGCTCGTGCCGCCAAGACCTCTCCAGGAGAGAACTACAATCTCTCTCGATCTCGATGCGTGGTCCGAAGAGCGCGTTCGTGCCGGAATTGAGGAGGTTGTTCTGGTTAGAGAGGCGGCCAGCCGCGCCCGGACCGAAGAACTTGAGCTGTCGCCGGAGAAACAGAACCGGTTCGATCACGATCTTGAGTCGATCCAAACACGCGTATGGCTGGTGGAAACGGGCGTCCTGGATGACCGCAAGGTTACTGACGAAGAAATCACAGCGTACTACGAGCAGCATCAGGAAGAAAAATACACCATCCATGAGCAGCTGACGCTGCGCCATGTTTTCCTGAGCACATACGAAACTCATGTCGTTGAGGAGGGCGAATCTCTGGAGTCCATCGCGGAAAAGATTTCCGGGGATCCGGAGCTTGCTGATCGTATTCTCGACGCGGAAACCAAGAAACCGAGAATCGAGGGGAGCGTGAATCACGAAGGCGACGAAATGCCTCCTCAGGCTCTGTCGGCGGGAGAAACGCTTCTTGTACCCATGAACGCTCAACGTGTGGCAGAGGTTGGTGAACGCGCACAGGAAATCTGGGCGCGCCTTGAGGCGGGCGAGGAATTCAAAACCGTTGCCACGACAATGAGTGAAAACGAAACCCCGGGCCGACTGGTCTCAATCAGCCCAAAACGCGACGGGAAACCCGTGAACGAGGACATGAAAAAAGCCTTTCTCGAATTGGAGGACGGTACTTTCTCCAAACCCTTTCGCACGAAGCACGGCTGGCAAATCATCTTCCGGCACAAATACATTCCCGAAAGCCTCGTTCCTCTCGATCGGGTTGAAGCACGAATTCGGAACGCGGTTATCAACGACGGTCGTCGTGAGCGCTATGAAGCGCTGATGCGCGAAATCCTCACGGACTATCCATCTCTTGCCGTCAATGATGAAGTCCTCGCCATTGCGGAAGAACCTTCATCCGCGGATCAGGTCATCTTCCAGATGCGGGATGTCAAATACACCGGCGCCAATTTCGCCCGCGACTTCGGTGACCGTGTCACCCCGGAGACATCTCTGGAGGACAGGCGCATGCTTTTGGCGGAAACGTCGGTTCTTCAGCGGGTTCTCGGTGAATGGGATCGCGAGCGGAAGGATGTTTCAGAGACCGAACTCTACAAGTCTACGGCGAAGCGAATCGCCGACATGCATTATGCCAACCAGTGGATTGAGCATCGAATGGAGACTGCGGAACTCAACGTGACCGAGGAACTCATTTCCGCCAAGTACGAGGAGCTGAAGGATATTTTGAAAACACAACCCGCGGCGGACATCAGTCAGATCACCCTCAGGATTAATGTTCCCGACGACGCAACAAACCTGCGGCGGCAGGAGGCGCTTGCAGACGCTTCCAATGAGCTGCGCTCCGAGTTGCTGAAGGTCGAAACAAGCGAGGAATTTGCCGTGCTCGCGAAACAGATCAGCGAGGATGAATACGCCGAAACGGGTGGCAAGATCGGCAAGGTGCAGGGCAGCTATATGAACGGCCTCGTCGGCAGGGCGATTAACGAGTCCGGTGCGCAGAATTTCCATGGTCCCTTTGATACACCCGAAAGCGACGGTGTCAGAGCAATCTGGCTCAATTCCGTCAACGAGGCGCAACAGGCCACGCTGGAAGAAGCCCGTGACGATCTTGAGACCGCCGTGCTGCGCGATCTCAGAACGGAGTACGGAGAAGACCTGCGCGCCCGAGTCGTTGAGGGAATGGAACTGGTCGTCCACATTCCGCCACTCGACCAGTGAGAACCCGAAAACTCAGCATGAAAGAAGGGCGGCTTGCGAGCCGCCCTTCTTTGTCCTTGTTCGGAACCCGACCCGATGTGACGACACGAGCATGAGCATGACGTACGACATCGTGGTGGTGGGGGGTGGCCACGCCGGAATCGAAGCGGCCCATGCGGCTGCCAGACTCGGCTGTCGGACCGCCCTTCTGACAATGGACCCCTCCGCCGTCGGACGTCTGTCCTGTAACCCGGCCATGGGCGGACTTGGCAAAGGGCACCTCGTCAGAGAAATTGATGCCCTTGGCGGTTTGCAGGCTCGGGCCACTGATGCCTGCGGTATTCAATTCAGGCTGTTAAATCGCTCAAAAGGCCCCGCTGTTCGCGCTCCCCGTGTCCAGCTGGACAAGGATCTCTATCCCGGCTGGATGGCGGACCGCCTTGCCCGGATGGAGAATCTGACGGTTATTTCCGGAACCGGTGGAGAAATTCACACCCGGCACGGGCAAATCACTGGCATTACGACGGAGGGCGGCACACGACTCGACTGCCGGGCGCTGATACTAACCACGGGGACGTTCCTGAACGGAATCATGCACTGCGGCCTGATGCAAACGAGAGGAGGCCGTGTCGGTGAACGGCCCTCCGAACGCCTCGCTGATTCGTTTCTGGCTCTTGGTCTGGAAACGAGCCGCCTGAAAACCGGTACACCCCCGCGATTGAAAAAGTCCACGATCGACTTCTCTCGGTGCGAGGTTCAGCCCGGTGACAATCCTGCACCACCCATGAGCGCCCGTACCAGGAATCTCGACGTGGAGCAGGTGTGCTGCTGGCTCACCCGCACCGTGGAGCAAACGCACGATATCATCCGCGACAACCTCGACAAATCTCCCATGTATATGGGACGTATTGAAGGAGCCGGTCCGCGTTACTGTCCTTCAATCGAGGACAAGGTTGTTCGTTTTGAGGACAAACCAAGCCACCAGATCTTTCTGGAACCGGAAACCCGCCACGGAGACTCCATCTACCCCAACGGTGTTTCAACGAGTCTCCCCGCGGATGTGCAGGAGGCTTTCCTGCGAACGGTTCCCGGCCTTGAGAGTTGCGAGTTCATCCGGCACGGCTATGCTGTCGAATACACCTGCGTTCCTCCGCACCAGCTTCGGCACACACTTGAAGTGCGCAGTGTTCCAGGACTCTACCTTGCGGGACAGATCAATGGCACCAGCGGCTATGAAGAGGCTGCCGGACAGGGACTTGTCGCAGGCATCAACGCGGCACTCGCCTGTCAAGGAGATGAACCCTTCCTGCCCGGTCGCGAGGAAGCATATCTTGCCGTCATGATTGACGACCTGCTGTCGAAGAATCACCGCGAGCCCTACAGGCTTTTCACAAGCCGGGCCGAATTCCGACTGCTTCTTCGTTGTGACAACGCCGATCTTCGCCTCGCTCGCCACGCTCATCGCGTCGGCATGATCGACGACAAGGAGCGAGATGCTGTTCTCTCACTTGAAGAAACCGTGCGGGCCGAGGCTGATCGCATCGCAACAACACCGCTTCGTCATTCGGAGGCAAACTGGAACGCCGCTGCGGAGATCGGTTTCGAACGCCCCGCCAAAATGTGCATGCTGGGTCAGATTCTCTCACGCCCGGAGATCGACCTTGAAGCATACGAACGAATCTTCGGTCCGTTGCAACGCCGACTGAATGATGACCACTGGCACAAACGATACCGTGAACAGGTGGAAATTGAAGTCACCTACTCAGGCTATTTTGAAAAACAGTATCGTCAGGTTGACCGGCTGCGGGAGATGGAATCGGAGCGCATCCCAAACGAACTCGACTATGGTTCCCTTCATTCTCTCCGAAACGAAGCAAGAGCGGTCCTCGAGCGCTTCCGTCCCGAAACGATTGGACAGGCATCGCGTCTTGCCGGAGTCAATCCCGCTGATGTGGATATGATTCTGGTCGCGTTACGGCGGCGAAAAAGAGAACCTGTCAGTTCGCCATGACAATACCGGCGAAGAACGACTTCACTCCTAGTTCAGTTTCACAATACGATTCAGACAATCGAACGCCGTCTCTCGAATCTTCGAAATCTTCTCCATCTCACTGATCTCCGGATGAATGTACGGATTTCGAAAATGCTGAAGCGCGACGAGTAACTGCGAAAAAGCAATCACGCTGTCCTGATCGTCAAAACCTTTCAGATTCAACGGATTCGCCACCAGCACGTTTCCCCGCAAAGTCTTTACCTCGTACGTTCGCGCGAAGCAGAGAATCAGGATGCCAAGAGCCTTGAGGCCGTCCGGTTTGTAGCGGGACTCATGCTCCAGGATGCGCTGAAACACCTGACGCACGTTATCGATCGTGAAATCGAAGGGTTGAAGCTGTTGAATGCGGGCAAGATGCTGGTGGTAAAACAAATCAAGTTGTCCGGTCTTCGGATCGATCAGCTTCCTGATGAGTTTGACCGTGTCCCGCTGCGACAGAAATTTGTGAATGCGCTTCCGCATCCTGTTCTTTGCCTCGTTTTCGACCGCAAAGCAGTAGGAGAATCCAATGTTCCGGGAAAAATCCGCTGCTCCCTCCGGCTTGTCGCCGCCCTGCTGCGCATAAAAGTACTCCGCTGTAAGCAACTCCTTGCGGGTTGCCTCCTCGCAGGACGCGAACCCGGCAAGTTCCTCCTGAAGACGTGCTTCCGCCAACTCGAGGTCCCGCGCACTGGTTTCCCGAATACGCTCCTCAAGCGCCGCAAGACTGTCGCTCTCCGTCAGGGAGGCAACGAGATCGAACGCCTCGCTTCGGACCGTCTGGTGCGCCTTCGGATCCGTCATGATTTCTCGCAGGCGGGTCAAAATCCGCTCCCCCGCTGCACCGTCTTCCCCATCTCCCTCCGGACGGGCGGCCTCGATTTCCGTGAGGAGTTTGCGGTTGTAATCGCTGCTTTCGCGAGCCGCCTCAATCGTCCGGTAGAGACTCTCGATCTCTTCATCGATACGGGACTTGCTAATGACGCTGTGCGCCCCCAGCCGGCTCGCTTCGGCCCCCTCTTCGAAGGTCCCTACCGCACTGATCATGACGATTGGTACCAGGGGCTCAAGGCCTCGCACCGCTCGAATCACATCAAGTCCTTCGTTGGGAGTCCTCATGCTGAGGTCCGTAACAACAACCTCCGGCTTTTGCTCCTGAAAGATCCGCAGCGCCTCCTCACCGTTCTCCGCCTCACACACATCGTAGTCGCGCAGCATCAGATTCCGCCGAAACGCGGCGCGATACATCTCGTTGTCGTCGACAATCATTACTTTGGCGGACATGCTCAGCTTTTCTCCCCGTGTTTTTGCACCACGCCGGAATCCCTGTCACGTGCAGCTTCCGCCAAGTCTTTGATGACATGAGCCGACAACACAACACTGAAAGAGGCACCTCCTTCGGGCCGGTTCGCCGCGATCAACTCTCCGCCGTGGAAATCCCGCACGATCTGCGACACCCAGTTCAGCCCCAGTCCCTCTCCGGTACCCTGCTCCTTGGTGGTGTAGCCAAGGCTGAAAATCCGCTCAATCTCCCCTCCCCCAAGCAATTCGCCACCGGGCCCACGAATACCCATACCGCTGTCGAGGATGGTTACCACCTGATGACCCGGTCGCGAACCGGGAGAAGTTCGCAGGATAATCTCTCCTCGCGGATTTTCTGCCGTTGCACCCAGCTTGATGGCGTCCGCCGCGTTGTTTAACAGGTTAAAGACCGCTAACTTCAACAATCGCGGTTCCACGGTAATGGACGGTAGAGAATCGTCCAGATCCATCGCAATGGCGATGTTGCGGGAAACAGACAATTTAAAGAGCTTCCCTGCCTCCTCCACCAGACTGTTTAATTGTATTTCCTCAAACTTCGGACGCGACAGGTAAGTAAAGGACCGGTACAGGTTTACCGTTTCCTGAAGAAAACGCGTGCTGCTGAGAACCGATTCAAGACTCTCGCGAAAGAGCTTCTGCTTTCGTTCCGACTTGTAGATTTCCTCGCTCTTCATTTCCAGAAGAGACTTTAACGTCATCAGCTCCAGCTTGCTCGTGGCGATGATGTTCGTTAGGTCATGACCCAGATTGCGCGACAGGGAGATGTTGGCCTTGCTCTTCTCCTGGAAGATCACACGGCGCTGTTCGGCAGCAATTCTCAAGGCAAAGCCGATTTCGTCAGCAATGCTCCCGAGCACCTCGTCCCACCATTCCCGGTTGGCGACCATCTTGCCTTTGCGCGGAACAACAAAAACTCCTTTCATCAAAGGAGAATTCCATACCTCTCTGGAAAACAACCGGTCCGATCCGGAAATCGCGCCATTGATTACAACTTTCAGGACTTCTCCCGGTAGTCGCGAAGTATCACTGCGAGCCTGATCGAAAACCCACGGAACATCCTTTTCCGTCCGGCGAAAAACGACCACGCCGGAAACAGGCACAGGGAAAAGCTCAGACACGAGCCGTGGCGACAGCTGAATAACGGGATCGATCTCCAGGCCCGATTCCTGAGCGGCACAGGAACGCAGGTGAGTCGAAAACACCGACAAAGTCGCATCCCGCGCGAGATTGTTGTAGTACTTCTCCAGCAGGCTTCTCGGCCGCTCCAGGAAAGGCGATCCAACCCGGGCCCCCTTGTCCAGAGCCGACATGACACTGCGCGTTGGCAGGATCACCGTCCAGAGCAGGAGCGCATAAATCAGAAAAACAGCAATCACAACCGCGACAGCTATCAGTCGCCATTTTTTTGTCAGCTCCTCGATCCGCAAATCATCCTGAGGAGTCGTATAGCGAATATAAGCCGCGCGGTGCCGGTAAGCCGTTGTCTGTTCAAGCGTGCGCCCTGGTACGTAGAGAGCGCTCCAGTTTCGAATCAGAAGGCAGTTCGAGAAGTCATTCTGAGTGGCCATTCGCTCGGGTCGCTCTACCTTCACCACTGTATTGCGTTCGGTATCAAGAATCGCGGTCTCGAGCACGATGGGGTTGTGTTCGACAAACTCTTCAACTGCCAGCCGGACTTTCACCAAAGCCTCTCTTTGGGCCTCACCCATGTGAGAGGGCCTGCCAGGAATCCGGTCTCTGGGTTCCACCCAAAGGCTCGCTGCGGTGAGTGCCCTGTTCAGCAGATCTCCTCTGATATACTCCCGGTCCTCGAGACTCTGCCGCATCAAATCGACTTTGGCCTGATCATAGTACACTCGATCAATCTGCACGAGAACCA
Organism: Candidatus Sumerlaeia bacterium; assembly: GCA_028284075.1. Lineage (GTDB taxonomy): Bacteria > Sumerlaeota > Sumerlaeia > SLMS01 > JAHLLQ01 > JAJFLJ01. The sequence continues at coordinate 8,225 of JANQSL010000011.1, read as the reverse complement.
GAACGGTAATGCCGACAAAGATCAGCGTCGTCAGCGTGAGCAGCAGGTTGCGGCGCAGAAATCGGCGCAGTGGGAACGTCGGAGGTACGGGCTTGGGAGGAATGAGTGGATCGGGGGCGGTCATGGCCGCCTCAGAATGTGATTCCGAAATTGTCGTCCTGGCCGGACCCCGGCGAGGAATCGTAGGTTGTTCCCGTCCCACCGGTCAGCACTTCAAGAACAATGCGCCTTGCCAGCTCCTTGAGGACCAGTTCCCGGCCGGCATTCTTCGTTTCGTAGGTAATGCGGCGAGTGTCGTTAATGAAACTGCGTGTTGCCGAAACTTTTCGCCGCGGACCAAACTGGGGCTGTCCCGGAATGTTTTGAAGAATACGGACGTCTGCAGAGACTGTATATCGGGTTTGTCGCGGGAAATCGTCCGAATCGAACCCTTCCGCCTGCTCCTCAAATCCCGTCAGTTCGACATTCACTATCGCATCCGCTTCATTTTGCCGAACAAGATCCAATCGTCCGTCCGCCAGAAACTCCTCCTGAGTGTAGATTGTCACATCCTCTTCCAGTCCCGGCTCCGCCGTCCGGTTCACAAAGAGAGGAACGTCCACGCTGCGAATCGAGGGCGGCAACGTCCGCTCGCGGGAGACCCGCGCGCAGCCGCTCACTACCGCCACCACAAGGGCGAGAATTGTCAGGAGGTGAATGCGGGAACTCATGGAGCGGATATGGCGCCTCGGGTCCGGGGCCGCCACCGAAAAATGGAGGCTACTCCTCTACAACATAGTCCAACTGAAGTGCCAGATCCTCGTCCATAATCAACTCAGCGGGATAAATGACGTGGCGGTCCTCCTCGGTTCTCACCCGGACCACCTGCCCCGCTCGAAAGGGTTCAAGTGCATCATTGATCCGGGAGAGTTGTGCCGCCGAGTAACCCAACCGGTTTTCGCGCCAATAGAAGCGGGCGAGCACGGACTCCGCCAGCTCCTCCACAAGATCGGCATCGTCTTCCATCGACACCATCGCCATGGTTGCGGGTGACTTTGTTTTGCTGCCAACAAAGATTCTCCTGCACGGACAAGGCTCACCACAATCAGGCTCTGAACAAACCGATATCGGCAGAACGAGCAATTCGCCTCCTGCCGCATACTGAAAATCATCCGCTTCCCTCAACTCTCCGAAAACGGACACGCCCAGACAACGCAGAGCTTTCATCCCTCCCCTCCACTAAAGGCGTTGCTCAATAACATGACGACTCTCCTCTCGTCGGAGAGAAGGAGAATACCAGGTATATTGGCGTGACAATGAAAATTTTGTCATGCCAAAATTTTTGACTGAACAACTGCCCGGCCTGACACCCGCCAACTGCTAGTACTCCACGATCTCGACATCGGCGGGAAAGTCAGTCTTGAACAAATCTTCCTTAATCTCGGCGTTCGGCTGAATCTTCTTCAGACGAACCGTCACCGAGTCTTCCTGTTCATCCATCTCCAGGAGCCGCGGCTCCAGCGCCTCCCGGTTGAAAGTGATTCGGATCCGAGTGTAGTCCATCGTTCGACTCACGTCCTTGGAAACGAAATCCACCGTCAGAAGCTTTTCGTCACTCGGCTGTTCCTCCGGCAGATGAACCGTGAACACATCGAGAATTCTCTCCACGCTCAGGCCAAACCCCACCAACATCTGGTTAATAGGTGCCGAGTCGCCCGTTTGAAGCTGAAACCTCTCCACCTGTTTAAGTTCCGGCGTGTAATAAAGCCCCGTATCTCCCACCAGATAGAACCGGGCCTCTGACGGCTCGTGATAGTCGCATCGGAACTGGTCAGGCTTGATGTACCAGAACTCCCCGTTCGATTCGATTTCCTCCAGGAACATCTTGTTCGACCTGACCTGGTGAAAACTGCCATAGAGCGATGTCAGCCCTTCATTCTTTTCCTCCAACTGACGCAGAAAAGCGATCGCCTCCTCACTGTTTTGAGCAGGTCCGGCGGCCGCAGCGAGCAATACTGCAACAGAGAGAAACAGAGCCTTGAAATTCCGGGGTGCAATTGTCATAAGTCTTCACAAACCAATGGCGTTCATAGAAAGAGACAAGCGGCAGTGGTGAAAGGTTCCCTATAACTCGCGAACGGTCTTCAAAAAGAGCCGCGGATGGACCGGGCGCCCCGCCCGCTGATCAAACTCCGGCATTTGCACAACCCACCCGTCCGGATCCACTGCCACCGAAACGGGACGGTCCGCCGTTATGAAGATCAGTGTCGTGTCTTCGCCTGGAACGGGTTCAACGGTTTTTTCGACCCGATCCCCCTCAGTCTCAAGCCGCACCTCCACGGGAATCCGTCCCGTGCCCTCGTTCCGAACTTTCACAGTGGTTGTATACTCCAGATCCCGGGTTTCCACGTTTTCAGCAAGAACAACCTGGGCTTCAACAAGCCGGTATTCCGGAATCACCCCTTCCATGAGCCACTGATCGAAAAACGTCTCCAACGATTTGCCCGCCCGCGCTTCCGCCGCTCTGCGGTATGCCTCCACGGTAAGCCGCTCGCCTCCGGTACGAAAAAGGTCATGCAGAAGACCCGAGTACTCCGTGTCACCAAGCCGACCCCGCAACATGTGGTGAAAAGCCATCAGCCGCTCCATCGGCACGGAGGGAAGCTCCCCCGGCCGCAAGTCAGGATGGACCGGACCGCGGAAAGCCCCTTCATCCCGCGGCCAAAGATCGAAAGGATAACGGTCCGCGGGACGCACCCACTCCCACGGAACCAGAGCAAAGTCCCGCCGCTCGCGACGAAACTCATAAGTGCGTCCCTCCCGGAAACCAAAGGTGTGCAGATAACGGATCAGCGCCTCCCGCATCAGCTCGGGTTGCTCAAACGAATCCCAGGGCTGTGTAATGAGCGTTGCCACCGCCGCCTCATGCATTCGTCTGAACGATTCCTCAAACTCTCCGGCAGTGGGATCGCGCAGACTGTCGTAGTCTGGCAACAGCGTCATCAGCCGGTCAAGAACAGGAGATGGAATCGCAAAAGCATCCTCCCGTTGTTGTCCCGGAACCTCAATATAAACAAGAGGATTCTCCCTCTCGCCGAACACGCGCGCGAGACGCTCAAACCGGTTTTCGAAAATTGTCAGCAACGAACGCGCAAGCTCCTCATGTTCCGGAAACACGATGAAGTGCACGGGAATCGGTTGTGTCTCGACCGGACGCACAACTGACATATCCGCTGCAAAAACGCTCGACGGAATTGCGGCACGCGTTGACATGAGTTCAATGTGGTCGTCGCCTTCACGCGTCTGCGCGGCACCTGCAATCCAGCTTCGTGCGCCGGGAACCGGAAGCGATAATTCAAACGGCGCGGGCTGTTGCGAGACGGCAAAATCATTGAAGTGGTATCGAATGCGAACGCCTTCGCCATACCACAGCGGCAAATCCTGAAATGTTGCGTAGGCCGGGTGTCGAAGCCGGGCCCAGGCACGCGCCAGTCGCGGATTCGGTCGCAGTTCAAACCGCACATCGCTGGCGACGTTCCGCCGAAGTGGAGGATCGAATCTCAACACCGAGGCATGCAGGTGCTCCGAGGTCGCCCCAGGCACGACCTCGACTCGTCCCTCCGGGCGCTCCACCGACTCAATACGGCAGGCCGGGCCAAACGTAACACCGGCGAGAGACTGCAGGTCACCGGCACTCGCCAGAAGAGAGAGTGTGACAAAAATCCGGTCTTCCTCCATGGAGTCCATAACCACGGTACGGGCGGCAACAACGGGAACTCTGACGATACCTTGCTCCGCTTCCGGTGGCTGCTGCATCACTGACCAGTCCGCAACCATCGCGTCAGGCGCGGGAAGAGTCAATGCGACCACCGCCTTGCGACAGGAGTCACCTAATGCCCCCATACCGGCGACAATTGCCAGAAGTGATACGGCAAGCGTCGGAGTCCCGATACTGCGTGGCACCGGAACGTGAGAAAGTGCGGTGCGAAACGACGCGACCGCTGACCTCCGAGGGGGCACAAGCTGACGAAGAGGCGTGCTGCCATGAACCAGACGTGGTTTCAGCGCTGCAAGACCAAGAAACGGAAGTGTTGCCAACCCGACGATAACAGCGGTTCCGGCCGTTTCACTTCCGGGAACCAGAACCCCGAGGATGCGTGAGGAGGACAGAAACAATTCCTCCGGCCGCGAATCGAACAACGCGATCCAAACCAGCGGCCCCACTCCCAGCGCCGCAGCGGCAAGCGCCGCCGGATCGTTTCTCACCCATGAGCGCGCCGCCAGCCCTCCCGCAACCGAGACTGCAACCAGCGGCAGATAATGCCCCCACAGAACCAGAACGTTGGGTGCCGAAAGAGTATCCTCGCCACGTAATTTTACCAGAGCAGGTGGAAGTACGCAGGTGGCAACAATCAATGGCGCCATGACCGTGACCAGGCTTGCAAAGCGCGAACACTGCAACACCAGGCCCGAAACCGGCCGAACACTGTAGAGGAGTTGTGCATGATAGCGGTCCGCCTGGCCGGCGAGATCCGTCGCGAGAACTATTGCCGCTCCGGCATACAGGAATCCGACTGATCGCAAACCCGTCAGACCTCCCGGAAAGAAAACCGCCGCACCCTCTCCCCAGTCCGCGGCCCGTGCAAGAACAAGCGCGACGGCGGCATTGAGAAGAAGAAGAGTCCGCCATCGCCAGCCTCGCAGGAGTCTCCGCGTTTCAAGCACGAACAGACCCGTCAGCTGTGCCGCAATTCCCGCCCGTCCACCCGTTCCCTGGCTCGTCCTCGTCTGCGTTTGCATCTTCGTGCGCGCCCTTGGGAACTTGATCGTTTCAGAATAGCAGCCGGTAAATGTCCCGCACCGTCTCTGCGGAGTTTATCCAGTCGAATCGCAAAACCTGATCCCGTCCATTGATGATCAGCGTGTCTCTCAGTTCCTCATCGTTGACTATTGCGAGGATTCCCGCGGCGATATCGTCCACATTGAACGGGTCTGTGAGGAGCGCTGCATCGCCGCAGACCTCCGGCAACGCCCCGCTTCGTCCGGCAAGAACAGGCACTCCTTCCCGCATTGCCTCAAGAGGTGGAAATCCAAAGCCCTCGTACTTGGTTGGAAAAAGAAAGGCTGTCGCTCCCGCCAACAACGCCTGCTTCTCGCGCCCGGGCATTTGATCAAGAACGCGAACACGATCCTGCAGCCGGTTCCGGACGATCAAACGCTGCACATCTCTGAAAAAACGATCCTTTCGAACAACAAGAACCAAATGCAGATCCTTCAACCGTTCCGGATTCCGGGAAACCGCGAGTTCAAAGGCCTCAACAAGTTTCACAAGGTTCTTGTTCGGGCGCGTCGATCCGTAGTAGAGACAGTATCGCTCGTGAAGACCGAATTTCGCACGAACGGATTCGACATGGCCGTCCGTCACCGCTTCACCCTCAGGCGGTTCCAGACCCGGCAACACTGTAATCGCCTTCGGCGCCGTATCCGGCATCAACCGGACCAGGTCGTCACGCGTTGTGTGGCTGTCGCAAAGCACCCACTTCGATTGATTGATAACGGTGGGATATGCCCAACTGTAAAACAAATTGTATGCGGCCCGCATCAGACCAATGCGTCGCCCTGAAAACTCCGGATCATTGAAAGGCTGCAAATCATGGAGCGTGATCAGAAGAGGTCCATCGTACAGCACTGGAGCAGGCGGTGCCAGACAATGAACAACATCCGGCTCAAGCACCTCGATCGCGTCGTGCATGCGGAAGTACGTCTTCCAGCTAACGGGCTTTGGTCCCCATGAGATCATTTCAAAATTCTGACCGACGGAGAGACTGTCGCGGAACCCTTTTCGAACCAGCACCTGGTACTCGGTCTCCGAATCAACCTTTGCAAGGTGCTCAATCAACAAACGACTGTACGTACCGATTCCACTGAAGGAACCGTCGAGATACCGTGCGTCGATGAGAACCCTCATGGATGAGCCCTCCGGATCAGTGAGCCCGAATTCAGACCTCGAAGACCGAAACCCGCGGATCGAGGAATAACGGGATCATGCACCAGTATGTGACCGTGTCCGAGAATGGAGCGCAACGAAGACATCCGGATCCTGAAGCGGGTTCCTGTCACAGCCAGCCGTTTTCCTGGTACCACTCGACCGTGTCACGAATTCCCTCGCCAAACTGTATCCGGGCCTCCCATCGCGTTGCTCGCGTCAGGGCGGAACTGTCCGCGATCCACGAACCTGCCGCGACCTCCCGTACCTTGTCACGGCCAATGGGCGAGAGCGGTTTCCCGGCAATCTTCCCCGCAAGATCAAGCGTTCCCGCGACGGCCCATGCTCCCGCCAACGGAACTTTCACATGACGGACCGTTCTGCCCAGCGCGGCTCCAATCTCGTCCACGACATGTGCATAGTCCCAAACCTCCTGATCGTTCAAAAAGAACGTTTTTCCACCTGCATGTGGAGATGTGGCCGCGGCAACGATTCCACTCACAATATCATCCACGTGCGTCATCTGCACGCGCGTTTCCGCAAACTCGAGTGAGAGTCCAAGGCGGTTGATCAGTTTCACGGCCTCAAGGATTTCATGCTCCCGCGGACCGTAAATCGCCCCGGGTCTCAGGATCGTGCAATCAAGCGAACGCTTCGCTCGCAGAACGTGTTTTTCACCCGCCAGCTTGCTCCGTCCGTAAACACTGACGGGACGTGGGCGTCTGTTTTCCGTCAAAGGGCGCCCCCGCCGTGCGGGACCCGCAGCGGCAAGACTGCTCAGGTGAACGAAACGGCCCTTGAAACGTGCCTGCCGCGCCGCCGAAACAACTCGGCGCGTGCCCTCCCCATTCACCTGCATGAAAACATCTTCTGTCAGCGCCTTGGTCACACCCGCGAGATGAAACACGGCGTCAGCGCCCTCAATCGCGCGCCTTAAGAGACGATCGGAGTCCAGGTCTCCGCGCACCAAATCACAACCACAGTCTTCCAGAACATCCGTGTTCGAGGTTCTGCGCGCGAGTGCATAGACCCGCCACCCCTCCGCCCGCAGCCTTTCCGCAAGGTGGCCGCCCACAAACCCCGTTCCACCTGTCAGGAATGCCTTCATGGTCCTACAGTTCGTCCGCAAACCGGCGGCAGAGACGGTTGAACATTGTCATTCCGATACCCAGTAACACGATTGTCGTCAGGCATGTCACGCCCATACCCATTGCAATTGTCGAGTCAGACACTTCCGGAGCGCCGCTGAAGACGCGGCCATACAGCAGCCGTCTGTATGCCAGCACCACCGGCGTCATCGGATTGATCAGATAGGAGTAATAGACCCACTCACCCACCTGACCCTGCAGAATCTCACGAATCTGGTTTGCAGGATAAATGATCGGGGTAATGTAGAACCAGGCGGAAATCACTATTTCCGCAATGGAGCTGACGTCACGATAGAACACGTTCAACGACGAAAGAATTAAAGCGATGGCAAACGTGAACAGTGCCTGAATCAACACAACAAACGGCAACAACAGGACTGACCAGTCCGGCGCCAGCCAGACTCCCAGCGGCTCCCCTGCTCTTGGGAGACCCTGGGGAATATCCACGATAATCGCGTAACCGATAATAAATGCCGCCAGCAGCGGAAGAGTCAGAACAAAATGCACAAACTGCCCGAGCACCGCCGTCGCGGGAAACACCTCCGTTGGCAGCCAGACTTTTTTGACCACGTTTGCATTGCCAAGGATTGAGTACGTCGAGTCCTGCAGCGACGCCGCAAAAAAGAACCAGGGAAGAATGCCCGTCAGCACATGCAGCGGATAGGGCAACAGCTCGTGGCTTGCGCGGATGCCCCCCAGCACACTGAACACGCTCGCGATCACAATCATGAGAAACAGAGGCCGGCCAAAAGACCAGAGAAACCCGAGCGCCGTTGACTTGTAGCGCACCTTCAGGTCGCGCTTGACCAGTGTGAAGATCAGCTCGCGGCTCCGCCAGAGCCGCTCCGGCATGGTTTTCCCCGCCCTTGCGGAGGGGTCCGCCAGTTCCGCCAGTGTTTCATCGTCCAGAAGTGTCGTTTTATCGCTCAAGAACGCACCGTGCCACACATTCGATATGATACGTCTGCGGAAACATGTCGACCGGGCGAACACGCTCGATGCGGTATCCGCCTTCCGAGATTTGCTCCATATCCCGCGCCATCGTCGTCGGGTTACACGAGACGTACACCAGAACCGGTGCGCGCAACGCCACCAGACGCGCAAGGGCCTTC
>JANQSL010000267.1 GCA_028284075.1 Candidatus Sumerlaeia bacterium | reverse complement strand
AACCCACAAGGGGATCACGACATTTCTGGTATCGGAAGTACAGGAAGCCCTGAAGCGGCGTGACCAGCTCTTCACGGTGGAGCTTTTCAAGGACGGATGGGAAAGTCCCGCTTCGGCTGAAGGCGGCTATCCCGGCGACGCGTACCTGAAAGCCATCAAGGCCTTCCGCACGCAGGAGGTGCTTTCGCGAGTGATTTCCATTACCGGCGATTCGCGGAAGCTGAAGCAGCTTTTTTGGGCCATCCGGCCTTCGGTGATTTTTCTCGACGGTGACTGCACTCGCGAAGGTGTGATGTCCGACCTGAGAATGTTGAAGTTTTTTAATCACCCGTACATCTGCCTTCTCCACAATGCAAATACACGGGATGTACTGGAGCCGTCACTGGTTGTGCGTGACGAGGGCGAGCACCGGTTCGCGAATTTTCACACCGGCCAGGAAAACGAAAAGGGACTGATCGCTCTCGCAAGACTATGACACTGTTGTGCGTTGAACTGAGTATCCGCACCGCGCCGCTGGAAGTTGTTGAACGGCTGGCGGCGCAACGAGACCGGCTGGCGGAAGAGGCTGCGGCGCTGCATCGTGGCGGTCTTGCGGCGGAGTGCGTGTTTTTGGGGACGTGCAACCGTATCGAGTTTCATGCTGTCAGCAATGAGGCGTGCACCTTTCGCAAGCGTGTGAAATCTCTGCTGGCAGACACGGCGTGCGTCTCCGACATACGCGCTTTGACTCGGGTTCATCGGGAAACGGAAGCCGCGCAACACACGATGCGTGTGGCGTGCGGTCTTGAATCCATGGTTCTCGGCGAGCGGGAAATTCTCGGTCAGATGCGCCGGGCGCGAGAGTCGGCGGAACAGTCCGGCACGCTTGGTCCAGGGCTGGCGGCGTTGTTGCGGCGCGCGAACGTTCTTGGCCGGCGTGTTCGTCATGAGACCGCCGTTGCTCGAGGTAACGCATCCGTTGCATCTGTTGCCGTTGGTTTAACGGCAAATGCTTTCGAAGACCTTACCGGAAGAGATGTACTGATTGTCGGTGCGGGTGAAACGGCAAGGGCGGCCGCCCGCGCATTTCGCAAGCGTGGCGTCGGGTCCCTGACAATCACGAACAGGACACGGGAACATGCCGATGAACTTGCGCACAGAGTGTCGGCGCAGGTCGCGGAGTTTGACGATCTGGGAGAATCACTCGCGGAGTTTGACATCGTTGTCGTCGCAACAGGCGCGTCAGCTCCTCTTTTGACGGTTCCGATTGTTGATCCCGCCATTGCTCGCCGTGAATCCAGCGAGCCGGTGGTCATGCTCGATTTGTCCATGCCTCGAAACATCGATCCCAACGTGGGCGATATCGAACGCGTGCATCTGTATTCGCTGGAGGATATCGAACAGGTTGCCGCCGAAACGATCGGCCGCCGGGCTGAGGATGCGAAGCGCATCGAAGCCGAAATCAACGCGGAAGCTTCGCGCTACATGGAGTGGCTGGCGCGCGGTGCGGGGGAAGATCTGGCCGCGGATCTTCGCCGCCATCTTGAGGACATTCGTCGCGCGCATCTGAGTCGTGTCGGTGGAACCCTGCCACCGGAGCAGCGGGATCGGTATGACCAGTTGACCGAAAGTCTTGTTCGGTCGCTTCTTCATGACGTCACGCGAAACGTTCGTACGCTTGGCGACGATTCGGAAGAGGCACAGCGCGAAATCGAAACTGTGCGCCGCCTGTTCAATCTGCCTTCCCGCAGCCGGCAGCCATGACCGACCGGCGCGTTGTCCGTATTGGCACGCGCGGCAGTGAACTCGCACTGGTTCAGGCGCATCTTGTCGGCGACGCAATCAGGCACACTGATTCCTCTGTTACCACCGAATACGCAAAAATCAAAACCGAAGCGGATCACCATGCACACACACCTCTTCACAAGATGGGAGGCAAGGGTGCCTTTGTAAAGGAGATCGAACTGGCGCTGATGCACGAGGAGATCGACCTTGCTGTTCATAGCATGAAGGACCTGCCTCCACCGGGGGAGCAGCCGTCCGATCACGCCATCGCATTGTTGGCGGTGCCGGTGCTTGACCGGGCATCACCATGGGATGTTCTGATCGCGGCGGAGGAAGTGGATCTCGATTGCGTTCCAGAAGGTTTTCGCGTGGGAACCTCCAGCCCGCGAAGGCGCGCACAGTTGCTGCGCCGGTGGCCGCATGTTAAAACACTCGATATCCGGGGGAATGTTCCAACGCGCATCGGGAAAATGATGAGGGGCGAATTCGACGCCATCGTTCTTGCGGAGGCGGGGATTGAGCGGCTTGGTTTGAAGGTTCCATGGATGCGGCGCTTTCCACCGGAGGAAATTTTACCGGCAGCGCATCAGGGAACTCTTGCCGTGCAAATTAACGGACGCAATCATCCTCCATGGCTCTATGAAATCATTCATTCGTTGATTCCGGATGAAACATCGATACCTGAATGGGCGGAGAAATCCTTTGTGCGGGCAATGAACGGTGATTGTCACTCGGCAATCGCCGCTCATGCGCGCCGCGACGAAGAGGATCGGCTTCATCTTCGCACACGAATTCTCTCTTCCAACGGAAATGTCTGCCTTGAGGAGGAAGGGAGATGTCACTTCAGCCGGGACTCGGCCGGCGATCTCGGCCGTCATCTTGCGGATCGCATGAAGAAGCGCGGTGCGGAGGATATTTTGCACCAGAGCGAACAGAACAATGACGATTGAAAAACCAACCGTGCTAATAACCCGTGAAGAGAATGAGCATGGCCCGTTGAGTTCCCTTTTGCGGAAGAAGGGTTTTGAGACGCTCAACATCCCGACAATTGCCCATCAACTTCTCTCTTCAAGTCACGAAGTGCAAAGTTCGGCTGATCGCATAAAGGAATACGACTGGGTATTGTTTACAAGTGCCCGCGGTGTCGAAGCCTTCGCCAATGCCTGTGACGGTTCGTTTTCGTCAATTGGCACTCGGATTGGATGCGTGGGAAAAGCCACCGCGGACGCTGTCGAGCGCTTCGACGGGATGTCAGAGATCATTGCACGTAACGCGGGGTCGGAGGGTCTTGTGGATGCTTTAATCGCACGCAAAGCCATTCGCGATAAACGCTTTCTCTATCCAACGTCCGACAACGCACGCTCAACACTGGCGGAAGGCATCCTCCGCAATGGAGGAGTCATTGATCAAGTCGTGGCGTACCGCACAGCGTCGACCAACGTGGGAGAGCAGGTTGCCAGAGTGCTTGGATCGCGACATGTCAACGCGACTGTATTTTGCAGCCCTTCGGCAATTGAGGCGCTGGAGGAATCTCTCGCCGCTCTCGCTGCGCTTCGTGACTACGGCGGGTTGCTCATCGCCATGGGACCCACGACTCGTGCGGCAATTGTGACGGCACTCGGCGAAGTGGACGTCGTTGAGCCGGACGAACGAACCTTCGAAGGCATCACGGATATTCTTCAAAGGCTGATGAATCGGACATGACTCACGAGGATCGATTTCAACGCGCACGGACTGTCATTCCCGGAGGTGTGAATTCTCCCGCTCGGGCCTTCAAGGCGGTCGGAGGCTCTCCTGTTTTTTTTGAGCGAGCGGAAGGGGCGTATCTATACGACACCGATGACCGGCGATTTGTCGATTTTGTCGGCTCCTGGGGACCGATGATTCTCGGTCATTCACACCCGGAAGTGGTTGAAGCCGTCCGTGAGCAGGCATCCCGAGCGATGAGTTTCGGCGCACCCTGTGAGCTGGAAACGGAAATGGCGGAGCTTGTTATCGAAGTGGTTCCTTCCGTTGAGATGGTGCGCTTGGTTAACAGCGGGACAGAAGCCACCATGAGCGCGATTCGTCTGGCGCGAGCCGCAACGGGCCGCGACATGATTGTGAAATTCGAGGGATGTTATCACGGCCACGGCGACGCGTTCCTTTCGAAGAGCGGAAGCGGTATGGCTACCCTCGGTGAACCGACAAGCCCCGGCGTTCCGAAAGGTGCCGCGGCCTGCACACTCAACGCGCGCTACAACGACATCGAAAGTGTTCGCAGACTTTTCGATCCGAATCCGGATGCCATCGCCGGAGTGATTGTCGAACCGGTTGTCGGAAACATGGGGTGCATTCCGCCGCAGCCGGGTTTCCTCGAGGGCCTTCGCGAACTGTGCACGCGTCACGGCGCGGTGTTGGTTTTCGACGAAGTCATGACGGGATTTCGTGTGGCCCCCGGCGGAGCGCAGGAACGTTACGGTGTGTCGCCGGACCTGACATGCCTCGGGAAGATCATCGGCGGAGGTTTGCCCGTTGGCGCCTACGGCGGGCGACGTGATTTGATGGAACATGTGGCGCCTGCCGGGCCGATGTATCAGGCAGGCACCCTCAGCGGGAACCCGCTGGCCATGGCGGCGGGACTGGCAACGTTGCGGCATCTGCGCGCGTATCCGGAGATTTATGACAAGCTTGAGCGCGACGGCCAGGCGATCGAGGATGCTCTCAATGCCCGCATTCGCGAACGCGGACTGTCCTGTTGCGTGCAGCGCGTCGGCAGCATGGGAACTCTCTTCTTTCATCCCGGCCCTGTGCGGTCATGGGACGACGCAAAGCAATGTGACACGAAAGCTTTTGCCGAATGGTTTCACACGCTGCTGGCGAAAGGCGTCTACATGCCCCCGGCACAATACGAAGCATGGTTCCACAGCGCGGTCCATGATCCGGAGGAAGCGATCAGCATCATGTGCGAAGGGTTGAACTAACTCTTCACGCCAAGCACCTCGAGGCATGCTTTCATCATATCCGGCAGGTCCGGTGGCGTGCGCGACGTGACAAGGTTGCCATCCACAACGGCGGATTTGTTGACGAACGTTCCGCCCGCGTTGACGCAGTCGGTCTTGATGGCGCCGACACAGGTGAACTTTTTACCGCGCAGAATATCCGCTTCGCACATCACCCATGGCCCGTGACAGATGCTGGCAACAAGACCGCCTTTTTTGAAGATGTCCCGTACCAGTTTGACCATCTTCGGATCGCGGCGCATCTTGTCCGGGGCATAGCCGCCGGGAATCACGATGCCGTCGAACATGGAGGCTTTCGCGGCGCTTGATGCCATCTCCGCCTTCAAGGGGTAACCGTGCTTGCTCGCGTATGTCTCCCCTTTCTTCGGGCCGACAACGGTGACTTTCACACCGGCTTCCCGAAGGCGCAGGATCGGATACCACGCCTCCAGATCCTCATAGATGTTTTCGGCAAGAACGGCAACGTGGGGAGTTTTCTTCGCGGAGGACTTGCGGGCGGCTTTCTTTGCCATAGTGGAAACCTCAAGGAAAAATGATCAGTTGTTAATCATCAGTCATCGAAGAAATGACTGGTTCGTCTGTATGATGGAAACCTGACAATGATGACACGGGGGATCAAGACGAGACCATTCGGCTGGCGTGCCTGTTTCCAGGTTTCCGCGCTGAGAAAGAATCAGGACCGGCCTTTGCCAAAGGCCGCGGCCAACAGGGTTCACACGTCCAGTTCAAAGTTTCCGGCTTCGATGCGGTCGCGGATTTCCATCATGAACGTGTCCGCCACCCACCCGTCGATGACACGGTGGTCGAGAGCGAGTGTGAGAATACCCATGCTGCGAACGCCGATAACATCCGCTCCGTCGGTGCCCTCGATGACACAGGGGCGTTTCTTGATCGCGCCGACATAGAGCACCGCCACCTGCGGCTGCGCCAGAATCGGCAGGCCCATAAGTGCGCCCTTCTGGCCGGGGCTGGTGACTGTAAACGTTCCGCCTTCAACGTCGGCGGGCATGAGCTTTTTGCTGCGGGCGCGACTCGCGATGTCGTGAATCGAAGCCGCGATTTGCTGAACGCTCTTGTGTTCCATGTTTCGGATGACAGGCACAATGAGTCCGCGCTCCAGCGCTACCGCGACACCGATGTTGATGCTGCGGTGGTAGGCAATGCGGTCTCCATCCACCACCGATGAATTGAAGATCGGGTATTTGACAATGGCTTCCGTGACCGCCTTGAGGATGAAAGACAGCGGCGTCAGTTTGACTCCGAACTTCTCCTGAAACTGTCCCTTCCGTTTTTCCCGAAGCGCCATCGCGCGCGTGAAGTCGACTTCATGAACCGTGTGTGCATGAGGGCTGATACGGCGGCTTTCGACCATATGGCGCGCGATGCTCTTGCGCATCGCATTCATGGGCTCCACCAGGTCGGCGAGCCCTTTGCCGAACGTCAACGGCTTGCCACCAAGCGTTTCCGACGCACCCGGTCCGTGGATGGGATAGTGCTCATGATGCTTGTCTTCACCGTGGGATTCCAGAAACCGCAGAACGTCTTCCTTCGTCACTCGACCATGACGGCCCGTCCCGGGAATCTGTTCCAAATCGAGACCGAGCTCACGCACCATGCTGCGGACCAGTGGTGTGCTCTTGCGCATAATCAAGTGACGCCGTTCGCGTTCGATGGCGGCGGCATCAACGACATCTTCCTGTGATTCCACCGCAGGAACCGTGACGGGCGAGGGCGAGGCCTTTTCCTCCGCGACTCTGCCATTGCCGATGGACGGATCGACCTGCGTTCCGGGAGGCGCCAGGCGGGCGATGATCGTGTCGACATCAACGGTCTCGCCCTCCGCAAAAAGAAGTTCCGCCACGACGCCATCGCAGGGAGCGGGGATCTCCGCCTCCACCTTTGCCGTGCTGATCTCCAGCAGCGTTTCGTCCTGCGAAATCTCATCACCGACCTTCTTGTACCACTGAATGATCGTGGCCTCGGTGACGCTTTCGCCCATCTGGGGCATCGGAATATCGGTGAGTGTGACTGTCATGATTGGGATTCGCCCGTCAGTACTTAACAACTTCGCGCATGGCGTTGTAGACATCGTTCGTTTGTGGAAGAATCGCCTCTTCCAATACCGGTGAGTAAGCAACCCAGGTGTGCTTCGATCCGACGCGCCTGACCGGCGCATCGAGCCACTCGAAGGCCTCTTCCGCAATTGCCGAGGCGATTTCGCCTCCGAAGCCGGCAAAAGTGGCTTCCTCGTGGGCAACCACAACACGGTGAGTACGGCGCACACTGCCGACGATGGTATCCATGTCCAGCGGGCTGATCGTGCGGATATCGATCACTTCCGCCTGAAGACCTTCATCCTTCGAGAGTCTTTCCGCCGCCTCCAGGCTTTTTTGAACCAGTGCACCCCATGTCACGATGGTGAGATCTCTACCTTCGCGGCGAATCGACGCCTGGCCGAAGGGCAGTGTGTAGTCTTTCCCAGGGTAGGGAGCGCGATTGTAGCCCTGGTAGTAGAGGTGCTTGTGTTCAAGAAACAGCACGGGATCGTCACAACGAATCGCCGTTCGCAAAAGACCGACGGCGTCCGTGGTGTTGGAGGGATAAGCAACACGCAGGCCGGGAATCTGGGCAAAGGCACTTTCGCCCGTCTGACTGTGGTAGATGCTGCCGCCCCGCAGGTAGCCACCGATAGGCGTGCGGATGACAACAGGGGCGGACTGCTTTCCTCCGCTGCGATAGCGGGTCGTCGCAATTTCATTTCGAATCTGCATCATGGCGGGCCAGATGTAGTCGAAGAACTGAATCTCACAGACAGGGCGCAGCCCGCGCATTGCCATGCCGCCCGCCCGGCCTGCGATATTCGCTTCAGCAATGGGGCCGTTGAAGGCACGGTCCGATCCGAACTCACGCTGAAGACCGGCCGTGATTTTGAAAACGCCGCCTTTGCCTTTGCAGGTTTCCAGCGCCTCCGGCTTTGTCGCGTCGGCAACGTCCTGTCCGAAAATCACAACGGAAGAGTCATGTCTCATTTCATCCGCGAGGCATCGATTGATCGCCTGACCCATGGGGACGGGGTCAGCAGCGTTTTTTTTCGGCGCAGGTTGCTTCCCGCCGAACAGTTCAACATCGGTCGGGTTGTTTTCCGTTGTGTAAAGATGATCGAGTGCCGTTTCCGGAGCGGGCTTTTCCGCGGCAATGGCCGTATCGATCGCTTCGCGAACCTCACTGTCCACCTCGACGCGAATCGTGGCAAGCTGGTCGTCTGCAAATCCGCCTTCCGCTGTCAGCCACTTTTCAAAGCGCGGAATGCAGTCGCGGGCGGTTTCCGCCGCCAGCTCCTCTTTCGTGCGGTAGTACTCGTGGTCGTCACTGAGAGAATGCGAATAAGGACGTGTCACATGTGCCTGGATCAGCACCGGCCCCAGTTCCCGCGTGCGCATTTTCGGAACGATTTCGTTCAGCAGTCCGACGTATCCAATCAGGTCCGTGCCGTCCGTGTCATAAACCGCCAGGTTCGGATAGGACGCCAGACAGGTCGTGATATCTCCACCGGGGATGTTTTCCTCCGCCGGGACGCTGATGGCATAGGCATTGTGCTCCACGACGATCAACAAAGGCAGCTTTCGGATGCAGGCTGTCGTGACGGCTTCGTGAAACTCACCTTCGTGAGTCGCGCCTTCGCCGATGCTCATGTAGACGATTTCGTCTTCCTCCGCCGGAACTTTGATTCCCGCCCGGAGTGCGATCATGCCCGCCTCCGCGGCCCCGGCGGCCGCATTGCTCTGCATACCCGTGCAGCTCGAACGGCTCATGAAGTGTTCATCGACCATCGTATAGTGGCAGGGCATCTGCCGCGCTGCGGAGGACGGATCGTCCGCGGACCCGACGGCCTGCCGGAGGGCATCGAGAGCCGTCAGCCCCATGTGGACGGCCATGGCACGGTCGCGGTAATATGTGAAAAACCAGTCGTGGCCCGGCTTCAGACAGTGAGCTGCCGCGACATTGACTGCTTCGTGCCCGGCGCCACTGATCTGGAAGAAGGCCTCGTTCCGCTTCCGGAGGGCGATTTCCGCCTCGTCGAGACGGCGCGAGAGAACCATGCTGCGGTAGAGCTTGCGGAGGCTGGCACGGTCCGGAGGACCGGACTTCGAACGTTTGGCGCGGGTTGCGGCGCGAGCGGGGGCAGGAGTCATGCGGTCGTCCGTTCAAAACCTTGATGGGAAGGCTGGGCTGCACGGCTTTACAGACGCAACGAAAAGGGTCTCTCAACGAAAGACGGCCCGCCAAAAAGCGGGCCGTCTGTACTCCTGATCGGGAAAGAAACGGAGGTCTTATTCGACTCCGTACAGGTCCAGCTCCACCGGAAGCAGCGATCCCGACCATCCCATGGCCACGAAAGCCGCCTGGGTCAGAGAATCATCCGGTGTGGGATCTGCGGAGGGCTCCATCAGTTCGTCCGGAACAAGGACCTCGTCCCAGTGGGAAACGGACGAGCCCGGTGTAAGAGTTCCGGGAGCGTACATGCGGACGCGGCCGCCGGAACCGGTTCCACTGCTGAGAACCGACGCGGCAAGTGTCGTAACACCGGCATGGTCCCAAAGAAGGTTTCCATTGTTGATCATCGATGTGGACCGCTGACCGTCGCTCATGGACGGCCAGTCACTTGGCGTGATCGTCGGATCAAACAGGAACTTCATGAAGACATCGTCGAGGCCACTGAGCTTGGCACCGGTTGCCGGGGTTATCGTTGTTTCCGTATCCACGAAAGTGGAAAAGCAGAGGCCGTGGGCCATCTCGTGCTTGAACGTGTCAAAGAAATCGATCTCGGTGGAGGTCGGGTTTGCATCGTAACCATAGTACCAGTCGATGCTGGTTACGCCGAGGCCGCCGACGCTCAGACAGGAGGCGTTATTGTCGAGATCGCTGTTGAAAGACGACCCGATGTCATTGGCACCAGCATCATTGTCCTTGTTGGCCAACGAATTGGCCAGTGGCTGGTGATAAAACGTTGCGGCAAAGGGAGCAGCCACCCCTCCCGGGTCCGGCGTCCAGTTACCGTGAACCGTATTTGTTCCAGCCTGGCCCAGTATCGCCCCACTGGCGTTACAAGTCAGAGATGTCCAGTCGGCTTCGACGCGGATATCGATGTTGGAAGTGATGCGATCACCCCAGTACTCAAGAGCTTCGTTCATGGCGTTGAGCCGCTGTGCTCCGAGAGTCACTCCCGGATTGCCGCCCTCCGGCGTGGCCGCAGTGGCATCGTTGACGCCCTCACCGCCGCCATCGAGTGAGACGAGGACGAAGTTTGCCAGGATTCCGGCTTTGCCCGCTCCGCGTGGCCGAATCGGAACCGTGGCAAGAACTGTTTCCGTCTTTGGCGTGGCCTTGTGATCCACGAGAGTGGCGCTAATCTCGCCTCCCTCCTTTTTGTCAGTCTTCACAATCCACTCGTAGTCGTGTTTCGCCGCCTCAGCTTGTACGAAGGCGTCGGTCTCCCCCGGCTCGGGGCTGCGGAAGCCGTCAGGGCCGACAAATATCATCGACATATCCCAGCCAGGAACCAACTGCCGGCAGGTGGAGGCATGATGGTGACCCCCGGCGAAGACCGCGAGGGGGGTTGCGGCGAGGATTCCGGCCGCGAGGACAAAACGTGCTTTATTCATGATATTTCAAACTCCTCAAAGATATTGAGACGACAAACCCGGTCCCACACCGAACTGTGGCTGACCGACGATTGAGCGCTCCTTTGGGTTGAATTCCTATTCAGGAACGAACCTGAAACGCCCTTTCGTCAACACCAATGACGGAAAAGGGCCCGCCGGTTCGTTGGCGGACCCTTTTCTCATGCTTTTTAACAGATTTTTCTAATAAACTGTCCAACTGTTCTCCATGCCCGAGGGACCAAGGTTTCCCGTCCAGCCCATGCCCTCAAAGGCAATCTGAGTCAGGGTATCGTCCGGATTCGGGTCCGCGCTGGGCTCCATGAGTTCGTCCGGGACGAGGACTTCATCCCAGTGAGACACGGATGAGCCGGGCTGGAGCGAATTCGGGGCGTACATGCGAACACGGCCGCCTGAGCCAGTCCCCGAGCTGAGGAGAGTGGCCGCCTCCGCGGAGACCGTCGCCATGTTCCAGAGCAGGTTCCCGTTGTTGGTCGCCGAGGTGGCGCGCTGACCATCGCTCATCGAGGGCCAGTCGCTGGGCGTAACGGTGGGATCGAAGAGGAACAGCATGTAAGCGTCATCCAGTCCAAAGGGTTTGGCACCGGTGCTGACGTTAACATAAGTCGAAAAACACAACCCGTGGGCCATCTCGTGCTTGAACGTGTCGAAAAAGTCGATGTCAGACCCGGGCGGGTTTCCATCGAAGCCGTAGTACCAGTCCACGGAAAAGGTGTTTCCGTCCCCGAGGCAGTTGGGATTGTTATCAATGGATGAGTTGAAATTGGCGCCAATATCGGCTTCCGCCGGAAACAAATCCGTTCCCGCCAGAGTGTTCGCCAGCGGGTCATGATAGAGAGTATTCGCGCGGGGTGCACCCGCGAAGTCGGAGTCGGCAGGCGCGCCGGCGCTGCCAAGCACGCCCCCGAAGGCATTGCAGGTTTGGGGCTGCCAGTTGACCTCCACCACAATGTCGACTGTGCTGTTGAGTCTGCCGCCCCAGTAGAGAGCCGCCTCCTGCATTGCATTGGCACGCTGGGCGCCAATTGTTGTTCCCGTATTGCCACCAACAGCGGCACGAGCTGTGGGGTCGTTCACCCCTTCCCCAGGACCATCGAGAGAGTTGATAATGAAGTTTGAAAGAGCCTTGTTGCTGCCTGTCCCGATGGGAGCGGTGGCGACAACCTTGCCGCTCGTTTCCGAACTCGCCTTGCTGCTGAAGAAAACCCGAGTTCCGCCGGATTTGAGTGTGGTGGCCTCCATCTTGATTCCAGAACGGTCTTTTTCCTGCGCAAGCAGACCCGCGACCTCTTCAGGGGATGGAGTTCGGCGCGAACCGTCAGGATTCACAAACGCCATTGGCGATTGAACACCAGGAACAAGTTGCCGGCAGACAATGTCTTCGCCGGCAAACACGCCAAGGGGCGCAAGGGCCAGAAATCCCGCGGCAATCAACTTGTGAGTCGTGGACATTGAAGGATGCTCCTGCTCGAAAAATCAGTCTCTGTGGGGCAACGATTCCAGTGGAAACGGAACGGCAGACTTGAAGCGAAAACCGCCCCGACAACGACAATTCAGTAGCATCTGGCCACCTTTCAACAGGTCAAGCGTCAAACCATCCGGCTCTGCGGAAACCGAATCCGAATTGTGCCCGTCGTGCCGTGCCTTCCCCATGGCCGCCTCATGACAGAAAACGCGCGAACAGTTTTCCGAATTGCACTGCCTCTCCTGATCGTGGCGGCACTTCCGCGATTCGTCAGTCTGGGTTCCATTCCCGCGGGATTGTTCCGCGATGAGGTGGAGAAGGCGTGGACCGCCCACGAGCTTTGGAACACAGGCCGTCAGGTCTACATTGCCGGCGATGGCACGCTGAGGGTCACGCGCCTGCTCCCTGTTTTCACCGACGCCGTAGGCGTGAAGACATCGGCGATCTATCAATATCTCAGCGCGCCTGTTGTCGGAATCTTTGGTCTGTCACCCTTCACGGCACGATTTGCCGCCGCCCTCGCCGGAACGCTGACGGCATTGATGGCCTTTGCTCTCGCCTGGCGGTTGGGGCGTGGAGAACCGCAACGAGCCTTGTTCGCGGCCTCCGCGATGGCGCTGTGTGCGGTTTCTCCAACCCATATTCTCTTCAGCCGATGGGCGCAGCAGGGCATTACCGTTCCATTGATTCTGACGACAGGTTTGGTTCTGATGCTGCAGCTTCCGGTTCTCGCCATAAAACATCGTCGCGCAGCCGCTACCGTTGCAGGGTTAATCCTCGCTCTCGCCTGCTACGCATACGCACCTGCCCGCCTTGTGGTTCCGCTTGTTGTCGGCGGTTTGTTTCTGGAGCTTCGAATCTGGCATCGGGATCAACTGCAGGAATGGAAGACCGCGTGGCCCGCACTGGCGATCTTCCTTGTCGCCGCCGGCGCTCTCACGGTTTTCACGCTGACCAGTGGCTCCGGACGGTTGAGCCGCATCTCCGTGTTTGCAGCGGACGGTGGCGTCGCCGGAGGTCTGTGGCTTTTTGCGACAAACCTCGCAAAGCACTTCGATCCGCGTTTTCTGTTTTTTGCGGGCGATGCGAACCCTCGCCACGCCATGCCGTTTTCAGGCATGATCGCATGGGCTGAAACACCCTTCTTCCTCCTTGGGTTAGTCACGCTTGCAAACCTGCGCCGACGGGGAAGCGTGTTGCTTCTGGTGTGGTTGGTATCCGCACCAGTCGCCGCAGCACTGACAAACGATGGCATTCCGCACGCGCTGCGGGCGATTCTGTTTTTTCCCGTCGTGCACGTCATCAGTGCCCGCGGTGTCGTTCTTCTCGCGGAAAAAACAAGACTCTCGGTTGCAGGGGTGCTTCTTGCAGGGGCCTGTGTTGTGACGCTGGTTCTCAACGGTGCGGCATTGAAGACCCGCGTCGCGCGCGACTCGTTTTCATGGCAGTACGGTGTGTTGGAAGCCCTGGCGGAAATGGACCAGGTGAATCCGAGCGGCCGGAATGTTCTCAGCGCGGAAGTGCCTTACGCACATTACTACGTTCTGTTCCACGAGAAGCCTGAAGTTCGCTCATGGCGCGAAGAAGGTCCAGGTGTTTTGAAGACACTGATTCTTCCACCGGGTGCGCCGTTGCCGGAAGGCGCACTCGTCGCGCGGCCCGGCGTGGATGTTTTCGCGCGTGCCACGAATGTGGATATCCGCGGCCTTTCCGGCGACGAGACCGCTCCACCGGTGATGACCATTCGAACGCAGTGGTAAGTCAGATGCCCAGCTTGCGGAAGATAAAGCCGGGTATGTGACGGATCACCAGCATGATCAATCGCCAGCGCCGTGGAACATAGACATCGCCTTTTGCAGGCTTCATGATCGCGTCGACAATTCGACGACCTGCCTCCTCCGCGGAAATCATGAAGGGCATGTTTCCGAGATGTGCCGTCATGGGAGTTGAAACAGGTCCGGGTTTCACTGTGATGACGGACACGTTGAACGTGGCCAGCCTGTTGCGCAGTGCCTCCAGAAAAATGGCCTGTGCGCCCTTGCTTGTGTTGTAACCCGGCTGGTCCTTGCGCCCGCGGTCTCCCGCCACTGAACCGATCCCGCAAATCACGCCATTCTTCATGCGTGTGAACAGATCCGCCGCCTCGTTCAACCACGCCATCATGCCCAGCAGGTTGACTTCCACCATCCGGCGATCTTTGGAAAAATCATACTCATCTTCGGCAACATCCGACATAACGCCTGCTGCGTAGACCACGGTGTCGAGGCCGTGAAGGTCGTCGACGATACGATCGAACAGATCCGGCACTTCATCGTAGTTGATTACGTCATGAGCATAAACGAATGCACGGTCCTCGCCTGCGCGGTCGTTCAGCGCATCCGCCAATTCCGTGAGCTGGTCCTCGCGCCGTGCGACAAGAGCAACCTGATATCCGCAACGAACCAGACGTCTGGCCACGGCGGCACCAATGCCGGAAGAGGCTCCAACAACAACGGCTCGTCTTCGCTCGAACTTCATGGCTTTCACCTCAAGGTGGAGTGGTGGTGCGGCAGCGGGGCGGGGGAAAGAAAAAAGCCTATTTTGTCGCAAGAGTCCTCAACTCTTCCGCAACAACCCGGATGGCAGCGTCATAGGTGTAATCCGAGACGCGATCAAGAACACCCTGAACATATCTTGCCTGGATTCGCGGAGTGGAGAGAACACCGTCGATCTCCCGTGCGAGATCTTCCTGGTGCGGCTCGCTCAGTATCGATCCGATCTCTCCATGGCGAAGCATCGCCGGCATATCACCGGCCGTCGTCGTAACGATCGGCAACCCGGCGGCCATGGCCTCAATGACGGAAAGGGGCTGAGCGTCGGCGCGCGTTGGCAGAACAAAAAGATCCGACGCGATCAGCAACTCCGCGACATCGTTCCGCGGGCCGGGAAGAAGAAACCTGTCTTCCATTTGCAGCCGGGGAATGCCGCTCCGGATTTTGGATACGAATTCAGGATCGCCTCCGTCCGGGCCGATAACAAGCGTGTACATCATCGAGCGCTTGTTACGCAGCGCGGCGCACGCGGCAAGTAACGTATCCACGCCCTTGCGTTCGCTGATGGATGCCACACAGGTGACGATCTCCGCACTTGCGGGAAGTCCGAGCTCATCGAGTAGCTTGTGCCGGTACTCTGCGCGTCGTGAACGGTCAAAACGCGACAAATCCACGGCGTTGTTCACCGGCACATGTCGAATGTGGGAGAACATGCTCGTGTGAGAACCCGGTGCCGTGAACAGAAAGGAGGAGGAGCGGGAAATAACATCCGCTTTTCGCCGGTTTCGAGGATTGTCGGGAAACGAAAAGGCCGGTTCCTGGAGGTGATAGACGAGTCTCAGGCCTGCGTGCCGGGCCGCGGTCGCGGGCATTGTGTTTACGACGGAAGATGCAAAGACGAGGTTCGCCCCGGATTCATGAAAGTATTTTTCGAGGCGCCTCCGGGCGCTCCGCCAGTCGAGGAAATGGCTCGCCTTTTCCACAATGCCCCGTCGTCCGGCCAGTCCGCCCGTGGGCGCCTCGAGGACGTGGACATGCAACCCATACTCGCGAGCACGTACCGCAAGAGGCCCATTATCGGGGGTGACAAATGTTACATCAAAATCATCGAAGGCTGAGAGACGTTGCGCGTACTCCAGATGAGTCAGCGGTGCGCCGGTCAGCTCGGTAAGGTGGGGGAGAAGAGCGGCCTTGATTGTCATGTCACGTTTCAAGGCCGTGTCAGATCGGCCCTAGTCGTATTCCGCCGCCGCCTTCTTTGCAATCCCGTGTACAGTCTCAACCTGATCAGTCACGCTCGCCGGGTTGACGGCCGCAATGGCATCGGGTCCTGCAAGGCGAACCTGTGGGCGTTCGCGATACTGGTTGGCGATCCCGCCCAGGACAAGAGCCGTTCCCGGTTTCAGCAACGATTCATCCAGATCCTTTCGCGTATCCGCCCAGAAAACAACCTCTGTGGAGCCGGTGTCGTCTTGCAGTGTCAGGATATTTGGTGCGCGCTCGTTCCAGGAATCCCGCATCGCTGCCACTTTTCCAACGAGGACGATTGCTTCGCCTTCATGCTCGAGGACGTGTCCGGCGCCAATCACACCCTCGCCGGCCGGTATGGCCGCCATTGCCTTGTCCACTGCGGCACTCGTATCAGCAGTCGCGCTTTTCGTGTTGCGATGCGTTCCTTCGATAATCAAATCGTCAGGATGAGCCGGTTTGATCTGCAGCGTACCGCGCCAATCCTGGACTTTCCCTCGCACTGATATTTTTGTGCCCTTCGCCGGCACGCCCTTTCCGGCCTCGGCGACATTTGCGATGTCCTGCCAGTACACGACTGCCACTGCAGGCTCCTGCTGAAGGACAAGCGTTGTTGGAGCCCTTTCACTCCACGACGGTCTGCTGGAAACCACGGAACCCGTGACTGTAACCGTCTTGCCGATGCTATCAGTCGTTACGGATGCGGGAACAGCCGCGTTTTCAAACCCCGTGAAGGGAGCCACCGGCTGCCGTGCAGGTTCGGAGTTCTTGTCCGATCCTCGAAGCGCCTCGGGAATGTACGCCGGAGGGGGCATGCTTGCCCAGTCGACAGCCTCGTTGGCCCGCACGAGGCCAGCCGCGGAAATCGAGGCAAGAAACGCCACGCTGGTGAGGGTTCGACGTAAAACTACAGGAAATGGCATCATACTCAGAGGGCCTTTCATGTTTGTCTCAACAGCTCAACGGATGACTACGCGGAAACCAGAGCGGATCGGCAAGCCCTTTCGGTTCAACTGGACATCGAAATCCACTCCAATCCGTTTATCAGGGTTGGTTCGAGGGCGAGTGGCCATACCCGCCAGAGTCGGACCGAGTCCGATGATGACGTTGTTTTGCCGGAGCCGGTCTGGTGGGTGAGATGGCTTCGCGAATCAGGTCGCCGGTATAGAAACTGTTGGGTAGCACTTCGCACTCAGCCCAGCACCCCGGACATTTCTTTACCCAATCGCGCTGGCGACCCATCTTGTCGGACGCGCCATACCAAATCTCCTCAAAGGACTGGTGTCGCAGGTTACCGACTTTTTTCGTGTTAAACTGACATGTCGGAACGTCGCCGTTTGGAAACAGGCGAAAGTGAGTGTTCAACGCGACGCATTTCGGATTCGGTTCGCCTGTGTTGCCGAGAAGGCGATTGCGAATTCCCCGCACATAGTACTCCTTCGCTTTTCGCTGAGCCAGGGGCAGTTCGATCAGATCCGTTTCCACGTCATTGAGCAATTGCTTCAGGACATCGTCCGTGAAGTCTTCGCCAAAGGTGGTAAACTGACCGATTTCCGTCGGAGCCAGCTCCACCTCGTCCTTCACATTATAAGTGGCGCTCGCATCATATGCCATGACAACGTTGTTGTATACGCCGAGCGGTTTGAGGATGTCGCGCAACTTGCGATAATGAGCGGCTCCCTCCGCATCCACGATTGTCTGATTTACGGCAAGGTGCATGTTAAGTTCCTTCTGCCTTGGAGCAAGCGCATGCAGTGTCTTCATGACACTGTCCCATGCGGTGGTCCTGCCTCGTACGTGATTATGCTTTTCTTTCACACCGTCGACACTGACAAGCATGAAAACAGGGATATCTTTTTTTCGATCTTCGGCAAAGCGGACAATACGATCCGTGAGAAAACCGTTGGATGTGATGTGCAGGTACATCGGCTTCAATTTATCCTGAGCCAGATGTGCGATTTGCAGCATATCCTTGCGCACAAACGGCTCTCCACCAGTCAGGCGCACTCCGTCAAGTCGCGGGAGCTGATCGAAAATGCGCTCCAGCTCCTCCAGTGTCAGGTCGTTTGGAGAGGGCTTCTTCCAGGAGTCGCACATGATACAGCGGGCGTTGCAGGTGAACGTCACGGTATACGTCATCATGCGCGGCGGGCCGACATGCCCCCTGCGGTTTCGCAAAACCGTGCGAAGAACCTCCAGACTGCGCATCATGGCGCCGGAACCTGCCGGGAAACCCCGGGGGCGTGCCGCTCCGCCGTGTCGCATATCTGAACACGACCCTCCAGGAAATCGTTAATGACCTTCATTGCCACACTGTTGCCGTTCATTCTCGCGGGGTCGATGCGATGGCGATAAGAGTCGAGGCTGTTAAGAAAGCGTCGAAGCTGTGCCGGCGTCACAAACTCCAGTTCCGTCCATTCGCCCGCGCCGCTTTCCGCCAGGTAGTGGGCGTTGATGTGTTGCTCCTGATTACCTGGTTCGGGCATGGCAAACACCGGTTTGCCCAGATAAAGAGCCTCGCCTACCAACTGATTGCCGGCCGTGCTGATGAGTGCCTGGGACGAGGCGAGGTCTTCAAGAAAACGCCTGTCATCAATTTCACAGTAGCAAATGTTGTCATGATGATCGAGTTTGCCGAGACCATAGAGGCGCACCTCGCGGCCGCATGCCTTGAGGGCGCGCATCAGATTCTCCGATGCAAATTTGCGCAGATAGACAACGATATGATTGCCGATAACCGGTTCGCAATTCAGAATTTCCGGTCTCATCAGAACTCCGGCCTGAACAGCCCTCCCCTCCCAGTTTCGCTTGAGCGGTGGAAAGTAGAACTGTGAGATCACGGTCGCCGCCTGTCCACTGTAGTAACGACGGACAACTTGAGCCATAAACCAGGCATGAACCTGCAAGCGCCAGGGAAGTGACCTCAAATCGTTGGCCAGCAGGAAGTGTTGATGGTTGATGCTTAAAAAGGGAATACCGACGCGCTTTGCCGTGCGGGGGAGGGAGGGCTCGAAGTCCGTGACGACCAGGTCAGGGTGATCGATGCGGAAGAGCTTCTCCAGCCGGCCAATGAGTGCCGGCATGCGGACCGCATATCCAAAGGCTCCGAGAGCCGTGCGAACCGGATCGAGTTTCTTCTGCCGGTTGTAATGGAATACCAGACCTGGAATGCGATCCACGCGCACGGAACTCTCCGCATAGACCGGAGCCAACAGGTCGTAGGCGTCGCCTGGACAAAAGAGGCGGACATCATGGCCTTCTTTCAGCAGCTCCTCAACGAGAGATCGGGCACGGGTGGCATGTCCCCGTCCCTCGCCTGCCATGCTGTAGTAGATAAGCGCCATCTTGACCCCAAGTCTGGAACAAGTGGGTAGGCGGAGTCTCGTTAGAGAGTAAAGTGAGGTTTGTGTTTACGAGACGTTCGGAAAAATCCGGCGTTCACTTATTCTCTTACCAGACCTCGCTGTACCAATTCAGCATGCGCCTTCTCACTCAGATCCACAGCGGCTTGAGACTCTCCCCATTCCACCAGCTCGCGCAAGCCTTCCTCGAGAGAAACCTGAGGTTTGAAGCCCAGAGCCTTTAGTTTCGAAATATCACCGTAGCAGTGGCGAACATCGCCAGAGCGAAACTTTCGCAGCACCTCGGGTTCCAGATCGGATCGACCGTAGAGTTTCGCGAGGTGGCCGGCGATATCAAGGATACTGGCTTTGTTTCCTGTACCGATGTTGTAAACACCGTGGTTGGCGCGTTCGTCCTCGAGCAGCAACAACTTTGCCCGCACCAGATCATGGACCGACGTGAAGTCACGCAATTGCTCACCATCCTCGTAGACCAGAGGAGGCTTGCCATTCTTGATACGTGACGAAAAAATAGCCGCCACCCCCGTGTAGGGGTTGTTGAGGCTTTGCCGCGGACCATAAACATTAAAAAAGCGACACGCCACCGTCGGGATTTTGTGGGCTCGTCCGACGATCAGGCTATATTCCTCCTGGTCTTTTTTTGCCTGGGCGTAAACCGAAGTGCAAAACAACGGTTTGGATTCCGGGGTCGGAACCGGTTCGAGGACTTCGTCTGTCTCAGGGTCGCGCACCTCGAACTCGCCCGCTTCGAGCTGATTGTCGGGTCGCAGTTGTGGAGCGACGAACGAACCGTCGCCGGGCCGCCGGTAAAGCCCCTCGCCGTAGATACTCATGGAACTGGCCACCAGCAGTCGTTCAACGGACGTTTTTCCATTCGCAAGAATATCCAGAAGCACCGCCGTCCCGCGCACATTTACGTCGATATAGTGATCGATCTGGTACTGAGACTGCCCAACCCCGACTGCCGCGGCGTCATGAATGATGGCATCAATGCCCTGAAGGGCCTTCCTGAGTGAGTCACGGTCGCGCATGTCACCCTGGACGAATTCCGCTTCAGGGCTAAGGTGCTGTGGAGGTGTGCCGATGCCACCATGCACTTGCGGGTCAAGGCAGTCGAAAACCCGGACGCGGCAGCCACGACCAAGAAGCTGGTCCACCGTGTGAGATCCGATAAATCCCGCACCACCGGTGACTAGAACATGTTCGAACATCGCAGGAGCGCTCCTCAAGGGTGTGATTCAGACGGTCACGGAGTTTCGTGCGGCAAGGACATGAATGCACTTGCCGCCTGCCTTGAAGTTTCAGCTCGGCGGGCTGTGGTCAATCCGGTGTTCACTCTCCGTATGGATTAAGGATCGAGCCGCGGATTGACCTGTGTCCGAAACCGTTATGCCAACACGGCTCTGAGCGGCGTCTCTATGCGGGTCGAGAAACAGGCGTTCGCCCAATACAGCTCAAATCGCCAGCCGTGGACTGACCCGGGTTTGCTTCAGGTGTCACTTGAAGGCAATCGCAGCGCTCGACGGACCTTCAAGCGGAACGATCTTGAAACGATTGAAGCCGGCCTCCCGGCACCAGGAGATGAACTCCGAGCCCGTGAAGTCGAAGGCGTCCCCGAACTCCATCAGCATTGTCAGCGACATGAACAAGCCGAAGGTGTTGTTGCGGCGGGTATCGTCGATCAAGGTTTCAATCACAATGAAGGCGCCACCAACGGGCAACGCATCATAGGCTTTTTTCACCAGGAGCTTCTTTCGCTCCAGGTTCCAGTCGTGCAGGATCATGCCCATGGTGAGGATATCCGCCCGCGGGAGCGGATCGGTGAAGAAGTCGCCGGCGACCGCATCGATTCGACCGGCAAGTCCGGCGGCGGCGATTTTGTCGATTGCGATTTTCGTCACGACCGGCAGGTCAAGGCTTGCGCATCGAAGATGCGGGTGGGCGGCCGACACGGTCCGCGACAGGAGCGCATCCGCCCCACCGATATCGGCCAGCGTCCGATACCGGTCGAAGGGAAAGACCTCGGCAAGTTTTTCAAAATTCCGGATCGAGGCGCCGGTCATGGCGTGCATGAACGCTTCCAGACGGGACGGATCGGCGTAGAGTGTTTCGAAGAA
>JANQSL010000264.1 GCA_028284075.1 Candidatus Sumerlaeia bacterium | reverse complement strand
TGTGGAACGCGCTCTGAATGCGGGAGGAGAGGACTCAAGAGCGCGCGCTGTTCACGCACGCCTGTTGGAAATGCGGGCGCGTTATGCGGAGATGATCGGTGACTTCGATGCAGCGGCGGAGGCGAATCAGGGGGCTTCGGACATTTGGCGAACTCTCACGAGCCGCGACGCATCAAACGCTGAGTTTCAAAGTGCGCTGGCATCGTCGACCAGTCTGCGGGCGGGCATTCACTTTTTTCAGGGGGATACACGGAATGCTGAGTTCTACATGCGGTCAGCGCTCAGAATGACGGAAGATCTGGTTCGCAGCGAACCGGCCAATATTACGTATCAGGCGCAGCTCACACGGACCTATGCTCTTGACGGCTTTCGTCTTCGCCAATCGGATTTTCCGGACGAGGCGCTTTCGCAGTTTGATCGCGCACTGCGTATTATCAACTATCAGTCCCATGACGATCCGTCGCTGAAAATCTGGGAACATGCACGGGCGGAGATTATTTCCTTGTCCGGCAATGCTCACCTGGACCTTGAAGACACGATGCGGGCGCGAGGGGCGTTTGAAGAAGCCGTTTCACTGTACTCCAGAGCCGTGGAGTCCGATCCTGAAAACCTGTCGTTTTATCTCGGGAGGGCACGGTGCAACCTGCGGCTTGCGCGGATCAGTCAGGAGGAGGGTGACGGGAACCGGGCGGAAGAGTTGCTGGGTCTTGCGGAGGCGGACATGGAGCGCCTGGACTATGCCGGTCAGCAGATGCCTCTGGAAACGGTTTCGGCGAATGCTCTTCTCCTGTTGCTCAGAGGCGATGTTCAGGCGGCATGGCCTTTGATCCAGCGAACAAGGCGCACAGGTTTCATTGAAAAGGATCTGCGTCGCGCCGCCGTATCGGCAGGCATTGATGTGGAAGGTTAAAGGAGGGGCCGGAGATGGGGCCGCATCGCGGCAAGGGCGTTGGCGCGGTGGCTGATACGGTTTTTGATGTCAGTGGGCAGTTCGGCAAGGTGAAGCCCGCTGTAATCGTCCGGAATGAAGACGGGGTCGTATCCGAAGCCACCGTCACCTTTTCTTTCGCGTGCGATGGAACCGGACAGTTCTCCTCGCTCCTGAAAGACTTCTCCCTCCGGCGATACCAGACAGCAGATACAGACGAAGCGCGCTGTGCGGTTTTCGGCCGCCACTCCTTCGAGTTCGCCGAGGAGTTTTGTGATGGGATCTTCGCCAGGTTCGGCATAGCGGGCGGATTTCACGCCCGGGCGTCCGTCCAGTGCTTCCACCTCGAGTCCGGAATCGTCGGCGAGTGTCCAAAGGCCGGTTCGGTCACTCCAGATTTTTGCCTTGGTCAGAGCGTTTTCCTCGTAGGTTGCTCCGCCTTCGGAAACCTCGGTGGCATTGGGCCAGTCGGAGGTGGATTTCCAGGAGAAGTTCAGGTCCGCCAGAATGGCGCGGATTTCCTCGGTTTTGTGCCGGTTGCCGGTGGCTAGCAAAAGTTCCACGGGGATATTAACCTACCCTGCCGCCGCTCGAAACTCTCACAGAGCGACCTTCAATGTTGACCCGCCCCTGACTGAGCAAGGCGACAGCTTCAACGATG
The DNA here is from genome assembly GCA_028284075.1 of Candidatus Sumerlaeia bacterium. Lineage (GTDB taxonomy): Bacteria > Sumerlaeota > Sumerlaeia > SLMS01 > JAHLLQ01 > JAJFLJ01. The sequence goes on along the minus strand of JANQSL010000264.1, from coordinate 7,611 downwards.
GCATGGTGTTCCTCAACGAGAATTCGCGCTGCAAGACTGTCTTCTGTATCGCCAGGGAGTACCGGTACGGTTCTTTGCAGAATAATGGGGCCGGTGTCAGTGCCTTCGTCGACAAAATGAACAGTGCACCCACTTGTACGGACGCCATACTCAAGGGCCTGGCGCTGTGCATGGAGTCCGGGGAATGAAGGAAGAAGGGAAGGGTGAATGTTGATGATGCGGTTTCGCCAGCCCGCAATGAATTCGGCACCGAGAACGCGCATGTATCCGGCAAGTACAATTGCTTCGCATTCGTGCTCGCGGAGGACCTGATCGATGGCCCGGTCGTGCTCGGCACGGCGGCCCCGGTACTTGCTCCCGTCGATAACGGCTGTTCTGAGGCCGAAGGACCGGGCGATATCAAGACCTGGCGCGTCCGGTTTGTTGGACACGGCGAGGCGGAAGTCGGCAAGCGGCAGACGCTCTTCTTTCTTTGCCGCGAGCAGCGCCTGAAGGTTGCTGCCGCGACCTGATATTAACACGCCCAGTTTCATTGAGAGTCCGTTCAGGGGTGGTACTTTGTATAAACTTCCATCAGCTTTTGTGAATACCAGTCAGGCAGTGTTTCGGTCGCCAAAGAGCGAATCTGTTCGTTGGTTACGGGAGCGGATGTGCTTTCCGGCCGTGCAGCGGCGCCGTCGATTCCGGGAAAGCCGGACTTTCTCAGCATTTCATTTAATACGGATCTCGATTCCGCGTCGGAGATGTTTGAGTCGAGAAGCGAGAGTCCCTCGGCGACGAGGCGTGTTCCGACGCGTCGAAGAGTGTCTGAATCAATTCCACGGGCTCGTGCGGTTTCGATCATTTTCTGTCCCATGTCGCTGAGTTCCTGCGCCGCTTCCTCGCGCTGAAAGCGTGCAAGGGAGTATTCGAGGGAATCGCCGGGAGGCATCTTTGCGCTCATGAGGGCGTTTGAGACGAAGAAGAAGTTTTGAGGGGATGCGGTGCGCGACTCATCCATGTAGTTGGCGGTTGCGATCAGCATTTCGCCGTTGCTGAGGATGAAGCGGGCGTCAGTTTCGACGCCTTCGCCCAGGCTCGATTCGGCAATGACTTTTCCGGAAGCGTCGCGGCGGCCTCCGCTCACGATGTTGATGACTGCGCGACCGGTCTCGCCCGTTGCCATGGTTGTTGTGTTCCTGCCGGAACTTCGAGAACCGCCGAAGCCCGAGAATGCGCCAATTATGAGGGAGAGGCAAATGACCAGTGCGCAGATCACGATTGTGAGAGGGTGGTTGAGCCACTCGCGCGCTGTCTTTGGCGCGGGAACAGGACGGCCGGGAATGATGATTGAGGAATGGGAGGTCTCTTCTTCGTCCGTTTCCGGACGGGCACGGGGAATGGCGAGTCTGGCTCCACCGCCGGCGACAGGCTTTGGAAGTGAACGAGCGGTGGATGGCGCCGGTGCGGGTGCTTTGACCGCGATCTTCTTTTTGCGATCCTTGCCAAGATTCCAGCGCCGCGATCCGGATTCCGTGGCGGAAGGACCCTCGGCGGAGCCCGCATCAGGGGTTTCCGGACCGATGACCTCGCTGGATTGTGATTCGTCGCTGGCTGTCAACGTCTGGCCCCGTCCCCATTGATGATGAAGCGCTCAGTAAACTGTCTTCCGAAGGGAGGAGAATGCGTCAATCGCTCTCTGAACCGGTGAAGCGAATGAGGCCTGCCACGAGCTGTTCGCCGCGGCGGATGGCGGAGGCTTCGCAGAAGCGTGTGGCGCCTCCTGCGACACGAACGACGCCTTTCCAGGGGTCAGCGGTTCCGAGGAGGGCTCCCTCCAGTCCGGCTGGTGCGGAGGATGAGAAGTCGAAGCCCAGTAATGACCATGCGGCCCGGTTGACAATGGCCTCAGCCTCTTCGCCATAGAGCCGCTCGGCTGCATCGTTGAAGTAGACGGAGTTCGTAATTCCGTCCGTCAGAACCAGGGGGACGGTGCTGAAGAGTTCGATTGTTTGTTTGAGGAGTTCTCTGTCCGCCGGGTGTTTCCAAAGTTCGGCGGGAAATCTCATCGCGAGTCTTTCAAGTGAGTTGGTAGTCCCAAGGGGATTCGAACCCCTGTTTCCGCCGTGAGAGGGCGGCGTCCTGGACCGGGCTAGACGATGGGACCGCCGCGGTTTTTGTATTGGCTGGGGTGGGAGGACTCGAACCCCCAACATTCAGAACCAGAATCTGACGTGCTACCAGTTGCACCACACCCCAGCAGGGCCACGCCGCGCTTCCACGACGAGGGGAGGGGATGTAAAGAGGACCGCTTTCGGACGTCAAGGACGATGTCAAACAAGTGGCGATGGCTTTCGACGGACCTGAAGTCATGACGCGACCGACTTTATCCTGTCATCCCGCCGCGATAATCAGCCATAGTAGCCACCGCCACTGCTTTCTTCAGGCACGACGGCGCCGAAGCCTCCGGCGCTGTTGCGGCGCAGTCCGAACATGACCAGCAGTCGTGAGAAGGCGAGGCGGAAGAGGTTGGGGCGGGTTACGCGAATGTCGCCCGCCGCAGCGTTGCTGTTAAGGGATGCTCCGCGGATTCGAAGCCCGCGTTCCTGCCAGCGCACGAGAATGTGAGAGAGATCGTCGGCGGCGGGCTTTGTTCCGACGCGAAGGATCACAATGTTTCGAATTCCGTGGTTCATGAGAAAACGGCCTGAGGGAAAGTCCTGGGGAAGCACGACCCATCGGTTGTCGTATTGGCCGGGTTTGGGGGAGCGGCCCTGCGGTTTGCGTTCGCTGTCGAGAATGAAGGCGGGAGGCGCTTTCGCGGGGATAGTCATCCCCCGAAGGTTCGCGGCGCCGAGGGTCAGTGCTTTTTTTATTTTTGAAACATCGATGGCGGCACGACTTCCCGATGTTGTGTTGAAAAGAGCAACAGGCTGGTAGCCTTTGTTCGCAAGAGCGACGGCATAGAGTACGGCTGTTTCTCCCGGAACGTCGAGCACAATGGCGGTGTCGTTGTTGTTGGGAAGAGCCCATGCGGTCTTTGCGGCGTCCAGTTCCTTTTCGCTCAGGCTTCGATTTGAGAGCATGCCGTGCAGTGTCTCAGCGAAGAGAACCGGTTTCGCCCATCGCGACCAAAGCGATGCGGGAGGAGCCCAGGTTTCAAACAGAATGCGGTTGGCCATTGTGTTTCCTCAAGCAGCCTCGGCTTTGACGAGTGGTTCAATCAACAGAGCGGTTTCTCTCGCACGAGCGTCGATTATCGGGCGGCGGCCCACACGCATGTAGGCTCCGGCAGGGATGCCATCGATGACATAAAGGCCCAGGGATGGCCAGATCGGTCCGGTGGACGTCGCAATGGAGGTCGCGTCGAAGCGCCGTTGTGCGATCCAGTTGCCCGGATGCCATCGGACGGAGCGCTGAATGCGTTGACGTTTCTTTTCGCGCGTCAGGCCGGGAAAGGCGATGTCCTCGCCGACACGGCCAAGGGCGGGTTTGAGCAGCCAGTCTTCGGGGGACCTCCGCCATTCCGTATCGCGGGGATCGCGGGTTTCGGGAAGGAGCCTCTTCCAGGTGGACATTGGTGTTTCGAGTCGATCCCACAGGAGAGGAAGGCGTTTTGACTGCGAGACAAGTGCCGTCGCGGGGTTGCTGAGGAGCGTGGCAGCGCTTGCAAAGTAAGAATGCCAGCCTGTCCGGCGGCTGAAGTTGGGAAGCCACTCGCCAGGGTAGAAGCGCAGCAGGGCGTGAGCGCGTTGGCCTTCAACGATGGCTTTGCCATCGCGCCATTTGATGTGATCGGGAGCGGCAAGGACCGCTTTGAAGCCGCGTCGCTCAAACTGGCGGGCAAACCAAAGCATGACCTGGCGATCATCCGTGTAGGCGGTGGCATGAACGAGCGCGATGCAGGCGTTCTTCGGAATTTTATCGGCAATGGCGTCAGTATAAATGGTTGTGACGTCGGCCGATGCCTTCAGTCCGGAAAAGGAGGGAGCCATCAGGCAGTTCAGGCCGGAAACCTCGACAAAGCCGCCAGGAACGTCGCTGTTGACTTCTGAAATGCGCCAACCGTCACGCGCGGGATGAAAATCGAAGCGCATCACACGAACGCTGCGCTGCCGGTGAGTGTTCGAGGCAAAGGCCAGGGCACGGCGAATGCTCCGGGGAAAGCCGAGGAGCTTGTGCAGGTCGCGTCGAGACAACACTTCGTTCTCCGCTTCGATGACCTCATGATACAGCTTCACTGCTGTTCGCTCAAGTGAACGCCATTCGAGCTCGTCGATGATGAGTGGGAAAGGAAGCAGTACGCTGACGTCCTGCATCTGCGGATCCCACTTGCAGAACTCGAACATCAGGCGCGTTCGAACTTCAGCATACTCGCTGCGCGAGAGGGATTTACCGGGCCGAAGCGTGGTCATTGCTTCCACCATCCAATGCTCGCGAGCCAGATGAGGGCTGATGTGATGTACGCGAGTGCGGGAAGTGTGCCCCAGAGGAACTCGCCCTTTTCACGCACGATTCCGTGGGGACGAATGAAGGCTTCCAGGATCATATAGGCAATCATCATAACGAAACCGGCGATGGCGTAGGGGACGAAGTCATCGATGGTGGCCTCGACGGAAACCCAGTCGCCGGCGGCTCCACATCCAAAGAGAAGGCCCATGGCAACGAGCCATCCCGCCAGTCGAAGGCCGCAATCGACGTCGCGGTCGATGGTGATGATCTCATGATTATGGCAAACGAGTTCGAGTATCTGCCAACACACAATGAGAGCGACGGTTGCCATGCCGGCCGCAAAGAAGACCACCCACCATCCGGGTCCGTCGCCTATGTTTCCGCCGGTGAAGCAAAGCGTCAGTGCGAAGAGCCCCGCGGCAACCGGCATGACTGCCGCCGTGTTGGCCCGTTCGAGAACATCGTCCCGCCAGGATACACCGCAGAATCCAAGGAGTGGACGAAGGGCGCCGACCCATGCCGCTGCAAAGACGAGATAAAAGGTCGTATAGGCAAGGCTTCCAATGACATCCCAGGATGCAAACTTCTGAACAACGGCATAGAATGCCGCAATGCATATGGGTGGAGTCCACTGTAGCGGCCAGCGATATTGTGGCCCTGAAGCAAGCGGATTGACTCGATGAATAATCCAGTACCACTGGCCCCAGAAAAAGAGGCCGATTATGGCACTTACGATCAGGATGATGATTTCAGACTCCGCCATCCGCTGTTCCCTGACTTATGCACATCTACGCCAACGATGTTGCTTTATTCATCGAAGGGAGAATGGGGGAAACGAAAAAGGGGGGACGGGTTTGTCAGGAACCGGCGTAGCGCCCGGAGAATGGATGAGCTTGTGCCGCAGTGTGCTCGGTGAGGCGAGTTGTTATTTGGCGCAGGTGAAGCAAATCGTGGCGGGCCCATGAGGCGAGCAGGTCTCCCGCAGATATTTTTCCAGCCTTCGGGTGGCTGCGGAAGGTGCTCCAGTCCGGTTTGTTGAGAGAGCGCAGCCAGCGAAGAGACGATTCGCGCTCTGCACAAAATCTGCTGAGAACATTTTCCGGTTTTGCCGAATCGTAGTCACGATCGCGAGCCCATGACTCGGGATCGATGGGAGGCCAGGGTGTTTGGGGATGGTGAAGAGTCAGGTCGAGGCGCTTGCGAAAGTCCTCAGTTTCTTCGTCCGCCAGGTGCGCGACAATTTGAAGGACGGACCACCTGGAGGAGTCGGGTTTCCAGCGCCATGTGTCAGCATCAAGCGGATCGACAACGCCGCGAAGTTGCGGCGGAAACCGTTCCAGACAGGAGATGAGTTCGGGTACACTCATGGTTTTTCTATACCGCTGAGACAAGCTCCGCGGATTTGCCGATTACGTCAGTGAGGTTGCCGGTGTCTTTTGCTCCCGCCTGTGCAACGTCAGGCTTGCCACCGCCTCTGCCACCGAGTGGACCGGCCACGGCATTGACAACCTTGCCGGCGGGAAAAGCTTTGCGTGCGTTTTCGCCGACCGCCGCCACGATGCCGATCTTGCCGTTGTCCGTGGAGAAAGCGAGTGCGATTCCGTCCGCACCCATTTTTTCCTGTAGAGTGACGGCGACAGTTTTGAGTTCCTTACCGTCAAGTCCCTCGAATATGGCAGTGGCGAGTCTTGCGTCACCCACAGGCTGTGCATCGGCGATGAACTGATCGAGATTTGCCGTCGCGGCTTTTTGTTTTTCTCTGGCGAGTTCCTTTTCGAGCTGTTTGACGCGAGTCTGCAGTTGTTTCACACGTTCAATGGCTTGTGTTCCTTTTGACGCAAGTTCGGACTGCAGTGGCTGGAGCACGTCGTATTGTTCCTCAAGCTCCAGTTCCGCGGCGCGATGCCCGGCAACCGCTTCAATGCGGCGGACACCGCTGGCGATGCTGCCTTCGCTGACGATCCGGAAGCGTGCCGCCTGGCCTGTGCGATCAAGGTGAGTGCCGCCGCAGAATTCCAGTGAGACCGGGGCGCTTTCGTTGCCCATGTGGACAACTCGAACGGTGGGGCCGTATTTCTCGCCAAAAGGAGCGATGGCTCCTTTCTTTTTCGCATCCTCAAGAGAAAGGACTTCCGTCGTGACGGGAAAGTCGGCGAGAATGAAGTCGTTCACTTCCTTTTGAATGGAGCGAAGCGCTGTGGAGGAAACAGCCTCGGGGTGAGTAAAATCGAAGCGAAGTCCATCCGGACCGACGTAAGAGCCGGCTTGCTTGCAGTGGTCACCGACGTGTTTTCTCAATGCAGACTGAAGGAGGTGGGTGGCGCTGTGGTTGCGCCGGATCTGTACTCTGCGACGCTCATCGATTTCCGCGAGAACGGATTCCCCAACGGCAAGAACGCCCGTTTCCAGCGCACCCCAGTGGAGGTAAACGCCTTCCGCGGTTTTCTGAGTGTCGCTGACATCGAATGTACTGTCCTGTGCCTCGAGCAGCCGGCCGGTGTCTCCGACCTGTCCTCCCGCCTCCGCATAGAAAGGCGTTTTGTCGAGGATGACTGTTGCTTTCAGGCCAGGTTCGAGGCGCTCGACAAAGGCTCCGTCGTGGATGATGGCCAACACGCGGCAGCTGTCCGTAGCTGTCTCGGAATACCCCGTGAAGGTTGTCGCTCCATGCTTTTCAAAGAGTGACGTGGCGAGTTCCAGTTCCTTCGTCAGATTCTCACCGCGCCAACTCGCTTTGCCACGTTCCTTTTGTTCCGCGAGAGCTTTCTCGTAGCCGGGCCGGTCAATCGAAAGACCCGCATCCCTTGCGACTTCCTCCGTCAGGTCTCTGGGGAATCCGTAAGTGTCCCACAGTTTAAACGCATCGGCTCCATCGATACTTTTTGCTCCGGAGTTCCTTGCGTCGGCAATCAGTTCGTCGAGAAGTTTCATGCCGCGATTGCGTGTCTTGAGAAATGATTCTTCTTCGATACGCACGGCCTTGCGGAGAAATGCAGCTTTATTCTTAAGGCCCGGATAGGTTCCACCCATGGCTTCAATGACGGGATCGACAAGTTGATCGAGAAAGGGTTCGTCTCTGCCGAGAAGGGAGGCGAAACGCAACGCGCGACGCGCAATGCGGCGAATGACATAGCCTCGTCCCAGGTTGCCGGGAGCGATGCCTTCCTCAAGACAGAAACA
>JANQSL010000255.1 GCA_028284075.1 Candidatus Sumerlaeia bacterium | reverse complement strand
ACTTATTCTTTTCCAGGCACTTCATCACGATTGTATCCACGGCTTCCGGAATTGCGCTGCAGATTTCCCTCGGCGGAGTGGGCAGGACGTTGACCTGTTGATAGGAGATGTCACCGCTGATGAACGGCGGCGAGCCGATCAACATTTCATAGATGATGATTCCCACGGAATAAATGTCAGACCGTGCATCGATACGTCCGCCGTGAACCTGCTCCGGAGACATGTAGCGAGGTGTTCCAATGAGTGCTCCCGTCGGCGTGAAGGTTGCCTCTTCAATATGAACGATGCCGAAGTCCGTCAGCTTGATGACTCCGGTGGTGTCCAGCATGATATTGTCGGGTTTGATGTCGCGGTGGATAATGCCTTTCCGGTGAGTCGCGTCGAGAGCATCGCATCCCTGCATCATCCATTCGAGCACTTCCAGAACATAGGACATGTCCACGTCCACGGTGCGTGAGAACTTGTCCTCGACGATATCCCGCAGCGAGGGACCGTCCACAAACTCCATGGCGATGTAGGACTGCCCGTAGAAATTCGAAATGTTGTAGTCGAGAATGTTGACGATGTTCTTGTGGTGCAGGGTTGCGGCGATGCGTGCCTCGCGGAAGAACCGGTCGATGGCCTTGTCGCTGCCACTGAGACCTTCCCGGAGGATTTTCATGGCCACTTCCTGGCCTGTTTTCAGATCGACGACTTTGTGTACGACTCCCATACCGCCGGAGCCGATTTTCTCGACGTATTTGTAGCGTCCGATGGAATGATCGCCAATCAGTTCCCGCATCTTGGGATCGACGAAGAACTCTCCGCCGGTGGCGGCGATCTTTTCCTCATAGATTGCAATCTTGGCTGTGACATCGCGGAAATTCGCGTCGTATTCCTTGATGAGCGAGGCCGCCTCCAGACAGAGCTTCCACTGCTCGGAATTCTGGAACGAGATCATAATGTCGTACAGATGCTCCAGGTCTTCCGTTTCCAGAACCGGGAGCTGCTGGAACTTGCCGAACGCCGCCTTGATGTCTCCCGCACGGAACAACGCCACGGCAATACGGCGATTGGCCTTCATGCCGTATTCGGGATAGGCCGCCACCTTGCGGTATTCCTTCATGGCACGTTCGACGTTGCCGCGTTCCAGAGCAAGATCGCCAATCTTCAAGCGCACCTCGCAGGAATCCGGGTCCTGCAGGAGAATCTGCTCACACGCCTGCACAAGCCGGTGACGGATATCGTCGAGGGCCGGGTCGAGAAAGAGTGCGCGCTCCGCATAGAACAGTGTTCGCCGCCAGTCACGCTTCTTGGCGAAGAAGTTCGCCAGAAACGCGAGCTGCTTTTCGTCGATATCCGACAATCGTTCCAATAGCGAGTCGAGCGGCTCCAGCAGCGAGCGGTAATCGTCGTAACCCATATCGAGGACTTTGAGATACGAGTCGAAAGCCTGACGCCAGCGGCGGCTTTTCCAGTGCAATTCCGCCAGCTGCAGCTCCGTGTTGATCTCGATTTCCCAGTCCTCGCCGCTCGTTGCTTTTCGCGCGGAGCTTTTCACGGGCGGCCGGTCGCGTTTTCCTTCCCGCGCAAGCGTGTCGTGCTCGTTAATGAACTGAAGCAGATACACCGCAGTATCCAGTTCTCCACGCTGTTCCAGCAGGACCGCGATTTCGTTCAGCAGCGACTTTGATTCTGAATCGAGTTGAATTTTCGACAGATAGTCGAATGCTTGGCGGAAGTCCTCCCGATCGATCAGAATTCGCCCGAGCTGTTTCACGAGGTCCGGATGCCGTGCCATCTGTTCCGGGCGAAGCTGGCGCGCCCATGTCAATGCCTCGTCCTGCTTCCCCATCATGAGCGCAACGCCGCAGATCTCACGAATCAGTGATGACAGCGCCTTGGTGTCATGCTGGAGAAGATCCAGCCTTCGGAGCAGAAACGCATAGTACGCGTCGAGCGTCTCCGGATCGTCTTCACCCTCTTCGAGCAGGGAATGGTACAGGGCGGCCGCCCGGTCCATTTGTCCGATGCGCTGGAAGAGCTCCGCAAAGAATGCCACCACGTTTGGCGGCAGGGGAAACAACTCCTGCATGGCCTCGAAATGCCTGCAGATTCCCTCCACGTCTTCGAGTCCGAGGGAGAGCGCCGCACGATACCGCTTCAAGGCATCGCGGTACTCACCCCGGATGAGTTCGATATCCCCGATGGCGCGATGCACCTCCGGCGATTCAGCGAATTCTTTCGTCAGACGCGTCAGTTGATCGCGGGTCTTTTGCAGAGCGGCAGGATCCACTTCCTCCAGCGACGGAACGTCCCGGAGCAGGCTGCGGCCCTGATTGATCATATAGCAGAGCGCCACCGCCCGCTGGATTTTTGCGTCGGAAGGGTAAGCTTCTCCTGCCTGCTGGTAGACCCTTGTGGCGTGGTCATCGAAGCGGCCGACCTCAAAATAGGCCACAGCCAGCTGATACGTCAGCTTATGATTACCCGGATGCGCCCTGCAGGACGCTTCGAGGGAGGCAATTGTTCGCCTGAGAAGTTCTTTTCTTGGGAGCGATCCCAAAGTCTGGTCCTCGCGGCTCTCGCCGCCGATTCGGATGAAACTGTGAGCCAGGACCCCCAATGGATCAAGGACGAACGGCGGGCTTCGGTCTCCGCTTTCCCGGACGGGATGTGGAGACCAAACCCCTTGACGTGGGCAGAAGGGCTGGGCTCAATGCCGCGCCCTTGGAATGTGAATTGAGGTAAAGTCATGAAAAGAACTTTCCAGCCCAGCAAGCGCCGCCGTGTGAACAAGCATGGTTTCCGTGCCCGGATGGCCACCAAAAACGGCCGTAAGATTCTCGCCCGTCGCCGGGCGAAGGGTCGCCACCGCCTTACGGTCAGCGGATGACGCTGACGCCGCGGGGCGAGCGCTTCCCCCGCTGGGTGAGGCTCACCCGACGTGCCGAATACAAGCGGGTACTTGACGGCGGACGCAGGCGCGCCCGCCGTTTTCTTGTGGTTGTCGCTCTTGCCCGTGAATCTTCTGACACACCGACTCGTCTGGGGTTGACGGTTTCCCGCCGGGTCGGAGGGGCGGTTGTTCGCAATCGCATCAAACGCCGTCTTCGCGAACTCTTCCGCCGCCGCCATGGCGGTTTGCCTTCCGGTTGGGATCTTGTCGTGATTGCGCGCCCGGGGGCCGCTGAGGCCAGTTATGAAAATCTCGCCGCCGAGTTCGACTCATGCCTGCGTCAGTTGATTCCAAACGACCTCCGCAAATCATCCTCTCGGGATCAAGGGTCGTCCGGAAAGCCCTGATATTGCTCGTTCTGAGCTATCGCATGACACTCGGGCCCTTCCTCGGAGGCCAGTGCCGTTTCGAACCCAGCTGTAGTCAATATGCCCTCGACGTGCTCCGCACCAAGCCGGCGTGGAAAGCTGTCGGGCTCATTGTCTGGCGTATTCTGCGATGCCAGCCCCTTTGCAAGGGAGGCTTCGACTTTGTCAAATCGGAGCCGGAGGATGAGTGGTACCGCATAAGTTAAACGAAAACCACCCGGCCAATGGGCCGGGTGGCGTCAAGTTTCGCAGCTTGTCGATCTCTACCAGCGGTAGTGAGCGAAGGCCTTGTTTGCTTCCGCCATGCGAAGCACATCTTCCTTCTTCTTGATTGCTCCGCCGGTGTTCCGGAATGCGTCCATCACTTCGTTGGAGAGACGCTGGTCCATCGTTTTCTCATTACGGCCACGGGCGTGGGTAATAATCCAGCGAATGGCAAGAGCCTGACGGCGCTCCGGCTTAACCTCAATCGGGACCTGATAGTTTGCACCGCCGACGCGACGGCTCTTGACCTCGACCACGGGCTTCACGTTCTCGATCGCCTTGGTGAAGACATCGACCGGATCCTCGCCCTCAATTTTCGCGGCAATGTTGTCCATCGCGCGGTAGAAGACGCTCTCGGCGACGGTTTTCTTGCCATCGAGCATGAGGCAGTTCATGAACTTCGCCACGAGAAGGCTGTTATAGCGCACGTCGGGAACAAGTCCGCGGCCGGGAGGATTCCGGCGGCGACCCATTTTTCTCATACTGCGCGAGCGACCATCTTTTTTCTTACGCTTTGCCAAGATACGTTTACCTCAATTTGGTCTGAAGCATGGGCGCCGGTTCGGCCCCACGGGTGCAATTCGAAATCACTTGGGACGCTTGGCGCCGTATTTCGAACGGCTCTGTTTGCGATTTGCGACGCCCTGCGTGTCGCCCTTCTTGGCGCCGCGCACGACGTGATAGCGTACACCGGGAAGGTCCTTCACACGTCCACCGCGGATCAGCACGATCGAGTGTTCCTGCAGGTTGTGGCCTTCACCCGGGATATAGGCGGTGACCTCGAAACCATTGGTCAGGCGAACACGGGCGATCTTGCGAAGCGCGGAATTCGGCTTTTTGGGGGTCATTGTCACCACACGGGTGCAGACACCGCGACGCTGCGGGCATCCCTGAAGCGCGGGAACCTTGTTCTTTTTCTGGAGATTCTTCCGGCCCTTGCGAACCAGCTGATTGATTGTCGGCATAACTCGTCCTGTCGTAACAGTCCTGTCGCCAGGGTATTCGAACCCCTTGCGCGAGGCGGGGGAGGGAAGCGCAGGCACCCTTCCCGGTCAAGAGTGAATTTAGAGGGGTTCCGGGGCCTTGGGGCTGTTGCCGGTTATGATCCAGACGTCTGTCGCGTTCTCGTCCGGAGGAGGGATGACCTGGCCGGTTGTGGCATCGAGAAGGAAGACTCGGCCTTCCGTCTCCGGCTGACCCATCAGGAGTGCGGGATCACGGCCGGGGCGCTCCAGTGGGGTCATGCTGTACCCAAGCCCCAAACGGTTGTAACCAGTGGGTTTGACGGCTTTGCCAGCTGCAAACTGGTTGGTCGCGATAAAGGACATGGCTCCACCGAGGTCCTCTTGCCAGTCCTGGTTGAAGTTCGTTCCGCCAGCAAAAACCAGGGGCTCGCCACCCTCCAGGCCGTCCGGCAGGTAGCTGAGACTACCCCCCACGGTGTCGAGGCGGTCGGGGTCTGAAGGCAGCGATGAATTCCAGAACCACTCGTTGAGGTCCCCTGAGGCAGCGTCGAAGAGCAGGATGAGGCCGGTCTGA
>JANQSL010000228.1 GCA_028284075.1 Candidatus Sumerlaeia bacterium | reverse complement strand
GTCTTCGGGTGTGGGTGCATCTCCCAGTGGAGGCAACGTGCACCGCTGTGTCGACACCACCGGCGGTGGCGTTATGACATTCATTGGCGACAAGGCTCTTGGAACCACCACGAACGGCTATCACGTTGCCGGTGAAATCTATCTGCCTGGCGGAGCCGAACCGGCTCAGGCCGTTGCCGTCGGCTTCTGTGGCACACAGGGAAGCGCTTTCTTCTCGTCGTCCCGTGCCGGCAACAGCTACGAAAACGGCTACATGCTCATCTACGAAAACGTGGCTGGAGTCGGACTCGACGACGGCCGGGCGGACCATGCGGGCACCATCGAGTTTGTCCATGCCAGCCATGACAATCAGGACGGCAACCCCGTTGAATTGCTGGGCTCCGCAGCCGCGCCTGTGACAGGAGCATGGACGACGTTCCAACTCATCATCGATCCGTCCGCATCCCCCGGATCTCAACTGGTGGCCACTGTTGGCGGTGTGACAATCTATTCCGGCGCCATTCCGGCCGGCGGCCCGACAAGCGGCGCGGTCACTGTTGGTTTCCGTGAGAATCACGGCGGTGCCCCCGCTTCCAATGAGGGCACGTGGATCGACAACCTGCGCATCGGTCAGGTCGGAACCGTTCCGGTCGAACTCGATGTTTTCGGCGTGGAATAACCCACAGCCCTCAACTTGTTATAAGCAGCGCCCGCACCCGAACGGTGCGGGCGCTGTTCTTGTGGGCCATCTGCGAATATCACGATATCATGAGCCGAAACCCGGTTGTCCCCGGAGTTGAACCGAACAAGGAAAAGCCCAACACCAGATTGACGCGATCCATGCCGCCGCAGTGACATCCGTTTATCAAATCTTCAAAACAACACCCGCTTACTTTCGCGCCATCTGGCGGTTGTGGGCAAATCGTCGGGAAAACGCCATCTGGATGTATTGGCATCCCGCACGTGGCCGCGACACCGCCGAGCGCCTTGGCTATCGTACCGCCCAAATGATCCTGCTGGCCGCGATTGCAGTCTCCGCGATTCGCATCATCGACTCGCAGCTTAACACCGGCACGACATATCACGTTGCGCCGGTTTATCATGCCTTCCAGTTCGTCTCAACCGCCGTGCGGAGTCCCCTGGGCTGGGTCCATGTGCTCATCGTCACGGTACTTTTCCATGCGTGGGCCTGGCGCTGGCAGTGGAAAAGACATCTTGAGCAAATCGCCCTCACCCGTCTCAAAGCCCGCGAATGCGCTTTCTTCGGTGCGATGACCGGTGCGCTTCCGGCACTCCATTTCGCAGCGGCTCATGCCATCATCATCGCAACGACCTTCTTTCACACGTCCTGGTGGAGCGGCATACCACCCCTCGCGAAGTACGGAACCTACCTGCTGCTCGTTATCTCCGCTTTCGCCCCTTTTGTCCAACTGTTCGTCACCGTTTTTTTCTGGCTGAGGCTGGCGGATCGCTACAGATGGGCGTTATTGATGATCTCCGGTTTAACAACGCTGGCGATTCTGACTCTGTGGTTTGCTGTCGACCGCTATCTGTTGAAGTTCGGATGGGATACACCGTTCCTTGGCCTTGCCATTCTGTTCATTCTTGCACGCCTGGTTGGGCACGGTGCGAACAAGCGGTTTTTCTCCATCCTGACGCGAGATGATGAATAGCGCGCAGGTCACATGCCCAGCCGTCTCGCAAGGCCCTTTCGATAGCGCCGGAACAGCCTTTTCGTTTTCCAGCGCAACGGCTTTCGCGGTCGAAAGTTGACATGAGGAAAGGGCCCGTCAGGAACTTCCCTCTCCAGAAACTCACACAACCTCTCCCAGCCGTCACCGTTTTCCCAGCAGACTTCCAGCAGCTTTCCCGGCCTCCCTGCAAAATAGTCCCGGACATCCTGGTTGTGCCGTTCGTACCGCGCAATAGTTGCCGCCGGGTCAGCAACGGGATCGTCCGTTCCGAAGAGATACCGCGCTGCACGCAGCGGGTTGCGCAAACAATGAGCCCGAAGACTTTCAAACCATGTCTCCGAATCCCTTCTTGTCGTCAAAACATAGCGAGCATCCGGATAACGTTCATCCATTTCGCGATACAATAAACACCATGGTGTATCCTCGAAGCTGTCATACTCCCCCATCAGACGGTTCATTTCCTCTTCACCCTCTCCGATCACAAGCAGCTTCACCAACTCAAAATCGAAAGACCGGTGATGGTACCCCAGAGTCTGCATACATGTGCCGAGTGTCTTGGTTCCTGTTTTACCAAGTCCGACTCCAAGAACCTTTGAATTCCCCGTCGTCATGAACCCAGCCTTCGCTCCACACCCCTGCGGCAACGCTTTAAAAACCTTTGCACTTTCCACTGCAGCAGATTGCTCGGGCGCTTGTGCACATGAGGGAAGGGACGATCGGGAATCTCTTCTCCAAGAAAACCACACAGTTCCTTCCAGCCATCCCCCTTCTCCCAGCAAACTTCCAGCAACTTTCCTGGTTTCTCTGCAAAATACTCCCGCACGTCCCGATTATGCCGTTCATAGACGGCAATGGAGGATACCGGATCCGCAACCGGATCCACATCACCAAAGGAACACTCCGGACAGTCCAGGCCACCGTAACGGGCGCAATGAGCCTTCAGGCTGTCAAACCACGCTTCGGAACTCTTGCGAACGGTCAGAACAAACCGGGCATCGGAATAACGACTGTCCATCTCGCGGTAGAGATGACTCCAGGGGGCGTCGTCGAAACTCTCAAACCTCTCCATCAGCCGCTCCATCTCGGCTGTGTCTCCGTCCATGAGAATCCGCCGTGTAAGACCCGCCCTCCATGTCAGGTGACGATATCCGAGGCTGTGCATGCAAAGACCGAAGGTGGATGTGCCGGTCTTTCCGAACCCGACTCCGAGAACCTTCCGCCGCCTGATCGTCACAAGCCGAGCCTTCTTTTCAGCCCGTTTCTGTAACGGCGATACATTTTCTTCGTTCGCCATTTCAGCATGCTCCGCGGCCTCCTGTTGGCATGAGGAAACGGCAGGTCGGGAACATCCTCCTCAAGAAAATCGCAAAGCTCTTTCCAGCCATCGCCCGTTTCCCAGCATACCTCCAGCAGCTTGCCGGGCCTGTCGGCAAAATACTCTCGTATATCGCGGTTGTGCCTTTCATAGGTGGCGATCGCGGACGCGGGATTCTCGACGGGTCTCTTTGTGCCAAACGCGTACTCCGGACAATCCACCATGTGGCGTTCACAATGCCCCTTGAGACTTCTGAACCAGACTTCAGGACTACTTCGCAGCGTTAACACAAAACGCGTATCGGGGTAGCGCTCATCCATTTCCCGATAAAGGAAATTCCAGGGAGTGTCGTCGAAACTGTCATACTCTTCCATCAACCGCTCCATCTCGACAACATCCTTCTCGATAAGAATCCGCTGACTCAGCTGTCGCCGCCACGTCAGATGATGGTACCCGAGCTTGCGCATACAGGCGCCAAGCGTCGACGTGCCGGTCTTCCCTATCCCGACTCCAAGAACCTTTCGCCGTTTGATTGTCACAAACCCAGTCTCCGTTTTAATCCGTTCCTGTAGCGACGGCAGGTCTTCTTCATTTTCCAGAGGAAAAGATTGCTCGGCCGTTTGTTGGCATGTGGAAATGGCTGGTTCGGAATTTCCTCACCAAGAAATTCACACAGTTCTTTCCAGCCATCACCGTTCTCCCAACAAACTTCCATCAGTTTCTCCGGGCGATGCTCGAAGTATGCCCGCACGTGACAGTTGTGTTTTTCGTATCGCGCGATGCACGCTGACCGGTCCCTTGCATTTTCACGCCAGGTTGCAGTCTTCGGGGCCCGTTTAGCGTGAGCATGATAACTCTCAAACCATGTGACCGAGTCCTTTCGCAACGTCAAAACGAACTTTGCGTCCGGATATCGCTCGTCCATTTCTCGAAACAGCATGCACCAGGGCCAGTCATCGAAACTCTCGTACTCGCCCGCCAGCCGGTACGCCTCCGCGATATCTCCTCTGCCGATCACCCGCTCCGTCAGACCTTCCCGAAACCCCAGATGTCTGTATCCCAGAATCCGCATACAATGGTCAAACGTCGTCGTGCCCGTTTTCGTCTGACCAATGCAGAAGACTTTGGAGCGAGGGGCCATGGCTGTTCCTTGTCTTTATTCTCTGCGTCCCGGCACGGACCGCAACACCATCTCGACCCCCTTTGCCGTTGCGTGGCACCCTTCCGCCCCTCCAGAGTCGCTCTAACACTGTTCGGAGTCCCGTCAGCCGTGTCCATCGTTCGCGACATTCTCGACCCCCTCAGCAAGTATCGCCACGAACCCGGCGATCCTCCGCTCCGCATCCGTATGGACATCACGAACAAGTGCAATCTACTCTGTAAGATGTGCCATTACCCTTCCACTGTCGGGCAGCCCAAATTCGACATGAAGCCCGAGACAGTGCGGAAGATAGTCGACCAGATTTTCCCTTACGCCGAAAGTGTCGGCCTGGCCTGCCAGTACGAGGCAACCATGTCGCGCCACTTCAACGAAATTCTCGAAATCGTCGGCAAGGGGTCCTGTGATCAGATCGGCATCGTCTCCAATGCCACACTCTGGAATGAACGCCGCATCGGCCTTATGCTGGACAATCCCAACATCAACTATCTCGCGGTCTCCATCGATGGCGGCACCAGGGAAACTTACGAGCGCGTCCGGATAAACGGACGCTGGGAGAAACTCGTCAAGAACCTCGAAACGTTCGCGCGCATGAAAGCGGAACGTGGCATGGAGCGTGGCAACACCGCCATCGTCTTCAATACGGTCCTGATGCGATCCACTGCCGAAGAACTCGTTCAGCTCGTCGAGCTCGGCATTCGCACCGGTGTTGTCCGCATCGAAGCCATTCGCTTCCTCGAAATCAATCCTGACCTCGACGAAGCAATTCGCGACTGGGAAGCTGTCATGCCAACTCTCGTGAAGGCCAAACAGCTTGCTCACGACAACGGCATCGAACTCTTCCTTCCCGTCGAGGACCCCCGTCTCGATATTGATCGTGACACTCGCCGCGAGGCCACCTGCAACACCAGCGATGTGGGACGATTCTCGAAATACTGTGAGGCCCCCTGGAGCGCCGTCCAGATTTATCCCAACGGCGACATTCATCCCTGCGGCCCTTACGGAAAGGCTTTCGGTAATATCGTCGAGCAGGATTTTCTCGATATATGGAACAGCAAACCTTACCTGGAACTGCGACGCTCGCTTGCCCGGGTGAAGCTTCACGAGCAGTGCCGTCGCTGCGACCTCCACGGCTTTGACAACATCGAGCGCAAGGCGCGCATCAATGAGAAAGTCGGAACCACAGTCTAGCCATCACTGCCGTCGCCATTTCACGATGACCCACCGTATGCCCCATGCGCTGAAAAACGCCACTGCCGGGATGGCATAGACAAAAAACCGCGCGAAAACAAACGGCATCACCAGAGGCAGCAGAAGCGCCCCTGCCAGCCAGGCTCCAAACACCGACAACCAGGGTCGCTCTCCACGCAAAAGCAGCATTGCCACGATTCCTCCCACAACAGGAATCCAGGTGATACTCCCAAACCTCCACAACTCCTTCAGCCAGTTTCCCGGTGTCCGGAGCGGATACTCCGGATGATATGGAATCAACGCATACTGATCGGCATTGAACTGGCGCAGCTCATTGAAAAAACCGCCGAGAAAAACCTCATACCAAATCAGGACCGGTGCGGCGCCGCACAGCGCTGCAAGCGCAGCATGAGCAATCATCGTTCTGCGAAGCACGGGGCTGCTTCGCAGCAACCAGACGAAGTGCACTGCCAGTGGGATCGCCGTGGTGATTGCCGTTGTCTTTGTCAAACCCGCCAGTGCCAGCAGTAATCCGAATGCCACTGCCCGGTACCAGATGGGTCGCGCCACCCATTGCGCGTAAGCCACAAACGCGGCGAGGTTGATCAACAAATTCCATGTGAGCGTCAGACCATTATAGACAATGTTCCAGTAACACAGAGCACCGCATAACACTCCCGCCGCCGCGGCTGTGGAATCCAGACCCGTCCGAATCAACAGCCCCAACAGCAACATGCAAACGAGCCCGAACTGCAAAACCGCCAGGATGGACAGCTCGGGAAACAAACGCAAACCCCATGAGCGACCGGCGCGATCGTACTCGCGCCAGACCTGCCGGTGAAAATCCGCCGGCGAAGTCTGAATAATCGTTCGCTCCAGCGGAAACAACGCCGCCACCGGCAAAACCATGGAAACAAAAGCCGGCCGCTGCCGCGATCGGAAGAACAAACGATCCTCGTCCGCACCGGTGTCCATAATCACACCCGCGTTGGAAACGGCCCGCACGTCGTCAAAACGTTTGGGAACGTACCACTCCGGTGCCAATACGACCAGAAAAAAGGCTCCACCCATCAGAACCGC
Organism: Candidatus Sumerlaeia bacterium; assembly: GCA_028284075.1. Taxonomy (GTDB): domain Bacteria; phylum Sumerlaeota; class Sumerlaeia; order SLMS01; family JAHLLQ01; genus JAJFLJ01. The sequence continues at coordinate 21,195 of JANQSL010000228.1, read as the reverse complement.
ACACGCCCGCGTCCGGCTGCCGCGCAGCTTTCTGACAGTTTCATGTGCTTCAGCAATGAAAACAGAGCCCACAAGGAACCATGCGCTGAAGCTGCAAACCAACAAAAAACCAAAAGCTCCCCTGCGGATCTCTCTCGGTGCCGATGTCGTCACACGCAACAACCGGAATGGCTGCACTTTTCCCGAGAAGACTGGTGGAGCTTCCGCTTCAAGCATCACTCGATAGATTCCCGCGTCCTCACCAAGAAATCCGCTCAAATCGATTTCGGATGTCCCTCCGACCAGAACCTGTTCAAGTCGTCTGCTCTGTCGGCCGACGGAAATTGCCGCTTCAAGATCCGGAACATCGGAAACTTCAATCTCCAGTAACACAGATTCATCGACGTCCTTGTGGAAATCGAAGATAACAACTCCCTTCCGTCCTTGTTCAAGAACGGCATCAAGTTCGTCCGACCATCCGTTCCACTCCGAAACATGCCGGGAAGCTTCTTCATCCGACCAGGCAAAATCCATCTCAACAACATGCGTACGGTCGTGGCGCAGAAACACGGCGGTTGTCAGAATTGTTCCCAGAACACATGCCATCAGCCATAAAACAATCGGATGACGAACAGAGGTATTCTGAAAAATCCGTTTCATCGTTTCCCACCATCCAAACCATCGACAGTTCTGCCGGCTTCCGTCTCAAGAACCGGAGTACAATGTATTACTCCCTGCCGTGGGTGATTCTCCCACCAATCATGATGAACAAACACAGCGCGATCAAATTCGAAGTAGGGTGCGTTTGTGACAAGCAGGTACTCAGCGAGAAAAACCGGAGATGTCAGGGTTTCAACACACATCTTCCGGCGCCAGTTGTCCACCACCTCCAATGCCGTTTTTCCCTCAAGAAAGGCGCGACCGGACATGTAGCATTCAACAATGTCAGGCCTCTGCTCCATAACCCAGGCCATGTCTGATTTGGAGTCCTGAGGTCCGTGGGGATCGAACGTTCCATTCCGTGCAATCCACGTGTTGTTCAGACCAAGGGTGTCAATGTGATGCGCGTCGACAACATAGGCCAGTTCACCTGCAAGGCTTGCCGCCACAACCGTGTCGTCGGTGGTGATCTGATTCATCCAGTCGTAAAACGCATTGTGTGGAGCGTGGTTCAGAGTCGGCCATGTGGAAACACCCGCTACGGTCTCTTCTCTCATTCGTCCACCGAGATGATGGAAGATGACAATCGCATCAGCGATCAAAACACATGCTCCTCCGACAACGAGAGCTCGAATCGTCAGCCCTCGTGCCACGGTCACGACACCTGCGGCTGCACCAAGAAAAAGAAACGGCGACACATGGACAAAATGGCGCCAATAGGGAAAGGGGAACAAGTTGTCGCCTCCGACCTTTGCAACATAAAGTACAAAGGTGCCCAGGAAGATTGCCATGAATGAAGCGACCAGTCTGTCCGGGGTTTTTCGCAGCCCTCCGGCGATTCCGATACCAAGGGCTGCAAGCAGCAGAGTATGTGGCCACGTGAACCCGAGAATGTAGCGAATGCCCAGATACAGATGTCTCAGGGTTCCCGCACCCGCTTTGGCATGATACGTATTCGGGACAACATCGCTGAACACAATGAGCCGCAAGGCTGTCAGGATGACAGCCGTTGCGGCAAACACACAGGCGCAGATCCACAAACTCTTCGCGGGCTCATTCCGGTGTCTCTGCCGCACCATTGCGAACAGCCAGCACGCTCCCGCAACCAATACTCCTTCCGGTCGGCACAGGACAAGCAACACACCTGCGACACCAAGATGGATGGCTTGACCTCTGCAGCCACTAACGACAGCCATTAAGCACCAACCCGTCAAACCCGCAAAGAAAGCCGTCTCCATTCCACTGACGGAGTACCAGGCCAGTGGCAGCCACAAAGCCGACATCACAGCGGCAACAAGAAGCGTCCGTGACTGCCCAAACACTCCCCGTCCGGCTGTGTCGATGCGGCTTTGCCATGCACAAAAAAGGAATGCGGCCGGCACCATGAGATATCCAAGCAGTCCGAGCAGCTTTGATGAAGTCATTGGGGAAATGTCAGCCGAGCGCAAGCTCCCCAGCACAAGCATCCAGAGAAAAGTCGTGTATCCTTCGACTCGATCGCCTTCACGATTCCACATGCCAATGCCATAACCTTCTGCAAACCGCTCGGCATATCGAAACGTGATAAATGCATCCTCCAATGTCAGTGGCCAGAAAACCAGAGCCACCGCGGTGCACCAGAGAAAGATTGCAACACCGGCAAACAACAGGCCTCCAGGCCCATCTTCTGCAGACATCCCCCCCCGCCGGTCATTGGTTTTTTTCATGACATACCTTCGTGAGCGAAGCGCTCTTGAGACCACAACCGCAAAGACCGTGACTCGACAAGCCACCTATCGCATTCCGCTGGACACGGGGCGTCAAACCACATGTATTTCCACCCTGAACAAAGGACTCCCATGCCGACAGAATCTCAGTCTGAAATATCGACGCGGCGGCTGCTGCAGCCACACGAGACGGAAGGTACAGGCGACTCCTTCAATACGTTTCTGTCCCGATCGATGCCTTACTTTGTCGTCGATCAGATTGTGCGGCGCCTCCGCTTTGTGTGCATCGCCATAATCTGTTTCGCGGTCTTCGTCGTTCTTACATACACCGCTGTTTTCACCATCCGTGAACCACTTTCAGACTTCAGCATGATCTTTTCTCTCATGCTGGCCTTCGCATTTGCGAGCGTCACCCTGTACCTTCTGCGCCGCGAGCGCAGCCAGCGCGATCTGATCATCATCTCTGTTCTGTTTGGACTTGTGATGGCTTATGGCGGAGCGCTTCACGACGGGTTCTGGCCCTACCCGGACAATTACAAGCCGGACCCCCGCCCCTTCTTCACCTGCATCTGGCTGGTCCTTTACCCGCTCATCGTCCCACTCGCGCCTCGGCTGTCCCTCGGCATTGCCCTCGGCTCCACCGGCATGGTGCTGACGGCGCTCGCAACGCCTCTGCTTGTGGCGCCGGAACGGGTTCCCCCGCTCATCATTTTCCGCATGGCTCTGGAGACCCACTTGATGATGAGCGCTCTGGCTTATGCAGCCTCGCGAATGATCAATCATCTGAACTGGAAGATTGCGCAGGAACGTCGAAAAGGAAGCTACGAACTTGTCAAACCTCTCGGTGCCGGCAGCATGGGCCAGGTCTGGCTGGCACGCCACCGCATGCTTCACCGTCCCGCGGCCATGAAAATCATTCATTCCGACAAACTCGATGGCGCCACTCCGGAGATTCGCAACGAAGTCATCACACGCTTCGAACGCGAAGCCCAGGCAACCGCTTCACTGTTCTGCCCTCACTCCATTGCGCTCTACGACTTTGGCACAATGGACGACGGGTCTTTCTTCTACGTCATGGAAGCTCTTGACGGATTCGACCTCGAGGAGTTCGTCAAGGAACATGGACGTCTTTCACCAGAGCGCACTGTTTACCTCCTGCTTCAGATTTGTGAGTCGCTTTCCGAAGCGCACCGCGTCGGCCTCATTCATCGTGATCTCAAGCCCGCCAACGTCTTTGTGTGCCGTCACGGACTTGAGTGCGACTTTGTCAAGGTCCTCGATTTCGGAATGGTCAAGTTGGCCGGAGACGAGCTCGAACATCCTGTATCCCGTCCGCTTCCCGCATCGGACACGTTCTCTCCGGAACTGACAATGGAAGGCCACATAACCGGAACTCCCGCATTCATGGCTCCCGAAATGATCCGCCTCGAACCGATCGATCACCGCTACGACATCTACGCACTTGGGTGCGTCGCTTACTGGCTTGTGACAGGACGACGCGTCTTCGAGGCACAAAGCTTTGAACAGCAGCTCGCGGCGCATCTCCGGAAAGATCCCGTCCCTCCCGAACAACATCTGGAAGAAAAACTCCCGGAAGGACTCCAGGGGATGATCCTCGATTGCCTCGCCAAGATGCCGGAAGATCGTCCACAAAGCACTGAGGTCATCATTGATCGGCTGTGCTCAATTTCTCCTGGTCAATCGTGGACAAGGGAACATGCCGCTCAATGGTGGAAACGTCATGTTCCCCGCAAGGACTGGGCGTCCACCGAGTCAGAGTCCGAGCGGGCCCTGGCGGACCTTGAACAACTCAGAGCGCAACGCGGCAAGGACGACACGGTCGCAACGCGAATGTGAAGAGCCCGGACCGAAAACGCCGGCCCGGACTCAGGAACACACGATTCAACTCCAGTTCAACTATTCGACTTCGAAGCTGTCCAGCTCCGTCGGCAACGCACCCGTTACATCGATGATCAGGTTGTTGAAAAGAAACGCACCGTCTCCGTCGGGCGCATAGCCAAACTCGAAGCTCGACGGAGGGGTGCCGGAGATACTCGTTTTTGAACCTGTCGATGGAGAAACAAGGCTGGAAATCGCCACATCAATCGTGGGCGACCCGCCGCCCGTCGTATCCGTGACAAGAACCCAGATCGGTTCCGCAACCGATACACCTGAGGGCGTTCCGTCGATAATCCAGGTGGGGCTGGTCAAAGGGTCGGCTGTAACATACGTTGTCGCACCAAGACCGAAGGAAGCCGTATCGAGCGTCGCCACCCCTGAAACATACTCCAGGCGGCAGCCAAACTTCGTGCCCGCCACAACACCGACAGCATGAGTTCGTGAAGCTCCAGCCGCACCTCCCCCTGCCGGCCATCCAAACGTTGTCGACGAGGTGCTGTTATCGAGAATGCCCGAAGGAGTAGACGGCGCTGCGAGAACCGCGGAAGGAGCCACACCAGGAGGCGTTGACGTGATCCACGCACCGAAACCCGTGCTCCCTCCCCCTCCAAAGTCCCCACCATCCGCAGTCCCATCCATGTAGTCCGTATCGCTTGAAAGAGCGAAGTCTTCCGCATCATAGGCAAGAGCGGTACTGTTCAGGGTGAGCGTGGCTGCAAACGCCGCGATGGTCGGAATCATGCGATCGAGAAAGCGCATGAGAGACTCCTTTCCGAAATCATGAAACTGGATTTCTGAAGCATCTCAGAACAGAAATCCCTCATCGGAATAGTCAAGGTCAGATTCTTCCTCCTTGAATGGGGTGGTGGGTTCGCTGCGGTTCCGACGAGCTCGCTTTGGCGGCCGACTTCCACGATACACTCCCTTCCTCCCTGTTTCCAGATGACCCAATCCCCATTGTGGAAGGACATCTCCGCGGAAGCACGGTTTATTGAAAATATTGACTTTACAACAAAAACCAAGCCGGCTGGCACTGGCCTTCATCTTGCACTTTCTCTCCTCAGAAGTTGACCGCCCCTTTTGCGGAGGAACATTCATGAGCAAAGTCATCGGAATTGATCTCGGTACCACCAACTCCTGTGTGGCCGTTATGGAAGGCGGCGAAGCCGTCGTGATTCAGAACGCCGAAGGCGCCCGGACAACCCCGTCCGTTGTGGCCTTCACGAAAGACGACGAGCGCCTCGTTGGTCAGGTTGCCAAGCGCCAGGCCATCACGAACCCAGAGAACACCATTTTCTCCATCAAGAGGTTCATGGGAAACAAGCTCGGCGACGTCAGTACCGAAAAGCAGCGCATGCCTTACGGTGTGCTGGCCGCCGACAACGGCGACGTTGTTGTCGAGGTCAAAGGCAAGCGCCACAGCCCGCCGGAAATCAGCGCCATGATCCTTCAGAAAATGAAGGCCACGGCGGAAGACTATCTGGGGCAGAAGGTTGAGAAAGCCGTCATCACCGTACCGGCCTACTTCAACGACTCTCAGCGGCAGGCAACCAAGGACGCCGGGCGTATTGCCGGTCTGGAAGTTCTCCGCATCATCAATGAGCCCACTGCCGCGGCCCTTGCATACGGCCTCGACAAAAAGAAGGACGAAAAGATCGCTGTGTACGATCTTGGTGGTGGAACCTTTGACGTTTCGATCCTTGAGCTCGGAGACGGCGTTTTCGAGGTGAAGTCAACCAATGGCGACACTCACCTCGGCGGTGACGACTTCGACGAAGTCCTCATCGACTGGCTTGCCGATGAATTCAAAAAAGAGAACGGCATCGATCTGCGGAACGACAAGATGGCGCTTCAGCGTCTCAAGGAAGCCGCGGAGAAGGCGAAGTGCGAACTCTCCTCCTCCATGTCCACGGGAATCAATCTGCCCTTTATCACGGCGGACGCCGGTGGCCCCAAGCACCTCAATGTCGATCTCAGCCGCAGCAGGTTTGAGCAGCTCGTGGGCAGCCTTGTGGAGCGCACCCTCGAGCCCTGCCGCAAGGCCATCTCCGATGCCGGTCTCAACGCCGGTGACATCGACGAAGTGATTCTTGTCGGCGGATCGACCCGTATTCCCATGGTCCAGGACGCTGTGAAGAAGCTCTTCGGCAAGGAACCCAACAAGAGCGTGAACCCGGACGAAGTCGTCGCCCTCGGCGCTGCCATCCAGGGCGGTGTGCTGGCGGGTGATGTCAGTGACGTTCTGTTGCTCGACGTCACGCCGCTTTCGCTCGGTATCGAAACCCTTGGTGGTGTCAGCACGAAACTCATCGAACGCAACACCACTATCCCGACGAAGAAGAGCGAGATTTTCTCCACCGCCAGCGACAACCAGCCCTCCGTTACCGTGCATGTTCTTCAGGGTGAACGTGAAATGGCGGGCCACAACAAATCGCTGGGCAAATTCAACCTCGACGGTATTCCGCCCGCACCCCGCGGCGTGCCTCAGGTCGAGGTGACTTTCGATATCGATGCCAACGGCATCCTTCACGTCAGCGCGAAGGATCTTGGCACCAACAAGGAGCAGAAGATCCGCATCGAAGCCGGCAGCGGTCTCTCCGAATCCGAGATCGATCAAATGGTCAAGGACGCCGAGGCTCATGCCGACGAGGACAAACAGAAGCGAGAGGAAATTGCGACACGCAACGAGGCCGACTCAAAAGCCTACCAGGCGGAGAAAATGCTGACCGAACTTGGCGACAAGGTCGAAAGCGCTGACAAAGCCGCCGTTGAAGGCGCTGTTGAAAAAATCAAGAAGCTCCTCGAAGGCCAGCCATCGACCGAAGAACTCAAGGCCGCTGTCGCCGAACTTGATGCCACGCTTCAGAAAATCGGCGAAAAGGTCTATGCTCAGGCAGGACAGCAGCAGGGTGCTCCCGGTGGTGCGGACCCTGAGCCAGGTGGTGCTCAACCTGGTGGTGCCCAGGACGACGATGTCGTCGATGCCGAGTACGAAAAGGTCGACTGACCCACAAAACGATCCTCGTGCTTACAAACTTCACGGGCCGGAGCGACACTCCGGTCCGTTTTTTCGTTTGATTCGGCTTTTCTGCAGAGCCAGAGACGTTATTGTTCAATCATTACGAGACCTTCTTCGGAGCGACGGCCATGAGTCTGACTCGTTCACTTCTTCCATTGGTATGCGCCTGCCTGCCACTCACCCTTCCCGCGGCCGATCTCTTCGGAGTTCAGTTTCGTGCTTTCTCCGGCCAGTTTCAGTTGTTTCTCGACATCGAGGCCAACGGCTCCGTTTCCCGTGATGGCCCTCTGTTTTCTCCGGCGGGAGGAATCTTTGGAGCCACTTTCATCGACGGTACATTCTACGCGTCGGAGTTTGAAAACGCTTCCGGTAACTACTTCCTGGCCACCATTCCTCATACGGGAAACGCAACGGGGGCGCGGGTCGGAGCCACCGCCATCGGATTTTCCAACGTTGAAGCTCTCGCCTGGTGTCCCGTGACGGAAACCCTCTACGGAGCCAGCTTCGATTTTCCTTCCCACATCACCACGATCCTGACCATCGACCCCGCCACCGGCGTGGGCACCGCCGTCGGAACGCTGCCGTTTGACGTTTGGATCGTCGGAATGGCCTGCTCCCCTGATGGCACCCTTTACGGAGCGACCGCGCCCTTCGGCGCCGATGTCTTTTTCTCGGTGCCTCGCCTGTATGAAATCCAGACATCTCCCGGCATCGCCGGTGTCCATATTGGCGCTCTTGGCACGGCCAGGCCACTTCAAAGCCTGACCTGGGATGGCGCCAATGAACGGCTCGGGGGCGCCTTCGAAGCACTTCACGCCATCGACACCATGACAGGCGCCGCCACCCTCATCGGCGGCGACTTCACCACTGACACCGAGGGGGATGGCATTTACGGCCTTGGCTCCATCAACCCCGGCGATCCGCCGGACCCCGTCCCGCCGGACATCTGGTCTCTCCGTTAAAACCCTCAGTAAGGGTTGACTGACCCCGGGGGCCCTGCCTCACCATTGCGTCTTCAGAAACGCGTCAGGCGGCTTCGGTCGCCTGACGCTTCTTTCTCTCAAGAGGTTTTTCTCCATGGACGACAAGACTATTCAGGTCGGAAACGCTGACGGCAAGTATCTCCTTATTAACGTCGTCGCACGCCGTGCCAAAGCCCTCTCCCGCAGCGGAAAGGCCACTATTCCCTACGCGGAAGGTCACTTCGATCCCATGGACGTTGCCCGGGAGGAATACGACAAGGAAAAGCTCCAAATCTGCAGCCGCAACGAGCTGACCTTCGAGATCGAGCCCTTCCCTGACGAGATCTAAGTCCACGCTCGTGGCAGTGAAAATATGATTCATATTGAAAACGGCGCCCGGTTGGGCGCCGTTTCCTTGCAAGTGGACGAACCCGTTACCTGTACGAGCCCCTAAAGGGTATTGGCGTACTCCCCGACTTCACTCTTTGCAATCTCGCCCAGCCTGACCATTGCATCTTCTTTTGACTCGTCTGCAAATGCTGCATTCAGGCGGATGCAATTGCGATACTCACCCCGTGGCGAAAAGAGAACACCCGGCGCAATCGTCATCCCCGCAGACACCGCCTTGCGATAGATGCAGATTGAATCAACATTCTCCGGCATTTCCACCCACAGCACCATGCCACCGGACGGATTGCTGATACGCGTTCCTTCCGGGAAGTTTTCCGCGATCACTTCCCGCATCCAGTGCATACGCTTCTCAAGAGTGCGCCGCAGCCGCCGCAGGTGGTGCTCGTAACCACCCTCCTCGAGGAAAGCGGCTATGGCCAGCTCCGCCAGCGAGTTTGAGCCGTAATTCAAACAGCTCTTCAGCCGCGCAACGACCTTGTAATATTTACCCGGAACAATCCAGCCCACACGATACCCGGGGGCCAGCGTCTTTGAGAACGAGGAACACAGAATCACATTCCCCGTCTTGTCGTAGGCTTTGACCGCCTTCGGTCGCTCCGGACCGAACATCATTTCACCGTAGATGTCATCTTCGATCAGCGGAGTATCGTACTCTGACATCAGCTCGGCGAGCTGCCTCTTTCGCTCATCCGGAATCGTCGCCCCCGTTGGGTTTTGATGATTCGAAACCGTCAGCACAGCCGCAGGCCGGTGATTGGCCAGCGCATATCGCAACGCTTCGATACTCATGCCATCCCGGGGATGAGTGGGGATTTCGACAACCTTCAATCCCAATGCATCCGCCGTCAGCAGATGATTGTAGAACGCGGGCGACTCCACGGCGAGCGTGTCTCCGGGCATTGTCACCGCCCGAAGTGCCAGTGTCGTTGCTTCCTGGCAACCGTTCGTAACGACGATATCGCCGGGAGACAATGCGCAGCCGGCGCTCACTTCGCGACGCGCGATCTCCGTCCGAAGATCCACCGACCCCGGCATCATCGAATAATTGATGCCGCGCTCCGGGTGACGCCGAGCCATGGTCCCGACCATCTGGTGCAGCTTTCGAATCGGGAGAAGGTCCGGGTTCTGAATCGCGCCACCGAACTGCAGCAGATCAGGATTGGCGGTATCCGCAAGGATCCGCATCGCCAGGTCAGGAACACTGACGTCGCAGGGAACCTCACTGGGCTGAGTCGTGCGGGGCTCCGGCAGGGCGGTACGCAGACTGGGAACAACATAAAACCCGGACTGAGGCCGTGCTTCGATAAGTCCCCGGTTTTCGAGGGTGCGGTAGGCCTGCATCACGGTCGTAATGCTGATGCTCCACTCACGGCTCAGGGAGCGCACGGAGGGCAGGCGCTCTCCGGCCCGCAGGGTGCGGCAGTCGATCAGAGTCTGAACCTTTTCGGCCACCTGTTCGTAGAGGGGTGTGGTGTGCATGGGGCTCCTCTCTCGGCGGAGTCGGGCGGACTGTTCCGCATGAGACGAGAAGGCGCTAGACACAATGTCTCGTTTTGTCATGCAATACACGATTTTTTATCCTTGATTGTAATGGTTACAGAAGGAGTCCAAATGGTCTTTCAATCAGTAAATCGCCTCCTTTCAGGTATTTACAAAGTGGGTTTTTGCCCCTTTGGACTCTCTCCGCCTCTCTTGTCCACGCAGAGCGTGGTACTTCCCCGGCAGTGGCGTTAGCCCGCGGACGGGCCGCTCACTTCAACTTGGTCCGCAAAGTATGGCACAACGATCCTGGACCGTGTACTACCCGAACGTGCAGGTTTTCTCAAAAAGTGTTCGGTCACCAGGACAGATTGCGGATTTCACGGAAGTTCTTCCCAATGGCCGCTTGCGAAGCACCTGCAACTCGTGCACCCAGTCCCTCGTGACACCGGGAACGGATGACCGAAACCGCTCGTTGCCGGTACTGAGGAAATGACACCCCGTACAAGCCTTTGCAAACCCGCCGCGGAAATCCGCGGAGCTTTCATCTTGCTGTTCAGCCTGCTTGCTTTCCCCCCGGTGATTTTCGGGGCACCGCCCACCTCATGGCAGTCCGTCGGACCCGGTGGCGGAGGCGCGCTTTTTCAACCATCGATCAATCAGCACGACACCAACGAGATTTTTGTCGGCTGCGACATGGGAGAACTCTTTCGCACTGAAGATTTCGGAGCCTCATGGAATCCCATTCACTTCGAGGAAAACCAGGGCGGCCGTTCCTCGAAAGTTCAGTTCACCAGCAATGCCGGCATTGCCTATGTCGTCGGCAGCACAGCCATTGGCGGCAGTGAGTCCTCCTACCCCGCCATCAGCACCGACGGCGGCTCCACATGGAATGCCACCGCGGGCGACCCAACCTTCGGAGAAACGTATCAGCTCTTTGCCGATCCCAACACGACAAACCGGCTGATTATCACCAGTTATCGCCGCATGTATTTCTCCGATGACAGCGGCGCCACGTTCAACGAGCGCTGGGACAATCCGGGTTCCGGCATTCATATTGGCGGCGTACTCTGGGACGGATCGAACATCTATGTCGGAACCAACATCGGTCTGCTGGTATCAACGAACGGCGGTGCGTCATTCTCAGTCGACGGCACGTCGGGTATCGGTGCGGGCGAAACGATCTTCACCTTCTGCGGCGCAATTGAGAGCGGCACCACACGTCTTTGGGCGATGACCACCACCGGCGGAGTGTGGGGTGGAATCATTCCGGAAGAGTTCTTTTACGGGAACAAGAACGTCTACTCGCTCGACATTGGCGGCACATGGACTCAGCGCCAGACCGGCCTGCCCGCCGGCGACGGCAACGCTTTTGCCTGGATCGACTGCGCGCAAAACGACATCGATATCGCATGGGTCAGTGGCCAGGCGAGCAGCGAACATCCTCTCATCTATCGGACAACCAACGGTGGAGCTTCCTGGTCTGCCGCCATCACCACCATCAATAACGGGAACGTCTCCACCGGATGGTCTGGTGATGGCGGCGACCGGGGCTGGTGGTACGGAGCAGGCACCACGGGTTTCGACGTTTGTCCCGGTGACCCAAACCGGGCCGCCTTCTCCGATTACGGATTCGTTCACGTTACCAGCGATGGAGGCACCACCTGGAGTCAGGCCTACATCGACCCGGCAACCGCCAACCCGTCCGGCAACGACACCCCCACGCGTCAATACTACCGCAGTGTTGGCCTGGAAAACACAAGCTGCTGGAACCTGACGTGGTTCGATGCGAACACCGTGTGGGCCTCATACACCGATATTCGCGGCGTGCGCACGGAGGATGGCGGTGACACGTGGGGATTCGATTACTCGGGACATAATCAGAATACATCCTTTGATGTCGTGATTCACCCAAACACCGGTACCGCCTATATGGCGACGTCGACCATTCACGACCTGCACAAGACCAACTATCTGCTGGATTCACGGGTGGACAACGGTGACGGACGTATCCTTTACAGCACCGACGATGGCGAAACGTGGACTGAGTTACATGACATGAACCTTCCGGTTTTCGATCTGGAAATCGACCCGAGCAATCCCAACACAATGTACGTCGCCACCGTTGATCCGATAAACGGCGGGCTCTACCGGATCGATAACATCCACATGCCGGGAAGCTCCTCCGTGACAAAGCTGACGGATCCGGCACGGACAGAGCACCGCGGCTATGCCATTAAAGTGCTCAATGACGGCACCCTTGTCTGCACTTTCAGCGGCCGCCGCAGCGGCTCCTTCACCGACTCTTCCGGTGTGTTCATCAGTACCAACGGCGGCACGTCCTGGACCGATCGCAGCCACGCCAACATGCACTACTACGTGAAAGACATTGTCATCGATCCTCACGACGCGACTCAGAACACATGGTACGTCGGCGTCTGGGGAGGCTGGGGCGGACCCATTGCAACCAACAACGATGCAGGAGGCCTCTATCGAACAACCGATCGCGGCCTGAACTGGCAGCGCGTCATTCAAAAGCACCGTGTCACCAGCTGCACGGTAAACCCCAACGACGCCGATGAAGCCTACGTCACCACCGAGTCCGAGGGTCTGTGGTACAGCGACGACTTTACCGCCGCGAATCCGGTCTTCTCCCTTGTTTCAAGCTACCCCTTTGGCCACCCGGAGAAAGTTGTCTACAATCCGTTCGATTCCACCGAAGTCTGGGTGACCAGTTTCGGCAACGGCATTCGCATCGGTCAGACTGCCGGTGTGCCCGTGGAACTGGACATGTTCAGCGTGGAATAATTCCGTGCTTTCATTTTGCGCGAAAATCTCAAATCTCGCAAATTGATTTTCACGGATTCTCAAGCTGTGCCCTTCGAGTGAAAATCGCTCGGAAAAACCTCCCAGGACTGCAAAAGCGAACCTCTCCGACGGATTCTTGTTGCCAAAGAATGTCGCATTCCGCATTCTACAGGCAACTCCTGAGAAAGGAGAGGTTCGTCATGAGTGCCCTACTCGAAGAGCTTCAAACGGACGACATTCTCGACTCGCTGAACGATGGTGTCTATGCCACGGACAGGAATCGCCGCATCGTCTACTGGAACGATGCCGCAGAGCGAATCACGGGATGGAGCGCGGAGGAAGTGGTTGGCCGCTGGTGTGGAGCCGGAGTACTGTGCCACGTTGACAAGGACGGCCACAGTCTGTGTGGCCGAGAGTTTTGTCCGCTGCATCGCGCCATCTCAACGGAGACACGCTCAAGCCGTCCGGTCGTCGTTTATGCACGAACCAAAACCGGAAATCGAATTCCCACAGAGGTTTCCGTCGCTCCTCTTAGAAACGCCACAGGCGAGGTTGTCGGCGGAGTGGAGGTCTTTCGCGATCTCGTGGATTCGTTCCGCGATCTGGAAGCGGCCCGGCGTATTCAGTGCACCGGCCTGCATTCACACGTCGAAGCCGAATCGCCCATAACCGTCCGCTCGCACTATGTCCCTCACGACATGGTTGGAGGTGACTTCCAGTGCTTCGAGCAAATCGATCAACATCTCTACGCCGGAATGCAGGCAGACGTTATGGGACACGGCGTCGCGGCAGCCCTCTACACAATGCATCTCCGTTCCGTCTGGGAGGAAAAACGTGCAACACTTGCCGATCCCGCCGAGTTTGTCACGAAACTCAGTGCCTGTCTGCATCCGTTGCTGCGAGGCAACAGCGCCTTCGCCACCGGCATGGCGTTTATGATCGATACATCAAAACGCGAGCTTCGCTGGACCTGCGCAGGACATCAGCCGGCACTGCTGTTTCACGGGGAGGACCCCCCACGGCCGCTGCAGGATCCGGGACTGCCTCTTGGTTTGCTGGAGGACTCGCGTTATGAAAGCCACATCGAGACTTTTGAGCCCGGGGATGTTCTGCTTCTTCACTCCGATGGAGCGACAGAGGTCACCGACACCGGTGGAAAAATGCTCGATACTGACGGTTTTGTTCATCTTCTCGACGAACTCGGTTATCCTCTCAACCGAACGCCGATGGAGAAAATAGAAAAGGCGGTCCTTGCCTACTCGGATCGAATTCGTCTCAACGACGACCTGGCACTTCTGGAGGTGCGCTGGAACAATGAGGATGGGTGCGGATAATCGGCTCTCGCGCAGGCACTGCCGATTATCCGCACCACCCGAAGATTGTTAGACGAGATCCTCCGCGTGATGATGTTCAAGGTCAAACGCCCGCGCCACGGCGTAGTGCGTCACCTTTCCCTGCAACGTATTGAGTCCCCGTAAAAATCCAACATCGCCCTTCACGGCCTTCAGGCCGTCGTCCGCCAGGCGCAGCAGGTAAGGCAGTGTTGCATTTGTCAGTGCAAACGTCGACGACCGTGCCACGGCCCCCGGCATGTTTGTCACGCAGTAATGGATGATCCCTTCGTCGACAAAAATCGGCTCACTGTGAGTCGTGGGCCTTGACGACTCAAAACAACCACCCTGATCAATCGCAACGTCCACCAGCACAGTGCCCCTCTGCATCATCTTCAGGTGCTCGCGCCGGATGACGTGCGGAGCCTTCGCGCCCGTCAGGTAAACGCTGCCGATGATCACGTCACACTTCGGCAACTGATTTTCGATGTTGTACTCGCTTGCAAACAGCGTGTTCACATTTGCCGGCATCACGTCGTCGAGGTAGCGCAACCGTTCCAGATTCACATCCATCATCACAACGTTGGCACCCATACCGGCAGCCACCTTCGCCGCGTTGGTCCCTACAACACCGCCCCCCACAACCACCACATGAGCCGGTTCGACACCGGGTACACCGCCCATCAACAACCCGCGGCCTCCGTGCACCTTCTCAAGATACGTGCTGCCCGCCTGGATTGAGAGACGCCCGGCAACCTCACTCATGGGCGTCAGCAACGGATGCGTTTTCTTCGTATCCTCCACCGTCTCATAGGCCACACACGCCGCGTTGCTCTTCAACATCGCGTCCGTCAGTTCCCGGCTGCTGGCGAAGTGAAAGTACGTGAACACAATGTGGCTGGGCTTGATGCGCGGCCACTCCTCCGCCTGTGGCTCCTTCACTTTCGTCACAATGTCCGCCTGAGCCCAGACCTGCTCCACATTGTGGGCTATTTCGCAGCCCACCATCCGATAGTCCTCATCGCTGATATCGATCCCCGCACCGGCACCACTCTGCACGATCACCCGGTGACCGCGGTTGACGAGTTCGCGCGCTCCGGCGGGCACAAGCCCCACCCGGTATTCGTGATTTTTGATCTCTTTCGGAACGCCGATGATCATGAGTTCACCTCACGAGAAAAATAGGCGGTGGCTGGAGGACCGCCGCTGGCCCGGGATCGAAGCCATCCGAACACGGCGGGGCAAGTGGGATCACTATTGTCGGAATTGAAATCCGACTATAACGAGATGCTTCCCAAACAGTTAAGACTTCAGCTCTCGCCGCGACCCCCCTCGGCTGCCGCTCCCCCGGATGAAGAGCTATTGAGAAGCAGTCGGAGCGAGTCGGCGAGGGCCGAATAGAAATTCTCGCCATCGGAACGCCGACGGAACCACTCAAACCTCAGATCGGGCGAACCGATAAAAGGGCGGAACGCCCAGGCCACCTGGCAGCCAACGAAAGCAAAGACGATGATCCAGACTGCATAGAGAACGAGTCCCGAACCTCCTCCCGCTTTGTATACGGCCAACATGAGACGAGCCATCGCAATAATGCCTCCAAGCCCCAGGATCACTGTGTGTAACAGCTTCATGAAATCGTACCGTGAACCAAATCCGAAAAACAGGGCGATCGGTCCGAAAGACAAGACCACCAGGGCATTCAGCGCGAGCACCTCCAGCAGAAGCACGCAAACCTGAGCAATACTCAGTGGAAACTCAAGGAGCCGGGAGAAACAAAGGAGAACCGGACCGCAAATCAACAGCGTGATCAGAGGAAGCATCGGGAACTTCAGAGCGGAGGCCATCATCTGCCGAAATCCCGCGGGTCTCCCTGCAATTGCTCCGTAAACAGCCATCGGAAGACATGTCAAAATCAGCAGTGCCAGAGCGGACGCATGTCCCGTTTCGTCCG
The DNA here is from genome assembly GCA_028284075.1 of Candidatus Sumerlaeia bacterium. Lineage (GTDB taxonomy): Bacteria > Sumerlaeota > Sumerlaeia > SLMS01 > JAHLLQ01 > JAJFLJ01. Next base: position 4,990 of record JANQSL010000228.1, on the reverse strand, counting down.
CGAGCAGTTCATCGATCATGATTGCCAGTGTGCCCATCATTTGCGATCCTCATCCTTGTAAAAACCAATGGCAGCACCATAGCCTTCACAAAGGAAAATTGTGAATGGGTCATTCTGACGAGAGCATTTGTGAAACTCACATTGTGAATCGGGCGTGCCGTGAACGCTTTCTGCCGTTGGAACACCCCGGATGTGCTCCGCTTGGGAAGGCTCATGTATCCCTCGCCGGAGTCAGCAGCCTGCAAAAGTGCTACAGAATTGCCCGTATCAAGCCACGGTATCATGTCGTTGTTTATACGGTCGGTGGGGAAGGAACTCTGCGAACCGCAGGCATGACCGCCTCTGTCACCACCGGGAGCCTTCTCGTGCTGCCCGCAGAGACAACATACGAGTACTCACTGGCAAGTTCCGCCTGGAACATGGTGTGGTTCCATCTCGGCCGCAGGCGGATGTGGAGTGGAATTGCATCCTCCGCACCCTGGTTTGCCGAGACCTCAAGCGGTCATGTGGTTTTCAACGCATGCGAAGCCCTGCTCAGCGAATCACGCTCAGTCGCGAGCCGGTCCGCGAACATTGTGGAACTTCAAGCCTCACTCATACGGGAGTATTTGCTCCGCGACCTTTGCGCACCTGCAAGCTCGGAGTTTCTCCGCCATGAGGAGCCGTTGAGACTGCTCTGGAGAAAAGTCGAGGAATCGCTGGATGAGCGATGGTCCGTGGAAAAGCTCGCGCGTGAAGTCCACCTGGCTCCGGGATACTTTCACCGGGTTGTGGCGGAACTGAACGGGACGACCCCCATGAGAATGGTCGCGGAGTTGCGCATGCAACATGCACAATCGCTGATTCGTTATTCGAACCTGACCCTCGCGGAGGTTGCTTCAAAAGTCGGATACAACGATCAGTTCGCCTTTTCCGTGGCGTTCCGGCGCTGGGCAGGCAAACCGCCCAGCACATTCCGTGAATAGACGATCCTTTATTCGCCCGTGGTCGTCAGCTGATAATCCGACAGAATGTATCCCGGCTGAGCATGAGCGGTCATCACTGCATAACCAAAATACCGCTTCCACCACTCCACCGGCGGAACGTCCTCCGGACTCAGCTCAAACTCTCCGTCCGACGCCATCGTATCAAACAACCATCGCAACTCGTCCACCATGGTCCCGTAGGAGTCCGCCGAGGACCAGTTGAAAACCCGGAGATCCTGCCGCTCAACCCCATCCAGTGCGCGGCGAAACTCCGGCTTTGCCGCAAGAGTGACATTCTCACCGTCCAGCGACCGCATCATACCCTGCATCTCCTGCATGCTTGACGCGAACAAGGCAAAGGACGATGTGAACCCCCATGCGGGCGGTTGCGTGCCCGGGAACATCTCTCCGTCTTCCGGTAATGTCCAGACGGTGGTACTTCCCACCGTCGAGCTTTCCAAAGGCTGCGAAATCGGCTCTTCCTGCATTTTTTCCATGATGCCGTTGAACATGACAGCCGTCTCGTCGCCTCCCGTTGTTCCCAGAAGCAGCCCCGTTGCCTGTACCGGCATCTCCTGTTCATCCGTCACGGGGGAGTCCTTTACCGCCTGCGGCGGGCGCGTGTAGTATGCATGCTCACCTGTGATGCGGGGCAGCACATCCTGCTCCACATCAATACCCATATTCGACTTTGTCGTCATCAGACCGAAAGATATCATTCCATCCGCCTGCGGGTTCATTGCGACAATCATTTCCCTCATGGCGCTCCAGAAGTCCGCCAGGTCCAGCGTCCACGAATAAAATTCCCGTGCATCCACCGGAACGCGCGAAGCCAGACTCACACTGTTGGGCTCACCCGCATAAAGCATGGAAAACAGTCCGCTGCGTTCACGCGGAGCCTGTAATGCAAACCGCTGACGCAACCCTTCATTTGTCAGGGATGCCGTTGCCAGCACAGCCCCCATGTTATCCACACCAAGCCCGCTGAAAACACGCTCAACCTCTTCGCCCTCGGAACCGTTTTTAAGACTCTCATAGAGCAACGGAAAGTTCAGCCAGACCGTCACGTCGCCCAGCCCGTCGGTTTTTCCACTCAACGCCCGAAGCCCTCCAACATCCCCCATTCGACGGGCATCATCGTTTGTCAGCGCATTGATGGCTTTCTTCGCGGGTTCTTCCGGACCTTCCGCAAAAACGAACCAGTCATCGGTGAATGCGTATTGATATTCCGTTGTTATCTCTTCCGATAACCCAAGACCCTCGAGGCCATCCGGTGCGTTCTCCGCCGGCTCCTCTTCCGTAAAGGACACGATGTGAATTGTAGTCCCGCCAAAGTCTTCAAGTCTCTTGTCTGCATTGGCCGGAACATCCTCAAGAACCAGATCGATCAGCTTCTCCACATCTTCCCGCTTTTCCTCCGGAACCTCCGCCACCAGACAAACGTCGTATTCTGACAGCTGCACATCGCCTGAAACGCGCTGTTCCATATGCGTTGAATAAAGCGCGACAAAACCCGGGAAGGTCTCCGCGAGTCGTGCCGGGTTGAGCATTTCCTTCTCCGCGTCGTCCAACTCCGCATCCGCTGCAATCTCTTCGAAGCCTTCCTCCAGCCATTTCTCGATCACTTCACGCATGGAGGTGAACTCATCGCTGTTCCATGCGTCAGCAAAACGACTTTCGTTCCATTTGTTCTGCAGCGCCGTCATATCATCGATGGCAATACCGACAACCATATCCTCCGGCAATGTTTCGAAGGTGCTCTCCTGTGCAAACGCGACAACACCCAGCACCATCGCCGCGCTCGCGGCAACTCCTCGACGAACCAGTCTGAACATGTCTTACTCCTCGGGAGGCAAATAGCGGAAACCCTTGTTCCCCGCCTGTTCGGAATACGCAAACGACTCGCTTGTATTCAGAAAATGATGAATCAGGCCCGCCGGGAGCGCGAACGCGATTCCTTCCTGAAAGATCGCCTTCAATGTTACCAGACCAACGACGCGCCCCCGGCGATCCACCAACGGACCACCGCTGTTGCCGGGATTAACCGCAGCCGTTGTCTGAATGTAAATCACGTCACCGAAGTTCCGTGCCAGTGAGCTCGCAATCCCCTGACTGACGGAATGTTCCAACAGACGACCACCCATACCGGGGTTACCGATCGCAAACACGGGATCGCCAACCTGTAGCGCCCCCACATCCGCCACGGGCATCGGCACCAGTTCGATTTCCTTCTCTCGAACCTGATCCATTGGCAAACGAAGCACCGCAATGTCGTATAACGGACTGTACGCTTCCACCTCCGCATCCTCCAGCTTCACCCGTTCCCACTGCGTATCCCGTTTCCGAAACAGATTCACCGTATGGTACTTCTCATTCCTGATGACATGGTGATTGGTCATAACCCGGCCCTCGCGATCCAGTACAAAGCCGGACCCCGCACCGCGCGGATTGGAAATAAGCACCACACTTTGCTTTGCCCGTTCCACCATTTCCGTTTGTGACAAAAGTCCGCCCGGATCTTCCGCGGAAGCGCCACCCACAGCCGTCTCTGCCGACTCTTTTGCTTCACTGACAGAGCTTTCCTTCACAATCGCATCCCGCGAAATGCGAACGATGCTCGGCCCGATATCGACAAAGATCTCCTGTGTCGACTCCTTCACCGGACGGCCAACAATCTCTCCCCCACCGCTCAACAGCCAGTAACGGGCTTCAGAGTTCGCTGCCGACTCATCCTCCTGAGCGACGGCAAACACTGTCGCTGTTGCAACAATGCCTGCCAGAATCAGTCGTCTTGTGTTCATGGAGACTCCTCTCAGCACCAGCCACTGTCGAAGCCACCAGAGCCCTCTCCCGGCGGCAACACAAAGGGGCCACGTCCCGGCGTCAAAAGGTTGATTAACGGAAATCGCCCGGCGGAAAAAGTCCGTCGGGCGACTTCAATCCCAAAGACCGGAGAGGTCTGTTACTGCAAAGTGCTTTCCCAGTTCGAGATATCGTCCGGGTCCGTGCCGAGCTGACCCGATGCCGTGTTGGTGGTTCCGTCCGGGCCAAAGGAAATCACCTGGAACGTCGAGGCATTGAACCACGTCTCTGTCGACGAGTAAGGATTCGATGCCGGAAGCTCAGTACCACCGAGCCCTGCATAATCATCACTGTTCACGTAATAGTAAGGATTACCGAACGGGTCCAGAAGCTGAATTTCCGGAAGCGCCGTGCTGCTCGTGATTGCGTTGCCGCTCAGCGTTCCCAGCTTGTTCTCGTCCCAGTCGAGGTACGGCCCGAACCATCGTGTACTCAGCGGAACGTTGCTGTTGCCGTTCAGGCTCGCCCGAAGCGCCACCTGCAGGTATCCACAGCCCACAAAGGGGTCGGACTGATTCAGCGCATTCGGCGCGATCTGCGTTCCTGAGCTGCTGGGAGGAAACTGTCCCGTGTCGATTTGATAGCGGTTCGCCGCCACTTCGATCGTTCGGATCTCCGCTCGTGTCCGGGCGACTTTTGCCCTTAACACTTCCTTGGTGTAAATACCCACCGCAACCGTCGAGAGCAGTGAAACAATCACAAGCACCACGATCAGTTCGATCAGGGTTACACCGCGTTTCATCAGCCGATTCATCACGTTTACCTTTTCCCAGTAGGGATTCCTGAACAGAACTCGTGCGCTCTTCCCCGGGTTCTTACAGAGCGTTGAACGCTGATTCGTTCAGCGCGAATCCGAACCGGTAAATAACGTCATCCACCAGTTCACCCGTGCCGTTACGGAAATCCAGGATGCCATCGGGACCGTAAGACATGATCGCGAAACGGTCGAACGGACGGCTTGCGTCCGGTTCGTCCTGCAATTCACCGTTGTCGAAATCGATACGGCTGCTCGCGTTCGTCGCGTCAAAACCGGCACCGGAGAAATCATCCAGGCTGCTGAAATTCGAAACGACGCCGATGGGCGAGTACATCAGGTACGGCTGACCCCACGGATCCAGAACCACATCCGCGGAAACCTCATTCTGATCACTCGTGCCCTGATC
>JANQSL010000222.1 GCA_028284075.1 Candidatus Sumerlaeia bacterium | reverse complement strand
GCGGCGGGAACGGGAAGCGCCGAGGGCAGTGACAGCACGATCAGCAGCAGACCGAAACCCTTCTCTCCCACGTTGTCGAGTATCTCGCCAATGGTGATGCCGTCGGGATGATCGCCGGAAAGAACGTCGGCAAGGCTGGCAGAGAGGCTGCGGGCGGTCATGGACAGAGGGCTCCGGCAAAGACTGGCAAACAGCGGCGAACGCTTCGAGGCCGGGTCCACCGGCGCAATGGAAAGCGGAGGAACGAAGAGCTGTCATTGCGCCCCGCCAGCCATGCGGCTTCACTGACATCGGCCCCCTGCCATTCACAAACCGGGAGACCGGATCATGCGGAAGACGATTCTTGAGGCGCTTGCCGAGCGTCCTTTGCTGTGCGACGGTGCCATGGGCACGCAACTCATGGCTGCCGGACTTGAGCAGGGTGGTTGCGGAGAAGCATGGAACATCGATTATGCGGACCGTGTTGTTACAATTCAGCGTCGTTATGTGGATGCGGGATCCGATTGTCTGATTACGAACACCTTTGGTGGCTGTGGCATCATGCTGTCACGGCATGGCCGCGGAGACGATGCCGTCGCGATCAACCGCGCGGCGGTGCGAAACGCACGCACCGCCTTTGGCGATGAGCCGGGTTTTGTCATCGGCGATGTGGGTCCGTTTGGCGGCGTGATGAAGCCATGGGGCGACACGGCTGAGGAAGAGGTGCGCGACACGATCGCAGAACAGGTCCGGGCACTGGTTGCCGAAGGTGTTGATGCCGTTGTTGTTGAAACGCAGACTGCACTGGAGGAACTCGGGATCGGCATTGCGGCGGCACGGGAAGCCGGTGCGTCGTGTGTCATCGGTTCGATGGCCTATGACTCGGGTCCGGACGGATCGACACGAACGATGTTCGGCGTTACACCGGAAGCCGCCGCGGAGTTCATGGCGGAAGCGGGCGCCAATATCGTGGCATTAAACTGCGGGTCCGGCATGGACATGACGCGTGCACTGGATGTGATCAGGCGTTATGCGACGGTGTGCGACCTGCCAATGATGGCGCAACCCAACGCCGGCAAACCGGAAGTCACCGCTTCGGGAACCGTTTACAAGGAAACACCGGAGGAAATGGTGAAAGGCGTGGCGCCTCTGTTGGACGCGGGTGTGCGAATCATCGGTGCGTGCTGTGGAAGCACTCCGAATCATATCCGTGCATTTCGGACCGCGATCGATGAATGGCAGGAGTCAGTATCATGATTTCCATTTCTTAACCGCACTCAGGGAAAGAGGCGGGAAAGCCTCCATGCCATCCGCATCGGCCGCCCGGAGGGCTTTTCCACGCTGAACCTTGCCCCTTCCATCGGGGCTCATCTCATCGTATTGTCCGCCATCCGCACTCCTCAGCAGCCGGACTCAGATCAGTAACCTTGCCACGATTTGCGCGAAGATGGTCACGAAAACGAGCGCCGCCGGATAGACCGTCGCGTAGGCCAGCGCAGGCGTCTCCGAGTCACTGGCGGCGCTCAGCGCACCAAGGGCGGGGGTACTTGTCATGCCACCGCAAATGGCACCGAGACTTGAAAGCACGTCCAGTTTCAACACCTTTCGCGCGACAATCCACGCGGCGATCATCGGCGCGATCGTCACGACGGCACCGCTGAGAAGCAGCAAAGGCCCGGAAGATGTCAGGACATCGATGAAGCCTGCACCCGCTTTTGCACCCGCACCGGCCAGGAAGAACATCAGACCGAGTTCGCGAATGAAGACCTTGGAAGCCACCGGCATGCGAATGCTGAGCGGACCGACGCGGCCAAGGTGACCGGCAATCAACGCCACCAGAAGAGGTCCGCCGGCAAGGCCGAGTCGAAACGGTGCGTCTGTTCCTGGAAGAGGTATGGCAACTCGCCCCACGAGAATGCCGACCACGAGGCCAAGACTAAGGGGAAGAAAGTTTGTTTCATGCAGACGCTTGTCAACGTTGCCCACGAGTCTGGTAAAACGCTCGCACGCATCTTCACTCCCCACGATACGAATCAAGTCACCGATCTCGAGCCGTGTTCCGCTGTTGGGGACAAACTCGATTTCTTCGCGGATCAGCCTCGACACAACCACGCCATACTTGTCCCGCACGCCGAGTTCTCCCAGCGTTTTTCCGGCAAGCGCCGTTTCCGTCACAAACACGTCGCGCGAAATCACTTCGTCGCCGTCGCGTTGAGGGCGTTTTTTGCCTTCGACAATGGGACCGATGACCGTTTCCAGCAGCTTGCGGGAATCGGGTTTTGAAACAACGTACAGCATGTCGTTCGTTTCGAGAAGAACATCGTCGTTCGCCGGGTGCGCGTGACCGTCGGGCTTCTCCACACGCGTGACGCTGGCATTCTCGATACCAAGATCCATGAGCGCCGCGATGCTGTGGCCGGCAAGTTGCGGATTGGTCACGCGATACCAGCGTCCGTCGAGACGGCGCTCGCGCTGGCGCTCGCGTTCGCGGACAGCCTCGGTTTTCAAATCGATCTTCATCAGCCGGGGAAACAATTGAACAAACAAGACAACACCCGCCACTCCGAAGGGATAGGCAATGCCATAACCAACGGAAACATGAGCCGCCCAGCCAGCGTCGCCTGGCGGAGCTGCGTCGATGGCTGCCGCGAGACCGGGTGTGCTCGTCAGAGCCCCGTTGAAAAGGCCCGCGCTCAAACCCGCCTCGAGGCCGAGGAGTTTTGCCATCACCAGCGTTGCTCCCCCGCCGGCGGCGAGGGCTGCCAGTGCCAGCATGCCGAAGGAGGCGCCTTTTGATTTGAAGGTCTTGAAGAATCGCGGTCCGGCCTGGAGGCCGATCGCGTACACAAACAAAACCACGCCCATCTCAACCAGAATCGGCGGGACCTTGTAGCCGAAGTGACCGGCGACAATGGCCACGAACAAGACTGCCGCGGACCCGAGGGAGCAGCCACGCACCCTGATCCGGCCTAGGAGAATTCCAAGCCCAAGAATCAGAAAGAGAACGGGAATGGTGTTTGTGCCGGACTGAAGCAGATCGATCATGAGACGTTTCGCGCCGGTTCTCAGTACCGGCATGAGAAGTCTGCCCGACGGCAAACCGGCGGGGTGAGAGAATTTCCCGCCGCTTGAGATGGCGGTCAGGCAGCCGCTTGAGCGAGACAATGAATCTTCGGGTGGAGTGGCCTTGACAGCGCTGGAAGTGCCGGACACTCTCCGCGTCCCTTGCGTGTGGGGCTATAGCTCAGCTGGTAGAGCGCTGCGTTCGCAATGCAGAGGTCGGCGGTTCGACCCCGCCTAGCTCCACCATTCAACTCCAGCAAAGTCAATGAGTGGCCAAAACAGGTCCGAGAGGTCCGGGGCCGGTCGGAATGTCTCGCGTCACGTCCGCGTCACGGGTGTTTGGGGTTATCGCCAAGCATGGCAATGATACAGGGGTTTTGGTTGATCAGCCGACTTAGGATTCGCGAGCTTATGACATTTGCCACTATTGCTCCGGGCGTTATAATGATTCCGAATCCTGATTTCCATCTTCGTCCCAGAGGCTTCTGGGCTCATGTCAGGCTCGTCTCAGAAACCTTGGGCTATTCACCTCGGGGAAAGAAGGTGAGGACTCTGCGAAGGTTCACTCAGGAGGAGGTACTTACGTGTATTGAGGAGCGGGGATTAGGCAGAGAGCATCTGTACCGCGATGACGCTCCCACCAAGCTTCTGAACGAGGTAGTCACCTATCTTAATTTTCGGGCGGACACGCTCACCAATGAGGTCCGACCGAACCTCATGAATAAGGTAGAAGCCAGGTCAGAATTTGAACGACTTGTGAAACTCCACAATCCGAAATGCTATTTGCCAATGAATAAGCAGAAGGGGGCCAAGAAGCATCATAACTACCTTGGCTGCATGGTGAATATTCTCACAGAAGCTGAGCTGGGTAACGGAAACTTTGATGACAACCCCAGAGGGTTGGTTGCAGTTACCAAGAACAATGAGCCTCTCCGGGTATTCTCACGATGGATGGATGGTGCATTCCCATCTATCACAAACCCCAAAGCCATCTGGGAAGTAAAAGAGTACTACGGCACTACGACCTTCGGCAGTAGGGTAGCCGACGGTGTCTATGAAACCATGCTGGATGGTGAAGAGGTGAATGAACTGGAAACGGCAGAGAGCATCGATATCAAACACTACCTAATTGTGGACGATCACTTTACATGGTGGGATTGCGGACGTTCGTATCTCTGTCGTATTTTTGACATGATACATATGGGTTTGGTAGACGAGGCGGTGTTCGGCAAAGAAGTCCTGACGAGATGGAGTACAATTGTGCGAGGTTGGTAGGCTCCGCTTCACCCCCCGAAAACCTCTTCGGCAAGAACATTGATTTCTTCTTCTATTCTTTCTACGCGCTGCTCCGCCCCTTTGGCCAACGCCTGATGCGCATCTCGCGAAAGTTCGGAGACCCGAGAATGAAGTTGATTCTCAGGATCAAATTTCGGAATCGGAATGTAATCCATAATGTGAGGAGATGCATCCGTACCGAGGTACCTCGTTAGAATCCAAGCGGTGATACTGGAATTCAAGAGGCCGGTCACGAAGTGAGACTCCTCTTCTGAGTCGCATCCTATCAAGATCACTTTTTGGTCAGGTATTGGAAAGAGAGAATCGTACTCCGAATTACTCGCACACGCCTTCAGTTTACCAGAGAATCCAGTGTGCTGCCAGAATACACGAAAACGACTAAATGTGTAAGGTCCGATCCGATACAACTCGTAGAATGGCCCCCTGCAGCCCCAGCGATGATACTCTTTTCGGGATGCCAACTCTTCTCTAAACCTCAATAAGTATGCGTGAGCGAGGGGGAACCGGGATGCAATCTCCCGCTCTGCCATCGCCTCCTTCGGACTTTCCGGTAGATACGGGAACATAAGGAATCTCACTGTTGATAGTGACCAACGCTTTATTCCGGTACCTACCAGAAGAGGCCTGACCGCATCGCGTTCCACCCAACCCTTTTCATGCTTTGCTTTGCTTCTCCTTGTTGTGCAAATGTTCTCTACCAATACGGTGTCTGCCGCTCGGTCTTCCTCCAGCACGTTCAACCACATTATGCTATTTGCGCCGCCCGTGTTGACGCCGCCCCGTGCGCGATAGTGGCTCTTGCCAACGAGCTTGAGCCTGTCCTTCTCCTCGCCGCCCACGAGGACGAGTGGCGAACCGACATCGTTGTCATCCATCCGGCAAAGATGCTTGGGGTTACCCTCCAGAAACCCGTTCGTTTGAGTCCACTCTATTGCTTCTGTCTTCCCAATCACTCCCTCAGCCACGGTAAAACTCGCTACGCAAGGCCGATTGCTAGCGTCCGGGAACAGTTTCACTCGCGAGAAGTCCGAGAGATAAGTAAGCTCATATCGCTTACCTGAAAGAGTTTGAAATTCTCTGAAACCCCTGCTTGCATGTCTACTTTGAAAGACGGACAAAGGTAGAACATAGCCAAGAACGGTTCCTTCCTTACTCAACCTATTGACACTGTTGTAAACGACTAGTGTCGCAATTTCGGTCTTCCCAGCTGACACTTTCGCTCTCCATCCCTTGTGCACCGCCAATGGCGTTTCTCTCCACTCTGAGGCCAAAGTATCTCTATAATCGCCACTAAGTGCATCCCAGGTCATCCAAGGAGGATTGCCAACGATGAAATCTGCCTCAATCGGGCGGTCAACAATACTCTGTTGTTGGGCGCATGCTGTAGCATCTCGCTCCAGATCGCGCTGCTGAGGATCCGAAAGAGTAACGTAACCATTGCCGGTGGCAGTTTCGTTCTCTTCCTCGCCTTCGGCATCTACGTGGGAATCTCTTATGAAATCAACCTGCGAAGCATGCACCGAGTCCGGTCGTACACGCGGCGCATCAGAGTTACGGATGAAGTCACCTGTCGCTAAGGTATGGTCTATACGCAACCCAAGTTCGTTTTCCCACGCAAGTATACTCAGTCCCGTGAGAGTTGTTGCTATCGGATTGATATCGTATCCGATGAAACGCGAATCTCGCAGTACATCGGGCGAGTCTTGAAGCAGTCTTATCGCTCTCGCAATGAAGCTACCGCAACCACATGTCGGGTCCACCAGTCTGAAGGGCTCAGAAACTTTGGCGAGGCCTACCTCTTCAAGTACAAAATCAACAAGCCAACTCGGGGTGTAGTATTCACCAAGTACATGTCGAACGTGCGAGGGAACAATGTATTGATAGAGAACTGCTATTGCATGCCCGTAGTCCTCTGCGTTTGAAGGGCCGTCACCAACGGCACCGAAATCTTCCAAAAAGGCAGAGGTGATTGGAGTAGCCCCTAACCATCCAAAAAACGGCCCACTTGTCTTGTCGACTAGATCACCTTTCGCCTTCGCTTCTGGAAACATCGCGATTGCGACAAGGAAAATTGCGGCTTGGAGTGCATAGAGGTCCTCGCTACTCATTAAGCGCTCTGGACCACTTTTGTTTCCGATTCCAACATTCTCCTCCGATGTCTTGTCGTAATGTTCCATCCGAGCGAGCCAAAGAGCGAACCATGGTCTAGCGATGGAGTCGGGGGACCTCACAAACTCTCCTAACCTTCCAACCACTGTTGTACCAGAGAAAAGTTCTTCATAGAGTGAGAGCCATCTTCCCGCATCGTTTTTGTTTGGGCTGTGGAAGCGGTGAATTGGCATCATTTTGACCTTTTCGTTTTTTATTCGCCGCTCCTGTGCAGAGCGCAACACAAGATTATGCAGTGAGCATCGCCCAAACGGTCAAAGCGCAATTGCTCTCGTGCTTGCCTCCACCGCTTCCAGTTACGGTATGGCTAGCGTTGCGTCGGCTCCTTCATCCGGGTAGAAGCGCAGGTAGTGCAGTTCGGTCGTCTTTCACCGTGAACCCGCTTAAGTACTGGCTAGACAATCTCCCTGTCAGCTGCACTGACTCGTGGAGTCAAACTCGGTTCATGGGCTCGATTTTAGTGGATACACAATTCTCCGATCTCTTAGTTCTTTGGCTAGATTCCCGAGATCAGGATAAATGTCACCTTTTCGAAAACCCGCAAGGTCTATTTCAAAGGCTAGTCGCTCTATAGACTCAGCTGGCAATCTTATCCTCGATAGAAACTGCGTAGCCTGGGGATGATCATCCAATGCTGTTTGATTCGAATGTATTGTAAAACAACCCTGTTGCACAAAGATGCGCAGATCAGATTCCGCCGCCATTGTGGCGATATACTTGTTCGGCTCAGAATTTCTGTGCGTGAAGGCAGGATCAAGGAATGCCTCACATGTATGAGAACTCACTAGGGGGGTAACCTCCTCATTGATCTCGATTTGATTTAGGGCATGTGGATTCAGAATCCAAACCGTCGCGTCTTCTAATGTGTCAGAGTTGGAATATAGGTAATCCTCTAGGGCGAAAAAGAGTGCAACAAGCGGAGAGCGGGTCCAGTCAAGTAACCGCGTAGGAAGTCCATAATGCTGCATAAGGCTGAGCCATGCAGCAGAATCATCGTAGTCAATACGCTGAGAGTATCGCGTCCCTGTCCGCGATCTAAACCGGTTGGTGAGATCCCTTTCACCGGCCTTGTCATATGATCTCCACACAGCTGGCACTAACTTCCATGTGGATAGTCTCTGGCCTCTAAACCAAAGGATCGCCTTTTCCCTACAAACTCTTTCGGAGATAACCCCCACCAGTTCTCCCACTGAACGAGCAACTTCCATTGATATCCTCCAGACGCTACGGTTCGTTTCATCTGACAATAGACGGAACACACAGTATAGTCGAAAGTCGAGGTCTGGGCGCGGCTAGGGATACTCTTTGAACCTTGGCAGCCATAGGTTGACGTGCCCTCCTTGAACGAGTCCGGATTGTATGTTGGGTTTTGACCGCCGATTCAAGAAGGCCTTGATGCCCGGGAAGCATCACACGACCGAGCAGAGGTACTATCGCCAGTATCACTCACGGGGGCAGGTGAGGACAATCCGAGCAACTTAAGGGTTCTGGTGGGTCTCGTGTCACGCCCGCAATGCAGCTGATTGGCGTCGTCGTCAGGGATGGTGACGGGTACTGTTCAGAGAGTTACGTTTTTTCCGCGAAGAATGCGGGGCTGCATTTATGCAAACAAACAATGGTGCGGGTCTGAATAAAGAGAGCCGGCAGCCGGAAATTTACCGGCTGCCGCCGGGATGTTTGGACTTTTGATATGACTTGCTTTGTATGGCACACCCGGAGGGATTCGAACCCCCGACACCTGGTACCGGAAACCAGTGCTCTATCCAGGCTGAGCTACGGGTGCGCGGTGTTGCGTTGGTGGGGCGGATGACGGGATTCGAACCCGCGACCCCTGGAACCACAATCCAGTGCTCTAACCGACTGAGCTACACCCGCCACTGACGCTGCCCGCCCGAGGTTCCTCTCTCGGGAAGGGCGGATTGGCTACGGCAGTCCCAATGGTCTCGTCAAGGCCGATGGCAAGCAGTGTCAGTACTGGTTCTTCTCGCCAAAAAGCTCGGCCAGGATGTACTTTGGTGTGTAGTAGATGATCTGCAGGTCCATCAGCAGGGTGGCATTGAAGGCGTAGAGCAGATCGTAGAAGAGCTTGGAGTCGTAGTTGGTGTCGTAGCTTCCCTTGACCTGAGCAAGGCCCGTGAGCCCCGGACGGACCACATGGCGCAGGTTGTATGATGGATCGTCGGCCTGGTACTCGGCGGCGAGCTGAGGACGTTCCGGGCGCGGCCCCACGAGGCTCATGTCGCCTCTGAAGATGTTCCAGAGCTGGGGAAGCTCGTCCAGATGGGTGCGCCGCAGAACCCACCCGAGTCCGAAGACGCGGGGATCCCGACCATGACACTTTACGGCGCCGGAGAGCTTCTCCGCGTCTTTTACCATCGTTCGAATCTTGTAGACCGTGAAAACCCGGCCGTCGCGGCCGATGCGCTCCTGCGTGTAGATCATGTCACCGCCGTGAAAAACACGATAAACGATCCAGAGCAGTGCAAAGAAGGGGGCGCTCAAAAGGAGACCAAAGCCCGCAAACAACAGATCGCTGAGGCGTTTGCCGACTACGGTGGTGAGAGACATGCTGTTGCGGTTGATCTCGACCAGAGGAATATCGTGGACCTCGTACGTGTGGCGCTTGCTAAGGACCGACTCGAGGCCACGGGGAAGCACCTTGATACTGAGAGAGTGGCTCAGGACGTGGCTGAGCACCCGGCTGCGGGTGTCGATATCGCAGAGCACAATAAGCTCGTCGATCTTCTGCTCTGAAAGGACCCTGCCGATTTCTTCGGGCTTCCCCAGGAAGGCGGCTTCGTTCTCAAGGCGTTCCTGAAGAGGCTGCTCATCCAAATAGCCAACCACGCGACGGGCAGCCGTTTCGTGGCCGCTGCTCAGCAGCTTTTTCACGTTCGCGGCGGCCGTCCCGACAACGAGGGTGCGATGCTGAAGCAGTCTGAACTGCTCGACAAAGCGAACGAGAGCAATGCGCGCCACACTCAGAGCAACAATCTCAAGGCCCGCCTTGAGCGCCAGAGCCGGCCGGGAAAACCGATACGCCTCGGTCTCGGCGTAAAAGAAATATGCGGTCGCAACGCCCAGCTCCAGGATGGTGGTAACGGCGACGAACTCTATGATGGAAAAGACCGTGAGGCTGCGGATCTCGAAAGCAGAGGTGTTGTAGAGACCGAAGCCCAGCAACGCGGCGATCTTCGCTATAATGTAGGCGCCGAAAAAGTGCTGATAGAAAAGAACATTCTCCGGAGGGACGTCGAAACGGAACCAAAGGGCGTTTGCTCCCGCGAGAGCAGCGATGAGCAGGAGGGCATCCACGACCACCGCAGCCCCGATCACAAAGTACCGGTTCTTCCGTGCCCGCAGCATCGATACGGTGGAGGTCGGGCGGGAATCGACTCCGAGCCAGTTGGAACCGGCGTCGAGGGTGGTGGAGAGATGACGCTTCACCGGGTATCCCTTCTCCGTCACTCAGGCAGTGGCTCGATTTAAACGAAGTCAAATCAAAGGCTTCGCCCGGAGCCGGTTGGACGCGACGAATGCGGGAGCTTAAAGCCTTGAGAGGCGTCTCTCCTCAAGGGCTTTTTCCGACGGCCATCGCCGGGCTTGCTTTCCCGGGCTTCCCGATGGAGCATTTTTACCGCTTCGCACCTTCGAGATGCCGTCGGGACTTTCCCTTGACGGGACAGGCCGTGCGGGGTTGCGTGGCCACCCGCTGATCAAGGCCCCCGTCAGCGCGCTGGCCGTAATGCCACGAAGGATGTCTAACACGCCACGGGCCCGGAGTTTTGTGCCGAAGTCGGCACCCGCCGCACACCCCCGAAATTCAGTCAATTGAACACGATTAACTGTCGGGACTAACTGACTGGCGCGCTCGGGCGCACCTCAAGCCGGAGATTCTATGCGAATTAGTGAACTCGCCAAGCTATTGAGTCTGAGCTCCAAGGAGACTATTACGGAGGTGGAGCACCTTCGTGACAACCTGACGACTCAGGGATTCAAGCTGGCAAAGAAGCTTACGGCTGCCAGCGGAATCGACGAAAACGCCGTCCGCATCATCATGGTGGAGGTGGATAACCGTCGCAAACAGGCCCGCCAGGCGGAGCAGGCGGAGGCGGAAGCCGCCCGTCGCGCTGAAGAGGAAGCCCGCCGCAGGGAAGAAGAGGAAAAGCGGAAG
>JANQSL010000184.1 GCA_028284075.1 Candidatus Sumerlaeia bacterium | reverse complement strand
ATATGCCGCACGCCTTTCATCCGCCATCGAACTCATTCCGGACATCACCATCGCGCGTGCCGTTGAGGATAATCGTCAGCCGGAATACTTCGCCGGTGTTGATCGCGAAAAAACAAAACTCTTCAATATTGATGCGCAGACTCTGGGTCAGTATGTCAGTGCAACACGCAGCTCCGGTGCCATTTCCGGCCTGGTGTTGCGTGATGGAGAGAATCGTACGGACGTTACCATCAGTGTGACCAATACGGATGCTGAAACACTGGCCGCCGTTCGCGACCTGCCGGTTTACACGGAAACCGGAGCTATTGTTCCATTCGGTGACTTGACCAACTTCAGGACCAGTCTCTCGCCCTCCGATTTGCGGCGCGAGGACCGCCAGAGCAGCTTGTTGCTGGAGTATTTCTGGGCTCCCGGCGCCGACCAGGGAGCCTTGCAGGATCGCATTCGCGAAATCGTTGCTGCGATTCCCAACCCGGGCGGTGTCGCCGCCGAGTTCGGTGGCCGCCAGCGTGAACTCGATCAACGTGACGCCGACTTTCGATTCGCGCTTCTCGTCGGTATCCTTCTGATCTATGTTGTGATGGCCGCGGTGTTCGAATCCTTCTGGGTTCCCTTCACCATCATTGTCACGAATCCTCTGATGATCATCGGAATCGTTTGTGCACTGGCCATTACCGGTTTGCCCTTCGAGGAACTCGCCGCGTTCGGCGTGCTTCTGTTGAACGGCCTGGCGGTCAACAATGGGATCGTTCTGATGGACGCGGCGATGCGTTATCGCCGTGAGCTCAAGTATCGGAGTCTTCGCGCAATCTTCCAGGCGGCGGACCAGCGTCTTCGTCCCATTGTCATGACGTTCATGACCACATTCCTGGGTCTCCTGCCCATGGCGCTTGTGGGTGATGCGGAGTCGCAGTGGCGTCCCGTGGCCGTGACCGTTCTCGGCGGGCTCACCAGTGCAACCTTTCTGACATTAATCGTGCTTCCCTGCTTTTATCTGATCGGTGAGGACTTTGTTCGTTGGGCAAGCCCCTGGTGGCTCGGCTTTTTGCGGTCCCTGTTCCGTGTGATTGAATTTGTCGGCAATGCCGGTTCGCGGCTCGTTGTCACGGTATTCAGTTTCTGGAAGTGGCGTCCCCTCTCCTGGCCGCGTAAAGTCTGGAGATTTTCCGTTGGAAGTCTTGCGCTGATTTTTGTTCGGATTCCTCGAGTTTCATTTCGAATCCTGCGCCGCACCCTGGTCTCGCTTTGGCGGCTGGCGCGCTCTTCATTTGGCGACATTGGATTCATTGTGAGATCAACACGGAGAAAATCTGCGGGAACACTCCCCGGCATTTCCTCTCCTTCAGTTATCCGCTCCGGACCAGACCGGACAGACGGCATGCCGGTCGATGTTCGAAGTGTGCGTGTGATCTATCCGCTTCGCAAACTGCCCGACCCCCGCAACCTTCTTCCACGGAAGGGAATTCCCATCGGTCACCGGCCCAGGACCGGTTTTGAGGCACTGAAGGGTGTGTCTCTCGCTATCGAACCCGGTCTTTTCGGCCTTCTCGGACCCAATGGGGCGGGCAAGACCACACTGCTCCGATGCATAGCGGGACTTGAAACACCGGACCGGGGAACAGTGCGGCTTTTCGGCGACGCATGGCGGGACGGAGGCGAGTCTCTTGCTCCACTTGTCGGCTATCTTCCGCAAACACACGGCCATTATCCCTGGATGACACTCTACGAGTATCTCGAGTACTTTGCAATTCTGACAGCGCGTTCCGGCACGCGTGCGCAAAGACTGCACACGGCAAATCGCCTTGCCGATCCGGGCAGCGACCTCACCGATCCCGGTGCACGTCGCGAAGCCGTTCTGTCCGCGGCGGACAGTGTGAACCTTGGCGACCGCCTGGGTGATCGCATTGCGGAATTCTCGGGAGGAATGCGTCAGCGTGCCGGAATCGCGCGCGTGCTTGTGCAGTCTCCGCCCATCGTCATCGTTGACGAACCGACTGCAGGACTTGATCCCATCGAACGCGTCCGGGTTCGTCTTCTTCTTGGTGAACTTGCCCGGACCCGCTGCGTCATCTTCTCCACACACATTGTGGAGGATCTTGAAGAGTCCTGCAACTCTGTTGGAATTCTTGCCGAAGGCCGGCTGCTTTATACCGGATCGCCAACCCGATTGAGAGCCGGCTGGAAAGGCCTTGTTTGGGATGTGCCGATGAATGGCGATGATCCGGAGTCGCTGCGAAAGGACCTGCTTGCCAGGGGAGCACACGTTCTGTTCCGCTATGCCCGTGAGCGCGGCGAGGGTTGGCGGTGCATTGCCTCCACCTCACCTGCAGCCGCCGCCCGGGCAGTGTCCGTCACGCTCGAGGATGCATTCCTCGGCGTTCTCGGCAAACACAGGACACCGGTTTCATAGGATTTCATCCATGACTCAGGACTCGAATCTCGCCAAACCTCTCGCCGAAGACATCGGCAGGCTTCCTCCCCGCTGGCACTTTGGTTGTCATCAGATTCGTTCCGGCTCCACGGCACCACGAGATGTCGTTCGCGCCGCGCGTCGGATGCGTGATCGCCGCATTCCACTCGATACCTTCCTGATTGATGATATTGAGAATCATACAGACGGATGGAGTCATCGCGCCCGCGCTCGCGTTGCGGAGGACATTGAAGAACTCCGCATTCGCGCCTTCGGTCTTGTCGAGCGGAGCGATTCCATTCTCCTTCCCCGGCATCGACACGACTGGTCTTCATCGCTGACAGAGTTGTTGCATCTCCTCTCGGAGAACCCATCCGGCTCTCTGGTCGAACTCTCGGCCACCACAGCCGAGTCGAGCGCTGAGATTCTTCGCGTGGTTGAGACCGCATTCCTGATTCCCTTCGTTGCGTTGAGACTGCCTTTTGGTCCCGGGGATCGGGAGTTCTGGAATCTGGACAAAGAGAGTGAAGAACATGTCCGGCGGATGCTGGAATTGCGCATGGAACTGCTTCCTTATCTTCAAACCTCGCTTCGGCGCTCTCTGAACGGTGGACCGGCCCTCTTGTCTCCCGGCGCCGCATCGGACGGCACCTGGCTGATCGGAGACGCACTCCTCATTTCTCCGGGGCGGGAGCCGGGGGAGACGTCCCGTACCTTGCAACTCCCGTCCGGCAAATGGATTCACTACTGGACTGACCGACCTTACACAGGCGATGCGATGATCGAAGTGGAAGCGACTCCCGGTCGCCCGCCGCTTTTCTTTCGAGCCGGATCAGTTGTTCCATCCGAACCCGTTCGCCAGCATAGCGATGAAGTTGTTCCGTCAGTCACTTTCCTTGATGTCTACAGCAACGAGCGGGTTTCCGGTCAGTTGGTTGATTGCGACAGCGCCGGGGTGATACTGGGCGAAACAGCGTTTAGTGGAGAACTCGACTATGGCATGCTTCGTCTTGAAATCGAGAATTCCTCCGTCAGACAGGATCATCGCATGATGTGGTCCGTGCGCGTTCACGGACTGGGGGGCGGTATTCGAAGCGTTTTGGTGGATGGTATTCCGATCGAGGCCGGTGCCGGGTCCCGCGTGCTCGAGTTTACATTCCGGGCCTCAGGAGCGAAGCAGGTCCTCGATGTTGAATTCGACGAATACTGAATCCTGAAGATTGACCGGCCGGACACGAACCTTTCCGTTCTCGTCCCTGTGCATCCGGCCCGAAGTCACCTCCGTATCGTGCTCGAAGACGCAGAGCCAGTTTTCATCGATGGCTCGCATCGCGAACTCTTCCCGTTTGTCCGCAATCGTCATGGGAAACAAATCGTAGGCCATGTGGTAATGTGGTTTCAGATGAGACGTTGTCGGAAACAGATCCGCCATGAACGCCAGCTGATTCTCGCCTTCGCCAACCAGAAAGATCTGATGGTGAGTGGTGTGTCCGCCTGTGACGATTCCACGCACTCCGGGAAGAATCTCGGTATCGCCCTCGATAAAATCCACCAGACCCGCATCGTGAACGGGAAGCAGGTCGTCCTCCACGTAGCTTTCTCTCAATGCGGGATGCTCGCTGAGAGCTTCGACCCATTCACCACGCTGGACAACGTGACGGGCACCGGGGAAAACCGGTACAAGTTCTCCCGATTCGGATTTCATCGTGTTGCCGCCGGCATGATCCAGGTGCAGATGCGTAAACAAAACATGCGTGACATCATGCGGGGTGACTCCATACTTTGCCAGCGACCCGATCAGACCTTTGCCCGGCTGGATTCCGAAGATTTCCCGCATCCGCGGTGACCACTTGTCACCCATACCCGTATCGATGAGGGCCGTCCATCCGTCATCCGAACGAATCAACAGGCTGTTGAGAGCAATCGGGATCCGGTTATGAGCGTCCGGTTGCCGCATGCGAGCCCAGATGGTTCGGTGTTGTGCCACG
>JANQSL010000173.1 GCA_028284075.1 Candidatus Sumerlaeia bacterium | reverse complement strand
GAGTCGAATCTTGCCTACTCGGGTTCCTTCAAACGGCCTGGCGTTTACGTGTCACGCAACGTCAGCTATTTCGCGGTGCCGTTGCTGCGTTACGCCATCTTCTACGAGAACATGTTCGAGCTGGACGGCGGCGCTGCGATCAACGTTTTTGGCCGTGTTCACACGAACAAGGACTGGTATCTCACAACCAGCAGCCAGGTTTATTATCATTCCTTCAATACAGTCGCCGGCCGGTTCTTTGGCGGTATCTATAACCCGCTGGATGGCGACCGCCGCGGCTGGTATACAAGGGACAGCAAGAGGATCAACATTGCCTCTGACCGGTCCGGGTCAGCGACCCCGGACGCCGCTGCCACAACCCTTCAGAGACTTCGTCATCAATCGACATCCTCTGAAAACAAGGGCTTCCTGTCGTCTCATATTTACAATCCGTCGGACACGGACGGGACTCCCCGGTTTCCCGGCAATTCCGTTGTTCCCAACGATTCTCATACGGACTGGGATGTCGCCGACTGGGATAGTGACGGTGACGGAACCATTGATGACATGAACAATGATGGCGTGATCGATACGCGCGACGGCCCCGAAAAATACTGGGACGAGAATCCGGACTGGGTGGACACGGCGCGTTCACTTTTCGACGGCTTTCTTCGCGACCGCTCCCATGGCGTCGACAAGGTACGCCTTCCCATCAGCACGGAAGAGAATCCCTACCTGCTCGTGGAACCCCCTGGCTACGAGTCGCAGATCGATCCACGGGACGACGACAACATGCGTCCCGTCTACGATGTAACGACCGGACAAGGTGTTTTCACAACCGTCAATGATGCGGACGCGGATTCGGACCCTAATGTGAATGACCCCCGTCTGGACAAGTTCCGCGTGAACCTGGCCTATCAGGCCTCGGTCATCTTTGAACCTCAGCCCGGCTGGGATTCATATACCAGCCAGACAGACATGGCAAACGCTCTCAAGGCGTATGCCGACGATCCGGTCAACAACGATCCCCCTGTCAAAGCCTATCGTCTCGACGTGACGCAGGCCAATGACGGAACAGTGACAATCACAAAGAACGAGTTCACCAAACTTTATTGGCAGGAAGACACGGACAACGATGGGGTCATGGAGAACCACACCTTCTTTGAGAACACGCAGATCTACAACGGCCGTGAGGAGAAAGATGTCAATCTGTTCGACATCGACGTGACAAAAATGTCGGATTACTTCGATAACGTCACCGCAGCTCAGGGCGGGTTTAACCTCAGGAACCCAAACACCCCCGTTGACGAGCAAAACAGCGGGAGCAGCAACACCATAGACGACGGCATCATTTACGTTTTCAACAAGCCGAATTCGATGGAAGACCCCGCAACGGCAACCTCTGATTATGTGACTCCGTCCGGCGAGCAACCCGGTGTTCGGATTAAGAATGCGGCTGATTTGAGCGTGATCACTAGCAACTCCGGTATTCAGGATTACAAGGGAATCAGCATCGCCACAAACGCCCCTATGTATACGAAGGGGGATGTTAACGACACCAACAAGATTCCACTGATGCTGGCGGGTGACTCCATCAACATTCTGTCGAATTCCTTCAGCGACTCGACTTATTCCAGTGGCAGCGGAAACGGCCCCAGAGCCAATGCCTCGTCCACGGAAACGAACGCGGTGTTTGTCTCTGGTAACGTCCCGACCAAGTATCGTCAGTATGGCGGAGGCGGCGAAAACTACTACCGCTACCTCGAAAGATGGAGCGGCGACACGCACACCTATCGTGGTTCGATGCTGAATCTGTGGGAGAGCCGCGTCGCAACAGTCTCCTGGGACAAGGATACCGGCAACGGCACCAACAGCGGCTACTACAGCCCTCCCGTTCGCAACTGGGGCTGGGACGTTCAGTTTGCCGCCGGTCAGGCTCCTCCAGGAATTCCGACCTCCCGTCAGGTATCCATCGGCAAGTGGCAACTGCTCTCGGCGGCGGAATTTGTAACCGCCGGCGGCACCTCCGTTGCCGTTGATCCGTAAGAATCCCGAACGTTGGTTTGGGAGGAAATCGCACGGCCCCGGAGCAATCCGGGGCCGTACCTTTGTTAATGGAAGTTCGTTGTTTACTTGCCGGGCAGAGGCTGCGCGATTGCGGTACCGCCGGGAACGAAGACCTTCGGAGCGGCTTCGCCGTCGATGTCACGGAGATTTGCGACCGGGTCGTCTGCAAGACGCAGGAATTTGAAGCCGTGAGGGATGGCTTTGTCTTCCTTCTGACGTTCCGGAATACTTTCAATGGAGCGGGCAACAATCACGGAGAGCGGTTCCTCGCGCACCTTTGGCGGCGTTGAGTGAATGACATTCACCGTGCCGTCCTCGTCCACGGCGACAAGACCGACATGACCCACCCACTTGCCGCCGTTTTTGCCTCGCACGAAATTGACAAAGTCGCCACTTTGCAACTCGCCTTCAATGTCCGCGATTTTCTCCAGTGGAATGTAGTCCTCCTCGATCGTTTCAACGGGAATGTCCGCTTCGAGCTTGTAGCGTTTCTTCAGAAACTTTGAGCGATCGACTTTCTGAGTGTAGGTGTTTGCATCCTCACCGGCAAGCTCACGCGAAACGTCGCGAACCAGCCACGAATTGTTCCGGTCCCAGTCCGCCTCCGTGTAGTGATTGCGCGTTGCCACGCCAATGTGCCCGTCCTTGTAGCGAATGCGCTGCAGCATTGTGAAAAACGACGGCCAGTCGTGAGACATGGCGTAGGCGTAGGTATGCTCACTGAACACGACGCAATCGCTTCGGTCGATGCAATAGAGCGGTTGCGGATCGTAAAACTCAAAGGGTGCCTCACCCAGCAGATAGAGTTCGTAGGGCTGTCCCACATTCTTGCGGGCCAGATGCACGATGCGCTCCCGAAGATCGGGATAGCGCGCCTGGGCAAAGCCCAGGTAGGCATCGATTTCCTGCTCAGTCATTTCATACAGGGGCTTTTCAACGAGACCCGCCACCGTGACGTAGTCGAGACCCGTTGCGTCCGCCGCCTGAATATCCGGCCCAAAAAGCGTTGTCGTTTTTGTGCTGCAGCTCGTCGCACCCACCAGCAGAGAGACGGAGAGAGCGGCGGCGGCAAATCTGTGGCGAAGCATGGTCCACCTCCGGTTCAGAATGACCACAAACAGTGAGAGTGGGAGTCTCACCGGGCAAGCCCGTCTTATCCGTGGTTGCCACGCCGGCGCGATTTCACGCACTTCATGGCCGGAGGACTCACTCCATGCGCACACTCTTGCTGTTTTTCCTGCTGGGACTGCTGATGCCGACGAAAGCCGCATACACGGATGGCCTTGAACCGGGAGATCACGCCCTGACGTTCAAGAGTACCTGGGACGGAACAGAGCAGCCCTATCGATTGTTTCTTCCCGGGGAAGCCAAAGCCGGAGAGCCTCTTCCCCTGGTGGTGGTTCTCCACGGCAAAGGCGTCGATCAGAACGCCTGGTTTGATCTCACCCCGATCAAGGAAGCGGCCGCACAGTACGGCTATATTGCCGCCGCGCCTTACGGACGCGGCAATTTCTGGTATCGGGGTGCGGCGGAGCAGGATGTCCTGGACATCATTGAGGAAGCGAAGCGGAATCACCCGGTTGACCCGGCACGTGTCTGCCTGATTGGCCACTCGATGGGCGGCTGGGGAACATGGTGGATTGCTTTGCGGAACCCGGATGCCTTCGCGACGGTTGTCTCCATGTCCGGTTTCGCGCCCATGGATATGCTGCCGTCAGCGGACGGACTGAATCCCTTCATCATTCATGACGAGACAGACCCCATTGTGTCAGCGGAAAACTCCCGCCGGCCGGCAGCCCGTTTGGCGGAACTGGGAATCTCGTATCGGTACCGGGAAACTCATGGTTACGGGCACTCAAGCGGACTGATCGGCGATTCGCTTGACGATGCTTTTGCCTGGTTTGCCGCTCATCGCCGAAACGAATCACCGGAGCACGTGCGTCTTGCCGTGCGCACGCCCCGCAAGGGTAACGCATGGTGGTTAAGGGTGCTGGAAACGGACAACCTTCCCTCCACCGCAACAATCGATGCGAGAGTGGAGGACAGAACCGTCACGGTTTCCACGGAAGGCGTTGCGCGATTTGCTCTGGAACTTGCGAACGCCGCACTGCGAAACGCGGAATCCATCACGGTGAACGGAACATCTTTGAAGACTCCCGCGGAGGCATCCTTCGCGCTGTTTGAACGGACCGGCAGCGGATGGAACGTTGCCGCCGCCGGCGAAACACCTTCCGCGGACCCCTTCATAATTAATTGCGACGCCACGAAAACACTGTCGAAACTCGATCAAACGGCCTTCGTTCAGACGATGTCCGCTGCGTTGATTGAGGAAACGGAAGCGGAACTGGCGCTTTTCGACCTTCACGATTTCAACTGGCAGGGAGAACCACTCACGATTGAGCGGTTGTTGGATATCTATACATACGCAATCGAAGAACTCGTTATCGTCTCTGTCAACGGTCGCGAACTCAGGGCAAAGCTGGAAGGAGAGGACCTTCCGGGCACTCCGGTTCTGTCTCCGGCATCGACGCTGGAGGTCAAATCAGAGAGAGAGTATCTGCTGCTTATGCCGGAGCGGCTTCTGTTCAGCGTCCCGGGTGAACTTGTAAGAGAGCTGCCCCTTCGGCCCGATGAGTACTTTCTCCGGAGAGTTGAACGAACGGGCTGCTTTCCCTGAGACCTGACGGCACGGTTCTGACGTCCGGTTCATGGGGATCCGGAGAGAAGACGAATTGCTTCGCGGACTTTTTCCTCCGCGTTCCACGGCAAAAAGTGATTGGCTCCTTCCAGCGTGATGACATCGACGATGTTTTCAGGCGGGAAGTGCCTTTGCATGAAAGCAACATTCTCATACGGAACCAGCCCGTCTTCCGTTCCATGTACGATCACAACAGGACATGCAATTGTTGAGAGCAGAGGCTCCAGCATTCGCAGCTCGCCTTCCAGCGGGATCAGCTCGCGGTTCGAATGTTTGAGTGCGGATGGCATCAGCCAGGACACCGCTTTCCATTCACCGGCATGTTGCACGGCGTAAACCTTTTCGAGTTCGGGATCGAGTGATCCGGCGACGATGACGAGACCTCCGACGCGATCCGGATAATCCGCGGCGGCACGGGCCGCGATGGGGCCGCCAAGGGAATGCCCCACGAGAATCGGCCACTCTCCTTTGCGCTGGACAAGGAACGGTTCAAGAGCCGCGGCCTGCTCTCGAATCGACGGCACGGCTCCTGACTCGGCGGATTCCCCAAATCCCGGACGGTCCACGGCAACGGACTCAGTGCCCTCCAGCGGCTCGACGACAAAGTCCGTCCATGCTGTCGCATTGCCGGGGGTCCCGTGAATATAGATGACGCGGCGCTCCTCCTTCGAACCGCCGTGCAGATAGGAAATCCTTCGATTGTCCCCGTCCCTCGCCTCGCCACGGGACAGCATGGCAATTTGGTCTTTTGTGGCCCGTGGACCCGGCGGCATCGCGCAGGCCACACAGGAAAGAAGCCCGCAGGTGAGAACGAGAACAGAGGCGCATCCGAGGATCAGAGGGCGTTTGCCGGGGCGGCGAAGCATCATGAATTTCTCCGGAACCGCCCCCTTGTTTTGCGATCTGGTTTGGCGGCAAGGTTGACACCACGCAACCTCCGTGACGATTACTCCGTCGGGAAACGATTGTAAGGGAGCCGTTTCTGGCCTTCCGGCCGAATCGCGGGATCATATATGAGCACCGAACAACGAGTCTATAACGGTGTTTTGCAGGTGCGGACCGACCGCACCATGGGGCCGCCGGTGGAAGAGGTGATCGCGGCGGCCCGGCATTGCGGGCTGGATTTTATTGTCCTTTCAGATGTGAAGGAAGCCTCGGAAGCCAGGCGGCTCAGAGGCTGGCATGATGGAGTGCTGGTCCTCATTGCCGAAGAGGTTCATTGCGATGACGGATCCTTCCTGGCGTGCGACGCCCGGAAACTCATCGGTGAAATTCCTCTGGTTGACGCGGCACTCTCGAAAACACGTGAGGAAGAAGGCGCGGCACTTGGTTTCCACTATGAGTTTCAGAATGGCCGGGAACGGCGAAGCCTTCCCGCGCCGCTGCCTCTGATGCGAACCGACCTCTTCGCTCTCTGGTCGTTTTTTGACGACTACCTGGTTCATGCCGACGGACGGTTTGCAATGCAGTACCTGCATCGCCCCGACAAGGCACTTGAAGGTCCGGCCCGGCGTTTGTTGCGGGAATGGGACGCGGTGTTAAAAGATCGCCCCCTGCCGGCCGTTGGCACCGTCAATGCACGACTGCGGCGGGATCCGCTGCTGGACTGGAAGGAACTGTTTCCCTACGAGCTTGCCTTCAAGACGATCCGCACCGCCGTCGTCTGCGATGAGCTGCCGGAAGACCCGCGGGTCGCCTGCGGCAAGTTGTGGCAGGCACTTCGAATCGGAAGCTCATGGATCTATAACTTCACCGTTGGCGATGCCAGCACCGCGGTATTTGCGTACATCAGCGATGACGGCAGCGTTGCCCACGTTGGCGAGACTGTTCCATCCGCAGGAAAGCGGCGTGGATGGATTGATGTCCGGTTGCCTGCTCAGGCAGAGGTTGTCCTGCGTCGAAACGGCCACCCGCTGTTCTGGGGAGGTGCTGACAAGCTGAACTTTCCATCGCCGGGCGACGGCGTCTACCGCCTCGAGGCGCGGGTTGACGGGCGCCCCTGGTTGTTTACAAATTCCATCCGGGTGGGAATGCCGTCGGGCTTGGACGAGGCGGTTGTCGAGGAGTTCACCTGAGGCGTTAACGCATCGGTTCCGTTCATGATCACCGTCAGTCGGTTGTCAAAGACCTTCCATCTTCACCGGAAGGAACCGGGCCTTTGGGGCTCGATGAAATCCCTCGTTGCCCGCAGGACGATCGAAAAGCGGGCAGTGAATGAAGTCAGCTTCTCCGTTGGTGAAGGAGAGATCGTTGGCCTGTTGGGAGCAAACGGGGCCGGCAAGACCACAGTCGTCAAAATGCTCGCGGGGATCATTCACCCCAGCAGCGGCGAAGCATCCGTTCTCGGTTACAAACCCTGGGAGCGTGACAATCGGCTGCGACGGCAAATCGCTCTGATCATGGGTCAGAAGGCGCAACTGTGGTGGGATCTGCCCGCCGCGGACTGCTTTCTCCTCCTGCGCGAAATCTACCGCATTGACCGCAAACGTTATGAAGAAAACCTGGAACGGCTTTCGGCCGTTCTCGGCGTCAGAGATCTGCTGACAACGCAGGTGCGGCGCCTGTCACTCGGCGAGCGCATGAAGATGGAACTCATCGCCGCCTTGCTGCACGATCCGCGAGTTGTATACCTCGACGAGCCGACAATCGGTCTCGACATTTCCGCACAGCGCTCCATCCGCGAATTCGTCCAGAGCTATCAGCGCGAACACAGGCCCGCGGTGATTCTGACCAGTCATTACATGGCGGACATTGAACATCTGTGCCGGCGGATCATCATCTTGCGCGAGGGAGGCATTGTCTTCGACGGGCAACTGAAGGACGTCGTTGATCGATTCGCATCGACGAAAATCGTGGCCGTCCGGCTCCAGGAAGGCGCGACGACCGCGCCTGACACCGGCGGCCTCGACAAACTCGGCGAGGTCATTGCCTGTTCCCGCGAGGAAGTGCGGCTGCATGTGCCTCGCGCCGAAGTGGCCGCCGCCTCCGCGCACCTGATGAGCACTCTGCCGGTGATCGATCTTTCCATCGAGGAAGAGGATGTCGGTACCATCATCGAGAACATCATGACAAAGCCCGGCGGGGAATCATGACACCCCGCCTTTTCCTGACCGTGCTCTCGATGGAGATGCGCCTCGCCTTCAGCTACCGGTTCGACTTCTGGGTCAGTACCATTCTCGGATTTGTTCTGCCGGTGGCGCTCTCCCTCTTCATCTGGCAGGCGATCTTTTCCGAATCCGGAAGCGAGGTGATCGCGGGCTACACGTATTCCGGCATGATCGTGTACTACATACTGGTGTGGCTCGTGGGGCAGTTCGTCCAGGGCGGCGAGGATCTGACCGACATCAGCGATGAGATTTATGACGGCTCGCTGACGAAATACATCCTCTATCCAATGTCCTACTTTCTCTTCAAATACGCCTCTCATCTCAGCCACATTGCCATCAGTTTCGTTCAGGTTCTTGTCTTCGGAACGCTGGCTCACCTTTTCTTTGGAATTCTGAACGACATTTCCTTCACACCGGCAGCTCTTCTGGCCGGTGTGATGGCCCTCATGATGGCGAACTTTCTTCATTTCGTTCTGGCCTGGCCTCTGGAAGCCGTCGCCTTCTGGCAGGACAATGTCTGGAGTCTTCACGCCATGACACGCTTTCTCTCGTACTTCCTCGGCGGCGTTTTTGTGCCTCTGGCGGTTTTCCCGGAAGGCATGCGCGAAGTTCTGCGATGGCTCCCCTTCGAGTACCTCTACTCCTTTCCCGTTCGCGTGATCACAGGCGAAACGACATCCGTCGAAACACTGCGCGGATTCATCGTTTGTGCCGTCTGGATTGTCATTGTCGGAATCATCACCCGCATCGTCTGGGCGCGCGGTGACCGCCAGTACACCGGAGTCGGAATCTGATGCTTCTCCGCTATCCGGTTCTTTACCTTTACTTCCTGCGTTTCGCCTTCAGCCGCGCCATGGAGTTTCGCTTCGACTTCTTCTTTCGAATCGTCATGGACATCGTTTACTATGTCGTGACTTTTGCCTTCTTCGGTGTTCTTTACCTGCACACGTCCCTGCTGGGCGGCTGGACTCTCGACCAGACCTTCGTTTTTACCGCCGGATTCATCTTCTGCGATGCCATTTACATGACAGTCTTTTCCACCGGCATCTGGCACTTTCCCTTCCGCATCAACAAGGGCGATCTGGACTACTACCTTGTGCGTCCCGTGTCCTCCATCTTCGTACTCACTCTGCGAGAGTTCGCCGCCAACTCCTTCCTTAATCTCCTCATTGCCGCAGGCGTTCTTGTCTGGGCCATCGCCCGCTATCCCGATCCCCTGGGGTTTCTTCCCGTCGCCGTTTTTGTCGTGATGGTCTTCCTGGGCTGCATCACCTTCTCTCTCATAAGCGTTTGCTTTCTGATTCCCACATTCTGGACCACCGGCCACGAAGGTTTGCGCAAACTTCTCTATCTCGTGTCGGATTTCAGCGAACGCCCCCACACCATCTACCCGGCCTGGATACAGCGCATCGTTCTCACCATTCTCCCCTGTGCTCTGATAAGCTCCTACCCGACGTGGATCCTCTTCGAGGGCATCACCCCCGCCCGCATCGGCCACGTGCTGCTCGTCTTCACCGGAACCGTGGCCTTCACCCTCTGGTTCTGGAGCCGTGGCCTCAAAGCCTACAGCTCCGCCTCATCGTGAAGACCACGAGTCCCGGTGAGCCTTGTTCAACGAAAGAGAAAGACATCCGAACGCACTTCGCCCTTGCCGGCCAAAGCGAAGTGCCCGCTCTTCATTGACAGCCCGGTGACTTGTTTCCTGTCGCTCTCAACCTTCACATCATCGAGCGTGAAGATTGTGCCGTCGGGACCTCGCCCCAGGATGAGAAGACTCTCCACATCGACGTTCGTGCCATCGACAACGCCGTCGTTGTTCGCATCCGGATACGTGAAAATAACCGAAAGAGGGCCATTCAACTCACCGTTTTGCAAATCGGCTTTCGCCTCAATTCTCGTCAACGCTTCCTCGCTGCCCGCGAAAAAACCACTTTCCGTGAACTGCAGGCTGAGCGTGTTATCCGCGGTTGTCGTCCCGGGACCGTATCGCACGCGGAGCACACCGGTGACGTCCGCGTTTTCCTCGCCGACACCAGCATCGCCAAAGCCCGCCGAAGTTCGATAGGTGACCAGGACCGCATCGCCATCGATGACCTCGCTGGAATCCGGATTGGTATTGTCCAGAGTGACCGTTTTGTACTCCGGGTTCCGGTCCTGGAGGCCGCCGTTACTCTCCGCAACCGCCCGGATGTCGACCGGTCCGTTCGGCAAAGACATCACATCCCAGTGAACGAAATAAGGATTCGTTGCATCGGGATTCGTGTGGTTCACATTGGCTGGTGCGATATCCGCCCACGAACCCGTTTTGCTTGGCTGTCGATACTGGAACAAGATCGACTTCGTTGCCTCCGGTGTGCCCCGGGTAAGTTCCGCCGCCACAGTCACGCGGTTTCCACCGACGCGCCGCCCGCCGGCGGGAATCGTGATTCTGGCTCTGACCGGAGTCGTTCTGCCAAAACCCTCGCCACCAAACAGAATCAATCGGCGATTCTCTTCATCAAACACCATGGATGGCTGCCGTCGTGATTCCGGCAGCCTGCCGGATGCGAAAATCTCCTGCCAGGACTGCGTTGCACTGTCGTAAACCCACAAGTCGTTATATGTTTCCACCGTGGCAAAATCGAAACTCGTCCGATACAGCCCGCCGAACAGATACATCTGCCGGTTGGTTGCATCCCAGGCCGTGGCATATTGCCCTCGCGGAGAAGGCTCCGAATCCGGATCGACTCGCGCCCAGGTGTCCGTCTCCAGGTTCAGCTCGAACGTTTCACCCTCATAGTCCGGATAGATATGACCGTCCCCGGCGTTTCCTCCGAAGATGATCATCTTGTCAGCCTCGGCATCGACCTTCGCCTCGTGAAAGTCCACCGTCAGAGGAACATCACCCTGCAATGGAAGCCTTTTCGCCACATAGTTGAAGTCTGTTTCATTCCAGTCATACGTAACCAGTCTGCCCCGGCCGAAATCCACCAGCCGATTGCGTTCATCATCGACCGCGTGACTTCCCACAAGACCCGTCCAGTCCCAGTCCTCGACCGGGTCCGTGCCGACAGAGTCATCGCTGAGAACCCAGAACTCCACTCCGGTTATTCGGGGGCGATAGACGGTATTTCGCTCATGACTGTAATTGAGCCCGAGCGCACGGTTTTCCGGCCGGTTCATCGGAGACCATGTCTCCTGCCCCTTCTCCAGGCTGAGCTGCGACACGCCGCCCGCATTGGTCACCATGCGTTGATTGACCGGATCGTAGTATGCTCGCCAGCCGTGGGTTGGATCCGGCGGTTCCCCTCCCGGCGACAACTCCTCCCATTCATTCGTTTGAAGGTCGAAAGACCATGTGTCGTTGTATTCCTCCCCGAAAGAAAACCCGCTCAGGGAAACACCGGCAAACAATGAACTGTACAAGACCCTCTTCCAATACCTCATTCCACTCCTCCTTCATCCCATGTCACTCCAATCTGACTCCCATACCATCGTCAGAAGTTCACGGGAACCCGACCAGTGTCAACCGTTAGAGGATATCGCGGCTCTCGGCCGGTATACAGCTCTGGAAAACCTCTCCTCATGGCTTGTCGCCGGATTGTCCGCCTTCCACGTCCTCATCGTTGTACTCGGCTTACTTTCGTGCCGCTCGCACTCTCCCTCGGAGTCGGAATCGGTATCGCCATCGCAACTCCGCCCCTTCTCTTAGCCTGGGTTACGAAAATCCGTTCCTGAAAAGACCCGCGTTACGTCCCCATTTCTCCATACTTTCCACATAGTCCATATTTCCCATATCTCCCAAAACAGCCTTTCTCGTTAAAGTTTCCCAATCCTCCCATATTTCCCACGGATTCCTGAAATGGAAATCAGTCTGTGGTTAAATCATTGCCAGTCAGGTTCGAATCGAGAGAGGCCGCGCACCCCTCTCGTGAAACCTGACCACCCTCATCTCCATCTGCGCCTTCGTCAAAGAAAGAAACAAGACCACTCTGGCAAGACCCAACAAGCAAGGCCACAAGACCATGAACCGGCAGACCCGCAAGACCAGACCGCAAGACCGCAAGACCCAGGTGGCGAAGGCGCAGACAGAGACGAGGACGAAAAGCCGCCAACGGCAGAACTCGACGGACCCGCGAATGAAAAACAGAAACCCGCCACCCCATCTGCCGCTTGAGTTTACCCGGTCAGTCCCGTGTACCCTTTCCACGAGAACCGCCCATGCCCCACGTCGTTCACGTCTACAAGGACTACTGGCCGCCCATCGTGGGCGGCATCGAGCGCTCCATCAACTGGATGGCGAACGGCGTCAACGCACTGGACTCAAGCTTCGAATTCACCGTTCTGGTGAATTCCCGCAAGCGCTCCTCCCTCGAGCGCCAGCACGGCAACGTGCGCGTCATCGAAGTGGGAGAGTTGGGGCGGTTGCTTTCCGCTCCAGTGTCACCGGGTTTTCCCCTGTGGCTCAAACGGCTGAAGGCCGACATCTGGCACTTCCACATCCCCAATCCCACCGGAGACGTTTCCTGGCTGATGGCTCGGCCCGCCGGGAAAGTCGTGGCCACATGGCACAGCGACGTTGTGCGGCAGAAGTGGGCCATGGGTGTTTACGGACCGTTGCTTCGAAAGTTTCTGGAAAACGTCGATGTTGTTATGCCAACCTCACCACGGTTGATCGACCATTCCGAATTTCTCTCCGCCGTTCGGGAGAAGTGCCATCCTGTCCCTCTGGGAATGCCGCTGACGCGTTTTGAACGGACGGCCGAAGCCGCTGCCCGGGCTCGCGACGTAAAACGTCAGTACAAAGGCTTTCCCCTGGTGTGTTTCGTTGGAAAGCTGCGTTACTACAAGGGACTTCAGTTCCTTGTCTCCGCCATGCGTGGTTTGCCGAACGTCCATGCAGTGATCATCGGGGAAGGACCGGAACACAACAACCTGAAGAACCTTGCGGAGGAACTGGAGGTTGAAGAGCGTGTGCATTTTCCCGGTGAACTGGAAGACATCGATATGGTCGCACACCTGCATGCCTCCGACCTGTTCGTGCTGCCGAGTCATCTGACATCGGAAGCCTATGGCCTCGTGCAAATCGAAGCCATGGCATCCGGCTTGCCGGTTGTTTCCTGCGACCTTCCCACCGGAGTTCCCTGGCTTAACGTTCACGAAGAAACCGGCCTTGTCGTTCCACCCGCGGATGACCAGGCCCTTGCCGGAGCCATTGCCGACCTTCTTTCCAACCAGAGCAAACGCATGGCCATGGCCGAAACGGCCCATCGCCGGGCACACGCGGAATTTACCGTCGAACGCATGTCGGAGCAGGTGTTGGAAGTGTATCGTAACGTGCTCCGGATGTGAATTCGGTGAAGTCTTATTAAATTCCTAACATCGACTTCGCTTGACCACTGAGGCCCCAGGGCATCCGTAGCCGTCTTCGGAAGCATCAAGTGACAAATGGGTTGGTTGTTGATTGGGTGTCCGTTAGTCGTGGATGACGGCCAGTTTTTTATGCGGGGCTTTGTATCTCTTCCCGCAGCGAGGTGAAATGAGGTCCGAAGGATTCAGGATATCCGAATTCTCGCCCATGCCGGTGATGACCGGATGGAGAGGGACTGTCGGAAGCGGGCTTCTCTGCAGAGTCCTTGTGATCTTCTGTTTGGTGTGCATGACTGCCGGTTGTTCACGAAACGGCCGCAAGGTTGTCATGGAGGGTGTGACAGTTTCTCTTTCACCGGACAAGCCGTCCTACTCCGGAGGAGAAGGTGTTGTTGTAACCGCCTCGATTCGCAATGACGGCGAACGGGAACTCCGCCTCGCTCCCCTGTCAGCGGCGTCGATGGAATTCTGGTGGGAGGCTGGCGGTTCCGGAACTCCTCTTCGAAGAAAACCCGTTACGAGTGCAAAAGAACCCTCTCAGTTGCCACTCGTTCTTGCTCCGGGAGCCACAATTGACCGGCGGTTTCTTTTCTGCGACGTGACATTGATACAGGGTCAGTGCGAACTCACCGCAATCTATCGCTCCTCCGTTGCGGAAAAACTGCAGGAGTCCGCGGAAGCCGCGCGATTTGCAGTTACAAGTGATACCATGTTCGAGAGAACATCGGACGGTCTGATCAGCCGTGGCGATGCGCTCGATCTTGCACGGAACGAGTGTGGTGGAAACCCGGGCGACATGAAAGCGCGGCTGATTCGCAACGAAGCCGGTTTTCTCGACTGGTGGGTTGGCGGCTACTGCGATGACGTTTCAGAGGAAAAGGCGTGGCTGATCAATGCTCATACGGGTGTGGTGCGGAGTGAGGCAAGTACACCTCCCTCCGCGGATTGATAACTGCAGGAGTCAACAGAGCTTCGGCTCGAAACACATTTCCACGAAGGTGAGGTTGCATCAATGAGACGAAGACCGCAAGTCCTTGCAGCATGGGCGTTGACAGCCCTGATTGCGGGTTCAGGCTCCGCGGGAGCGGAGACGCCGCCGTTGCCATCTCTGGACGACAACGTGATGACCGCTTTCGAGCACGACGCGGATGAACGTATGCGGCGTGTCGTAAAGATTCTGCGGACCACGGACAAGGCACAGGTCAATCAGTACGTTCCTGTGACGCATACATTCGAAAACGTGAATCCCTATGCAGTGCTTCGTTTCTTTCGGCGTGTGGTGGAAGTGGAGGAGGGAGACTGGTGGACGTTTGCCAATCCGGACGGGAACGGTGGCGTTGCGCTTGTGAACGTTCCTCTGTGGCAGGTTGAGCCCGTCAAGGATCTGTTTGAATTGCTTGACCGCCCGAACCTGACCTCCTCCTCCGGCACAAAGCGTGTCTACGCACCACTCAGCTATCGCGATCCCGTCTCCATCGCGCCGGTTGTCGCGAGCCTTCTTTCAACCTCCGGCACGGTCATTGCCGACCGCGCCACCGGCTCGGTGTTTGTCGAAGATGCTCCCGGTGCCGTGAACTTTGCGATGGATCGTGTGGTGAACGAGGTCGATCTCGCAACACGGCAGGTTCTTGTCAGCGCCAGAGTCTATGAAATTGATTTGAACAACGATGGAACCATCGGACTGGACTATCACGCGTGGAAGAACGGTCCCGGCCGAAACCTGTTTTCCATCGGCGCATTCGGTGAGGCATTCAATGCGGATGTCTCCGACGGACCCTCGCCCATTTCCCCCGGTTTTGATGTAAACGGAATTCCCGGTTCCAGCTTTTCGAATTACGGGTATACGGCAGCCTATCACTATCAGGTGTCGTCGGCGTACTTCGATTACCTTGTCACCAGGGGCCGCGCACGTGTTCTGACTTCGCCAAAAGCCACTGTCTTGAACACGGAAACCGCCCATTTCAGCACGGGTGAGCAAATTCTCTTCTATCTGGCGGAATCGCTCAACAACGACGACATTCCCGAACGACTGCTGGACCCCTATGGCGAAGACAGTGATTTTCCCGACAACCGAACGGTAACCGGCAAGACCGTTTCACGAGGCAATGCGGGCGTTGTTCTAAACGTCACACCGGTTGCAGGCGAGGAATCCATCAGGCTCGACCTTGATATCTCCGTGGCGAGCCATCTCGGATTCGACGGGTCCGGCGCTCCGGTTATTCAAACCCGGGAGCTGGCGGAGGAAATCCGTGTCTCACCCGGTGAGGAATACATCATCGGTGGCATGACTCGGAGCCGATCCATTCAAACCACCCGCAAGATACCGGTTCTCGGCTCCCTGCCGGTTCTCGGCTGGCTTTTCGGAGGCGAGACCACGACAACGAAGAAAACAATGGTGACGATTGTTCTGTCAGCGGAGTTTGTCGACGACTACAGTGGTGTCAGTGCTTCCGACAACGAACTGTTCACTCTCTACAACGGTGACGGCATGTCCGCCATCGAGCTTCCACCGACTCCCTTCGGCATCGAACGGGGTGAAAAGAACGGAGATCAGCCATGAAGAAGCTCACGCTTTTGTCGAGAGCGAACGCATCCATGATTGTCGCGGCAGCCCTGTTGCTGTCTTCAACAGCCCCCGTGCAGGCCGTGGACGAATCCGGTGGCATTCAGAGCCGCAGGGGCGACCGGAGTCCGTCGGTTCTTGAAAGCAACGTCAATGAATACACGTTTCAGGACGAGCAGGTCAACCTGGGTCCGGACGACCAGGATGTTCTGGTGCTTCGGTCAGACGAGAAAGTTCTTCTCAACCGCTTCGTGACAGCAAATTTTCCTCTCAAGAATGTGACCCCGCGGGAGATTCGGAATGTGATGCGGGAATTGACCGCCAAGGAAGGTGGTCGGGCGGAAGTCATCCGTGACAAGAAGACCGGTGAGAACTTTCTGCAGGTGATCGCGCCCAAATGGCAAATTGCATTCATCGCAGAGACGATCGAGGCGCTGGATCAGGAGTGGTTGCAACAGCGGAGAGATGGCAGTGAGTCGGCCTACTACAAGGCTCGTCATCGCAGCATTGTTGATCTCGACGCCCTGGCGTCTCAGTGGGGAGGGGAAGGTTTCAGTACCTTTGACCTGGCCAATAACGCGGCTCTCAGGGTGGATGAACCGTACCGTGTCGAGAAGTATCAGGCGGCGCTGGAGCTCGTTGATATTCCGGAACATCAGGCCCGGTTTGACGTTAAGATCTATGAGGTCGACACGAACAACGACCTTCGTATCGGGCTTGATTACATCGCCTGGAAGAACGGACCTGGCAGGAACCTCTTCAATTTCGGCGCCGCCGGTTATGACATGAAAGAAAGAACGGAGGATGTTGCAAGTCTCCTCAATCCGTTCTTCTCGCCGGTTCGGAGTGTGGGAGCGGAACAAACAACACGTGCCCGTGCGCGTTTCGCATCATTCAGTTCCTTCATCACGGCGGCTTATGTTGATTTCCTTTCCGTGAAAGGACGTGCCCGGCTTCTCAACCAGGGGACGGTTCAGGTTCGCAGTGGCGAAACAGGAACCTTCCAGGCCGTGGACCAGGTTCTGTCCTTTGACATCGAACACGTGGAATATACAAACAGGTATGTTGTCGTGGATGGAGATGTCATACTGCTTGAGGCCGATCCTGCCGAAGGCGTTTCGGGTTCCCCTCCTCCCTCGAGCGGGCCCGGCGATCAGTCGGGTCAGGCGGAGACGCTGGCCGGCTTCGATCGGACTTTGAAGTTTGAACAGACCGGCGAAGTCGGTCTCTTCCTGGAAATCTCTCCTGTGGTGCTTTCCGATTCCGTTGAGGCGGAAATTACCGTGGAACAAAGCGAGGTTTCCGGATACACCCCCCAGGGTCTTCCCATCATTAACGACTCTCTGACAGTAACCAAGGCTCGGATGCAGGACGGCAGCACGCTCGTGCTTTCCGGTCTGAAGAGATCCGAGAAGATTGAAAGTCGCACTGGTGCGCCGGTTCTTTCGGATATTCCCGGGCTGGGATATTTGTTCGGCAGCGACAACAATGCGAACCGCGAGCGTGAACTTCTGATTGTTATCGAGTGTCAGTCGGAAACCGGAGGAGCGGTCGCGCTGGAGAATCCCGAGGAGATTTCCACAATTGCGCTTCAGACTCACGAAGGAACTCCGCCAGCCATTCCAGGCAATGCATTCGGCTTTGATCAGTGGTTGCTGGATGGCAGGAGCGGCGGTCAGTAACGAGTCTCTCGGTCGATACAAGGGAACAGGAAGGTGTGCGGAGTCCGAAGTTCGGATTCCGCACTTTTTTATCCTTTCCTGGCAGGATTCGGCCACCGTCCATTCAGCCTCATCTGAGTGGTCCGGCGATCATCGTCTTCTGATCAGTTTTTCCGCCACAACCGCGAGTCCGCTGCCTGCAAAGATGCAGACAATGGGCATGATCGGCTGGCGGAAGCGGCTGGTTGTCATGGGACCTCCGGACAGGAGAACAAAGTATAGTGCAATCAGCACGAGCATCAGGTGAAGGGAGATCAGGGTTCGAAACCTGAACAGGCCGTGAAGTGTAAAAAGATAATAGAGACCCAAAACCAGTCCGCCAGCCACCAGAGACACAACAAGGCCGGGCCTTTGTCGGAAGGTGTCGATGAGAGCTTCGATTAGTCCCTTGTCGACCACCCTTCCGAGCAAACCGCCATTGACAGGATATAAATCGAGCATCCTCATATACTCGGTCGTTCCCGGGTCAAACAACCCGCGCGCAATTCCCTTGAAATGGATTGTTGCGTAAATTCCGGGGTTTTCCAGGATGATGCGTTGGCCCTGTTCGTGCCAGTAGCGGGCGAGTTGAGCGTCCGTCCATTCCCCTTGTTCCGGGTGATTCTGCAGATAGACCGCCCTGTTCAGGTACCCCATTTCCTTTTGCTTGTCATAGTACGGTTTACCCTCCTTGACCGCCAGCGTTGCAGCCCCCTGATAGAAGTAAATACTGAAGGCCGGGATGGTGGACATCCCATAGTATCCGGAAACCAGGTAATTGCGAACCTGCCAGATGGATATCAGACCACATGCAAAAAAAACGAATACCGCTGCATGCAGCAAGGCTGGCTTTTTCTCCAGGGCTTTGCCATGGACTGCACGTGCTGTGAGAAACAATCCGCCGAGTAACGGTATGTAAATGCCAACAGGTCTGACATAGGTTGCTATCGCAAACACCACCGATGCCAAAACAATAAGCGCTATCGGTGACAGTCTCGACTTGCGGACGATCTCTTTCTCGTCATCCGGCTGCCAGGCCGTTGTCTTCCAGAAATACTCCGCCAGCAACCATATGCCTGTCATGAGGCAAAAACAGAACAGTGTTTCTGTTAGCAGTCTGGCGCAGTACAGGATCGAAAGCGGCTCTATGGCGATCAAAAATCCCGCCAACCGGCCGATTGTTCTTTTCTGAAACAGTATCGTTGCGATGCGTGCAACGAGAAGCACCTGGAGGGAACCCAAAACCGCCTGCAACAGGATGACGGCTATTGTCTGCCGGCCCGTTATACCGCCGAGAGCGAGCAACAAAGGATACCCCGGGGTGCGCACGATCTCGGGCTCCCCGGAGGTGGTAAACCGGAACTCGCCTGCAAGGCTGGCGGCGGGTTCCACGTAGGTGACAGAGTCTGGCGCGTAATAAGGTTCCGTTGAAGCGGCCATCAGACCTGAAATGACAATCAGGCTGAGCCGCAGCACGAGCGCGACAATAAATGTCAGCCTCAGATCAGCCATTGCCGCTGATTTCGTCCCGGACACTTGACTCGAGTCACATTCGACAACGTTGATTCGAAGTGCATGTCACGACGTGTTTCGAGAGAGAGCAGCCTCCGCCATGGCCTGTTTCGCATTGTCTAGCTGCTTCTTTGGGCGGTCGTTTCCACTTCGATCCACAGCGATTTAATGGCGGTACGCCACGCATCGGCCCGGTTGTAAACAGACTCGGCCGCTTCGTTCGCCTCGGCGGTCAGATATTCGATGGACTCAGGCAGCTTGCGGGGGTTTGGTGCGCCGGTTTGTGCACGTTGTTTGAGAAGCGATACCGGGTCTTCAAGAGAGCGCATCTCGTCATCCGTGAGAGGCAATGCATCCGGTGCCACCTCGGCGAGTTTGGCGTTGACGGTTTTTTTGTCGAGCTTGCCGGAAGTTTCACAGGCGGCCGTCGATTGACCCAGTACACGGTAGCAGTCGCGGAAGGGCAGATCTCTGGTTCTGGCAAGAAAATCGGCAACATCGGT
>JANQSL010000170.1 GCA_028284075.1 Candidatus Sumerlaeia bacterium | reverse complement strand
TTCTTGACGTTTACATGCCTATCATGGACGGTTTTGCCACCTGTCGAAGTATCCGCCGCCAGGGCCAGTTTTCGAATGTTCCCGTCTTCTTTCTAACGGGTGCCTCCAGTGAAAGTTCCCGTGAGAAGGCCGAGAAAGCGGGCTCTCAGGCTTTCATCGAAAAGCCCTTCGACGCGAGCAGGGTTGTTGGCTCAATTCGCGGCTTCTTCACGGACCATCGGACAACACCCCGCCTCAAAACATTCACAATGCGAGAGTTGAAGAAGATCGACGAGACTCCACTTCGAGTGGTTGAGGGTGAAGAGCAGGAGTTGCCGGAGCCCGATCAACCAATCCCCGGCATTCCTGCGGCAACGTCCGAGAAAAGCACCACTGAAGAGAAGAAGAAGCGCCGCCGCCGGGTGTTCGGTGCAGCCCGCGTGATCCCACCGGATCAGCCGCCGGAAGAGGTCACCGGAGGACTGACAAAAGAGCTGCAACTTCCGGCGGAGCTTCAAAAAGAGAAGGAAACACCTGTACCTGAATACCCCTCACTCCCGAAGAAACGAAAAGACTCCGTCACACCGTCTGAAACCTCCGGGTTTTCCACAGTCAGTGGAAATCAAGTGAAGCGCCGGGAAACCGAGCCTGATCCTCCCGCCGCTGAGCCAGGGAAAGAAACCATATCTCCTCCGGAGAGGAAACCGGCTCCCGCTCCGGCAAAGCCTGCAAAAAAAACCACTCCTGTTGCTCGCCCTCACCGGCCGATTCCAGCCGCCGCCCGTTCCAGCAAGTCCGCAGGGTCACGCCCCCGAGTCCTCTGCATTCTCGCCGATCCTTCCGAGATGAACGCTTACACCTTTGCCCTCAAGGGAATGGCGGAGTTTCTCCCCCTTCGGGACCCTGTGGAGGCTGTTGAAATTATTGCCCGCTTCCAACCGGATATCGTTTGTGTCCATATTGTTGCGCCAGAGTTTAGCGGCCTTCAGCTTGCCCAGATGTTAAAGTCAAATCCACGTCTTTCGCACACCGAAGTCGTTTTTCTGGATACGGGCCGCGAAACGCCTCAGCAAAGGGCAGCGGCAGGACGTCTCTCCAACAACCCCACGATCAGGATTCCGGCAAACGCTGATTCACTTCGTAAAACGATCCGGCAGATTGCCACAAAAGCCGGGTTTCGTATTCGTGAGAAGAAACTCGCCTATGGTGTCTACGTCAGTGAGGTCCTGCAGTCAGAGCGCGAAAAGGCGGAGGCGGTACGACAACAGAAAGAACGCGAATTTGAAAAACACCGCGTTTCAGCCCTTGGCGATTTCATGGACGACCTGCACAAGCAGGTGGGAGAAAAAGAAATCCCCGAGGCACTCAAACCGAAAACAGCGCAGGCATATTACTTGAGTTGAATGCCCGGTAGTTCTTCCAGTTTCAAAACCGTTGTCCCGGAAGAGAGGGGATCAAGTCTGTCAATAAACGCGAGAGGAGCAGCAGGCCCGGCCTCCAGCAGCAAAGGCGACAGGGCCCCGAGAAGACGCTCCTGTTTGCCGCCGCCGGGAAAAAGAAGAGTGTCGAGATCATGATACTCCCCCTGGACCTGTTGGTCTCGTGATGCGAGCCACGAATCCAAACCCTTGTCAAGTCGCCGGGTGGCTTTGTCAAAGGTGCGACGCAGCCGTGCGGATGCGCGTACCAACCCCGTATCGCGGACGTTCGTATCGATAACCTCGTCGAGCAGTCCAATCTCCGTGCGAATCGCGGCCACTCGCTCTGCAAACTGAATGCGAGCCTTCTCTCTGTCAGCTTTCCATGCGGCCGTTGCTTTCAGCGCCTCCTGATCGAGGGACAAAACCTCTCCTGGCTTCACCTGCCACCGATCAAGAATGCGCCGCGCTCGCGACGTCAGCAGAAGCGCTGAAGGCCTTGGAATCACAATGGGCCGGAAAACATCGAAGTGACCGTACAGGGGCCCCGCCTGTGCATGGTAAACAACTTCCGAGGGCCCGCCAACATAGGCAACAGTGGGCAGGAGGGCGTCCTGAACGACCGGCCTGAGAGCGGCGTTTGGACTGAAATCCTCCGGGTGATTTTCAAGGCGTTGAAACAACTCCCGCTGCGACAATGTTCCGAGAACATGCCCTTTTACCGGGTGAAGAAGCTCCGCGACCTCGCCCTTCCAGCGAACTTTGGCTCGAACTCCATCTTCCGAGAGAAAAAAGTTCGCTTCGTTGCCACTGCGATGAATGACGGAGTTGCCAACCCCCTGCCGTTCGAGCCTGACACCTTCATTGATGAGCAATTCGGAGGTCACCCCGAGGGATTCGATCTCCGAACGCATAACCCGAGCCGCACGCATGCGCATGAATGAAAGCCTCGGAACGAGAGGAACCAGCCCTGCCTTGCCAAACCACTCAAGCAGACATGCAACAAACTGGCTCTCCCAGGTCAGTCCCGGCAGCGCAACGATTCGTTGAATGAACTCTAACGTATCTTTTCGGAACATGGATTCACCGGTGGAATCCGTGAAGACTTTTGTGAACGCCTCCATATCCGGCTTCGACAGACACCGATCGAAAACAGGCCGACCACTATCCTCCGGCTGCTCTTCAAAGCGCTGATTGAAAACCCTGCCGCGAGAGCCAGGCCAGTTATAAACAGCAACCTCAGCGAAGTCGTGATCGTCGCTCGCCACCCAGAAGAGCGGCACACATCTGATGCCTGTCTGCTTCTGAATGTCA
Source organism: Candidatus Sumerlaeia bacterium (assembly GCA_028284075.1). Lineage (GTDB taxonomy): Bacteria > Sumerlaeota > Sumerlaeia > SLMS01 > JAHLLQ01 > JAJFLJ01. The sequence continues at coordinate 915 of JANQSL010000170.1, read as the reverse complement.
CGGGCGAGACGAATCGCCCCTGCCGCTTTATAGAGGGTGAAGAGCGGGCCGCCCAGGAAACCCGCCTGCTGTCCCGTGACAACGGCGATCGTTTTCGCTGAGGTTAATGCCGCGAGATTTCCATCCACGGCTTTCGTCATGCCAAACGGCGCAAGCCATTGCCGCCACTGATCCAGTTCTGATTCATCGAGAGGCGCTGGCATCTTTTGCAACCGGCGGCCGGCGTGGTTGAAAACGTCGTCGGGGCTGCCGACATAGAATGGCGTAACTTCTCTGTCGCCCGAGAGCAGCCGGTCCGCCCATTCGGCGGCAGAGTAACCCGATGACTGACTCAATGAACTCTCCGTTCAGGGATGTGCCGGGGGAACACCGGCCAACTCGGATGGATCGCGAAGAACCGCCAGGGGCCAATAAATCGTCCGGGGACGATCCGACTCCGAATTCCATGCCAACCAGACACCGCTGCCCGGTTCCGTCTCTTCTCCAACAAACAGGCTGTGGGTTTCTCCCTGCCGTGTCACAACTTCGATCGTCGCAGTGACGGTCGTTTTCGAGGAATTAGACGGAAAATCGAGAGGGCCAAGATGAAGTAACGTCAGGAGCAAACGAGAAGATCGTTCTTCGTGTGCAGAGACAAAAGTCCCCCCAGCTTCCAATGTCCACTTCGAATCACCGCCGCTTCGTCTCAACTCGTAGGATTCCGAATCGCTTCCCGTTTGCACACGAATTTCCACGACTTCGCCGGGTTCGATGTCAGGGAAGAATCCCGCCTCGATCCAGTCCGAGAGCGTGTCTCCCGCAAAATTATCCGCCAGGTTACCGCTCGCGAGGTAATAGTGCTCCTGACCACGGCGCCGCACCTCCGTTCGCAAAGCGTCGCCCTTTCGCAAGACTCGTCCGATAATCAGTGTTTCG
>JANQSL010000169.1 GCA_028284075.1 Candidatus Sumerlaeia bacterium | reverse complement strand
CGCGCCTACTCAGGCCGTCTTGAAGTGCGAACACAAAAAGACAACAACCTTCAGATTGTCTGTGCGTTGCCGCTGGAAGACTACCTGCTTGGAGTCGTGCCGTCGGAAATCGGTTCCGCGGCACCTCCTGACGCCATGAAAGCCCAGGCTGTCGCTGCCCGCTCCGAAGTTGTGACGGCTCTGCGGTCCCGTATCTACGCCAGTGAGCACTACGACATCTGCGCGGATGTTGATTGCCAGGTTTATTCCGGAAACCACAAACGAACAGAAGCAACGGATCGCGCCGTCTGGGACACGGAGGCTCTGGTACTCACGCATGGACCCGAGACAATCGGCGCCTACTATGCATCGAACTGTGGTGGTCATTCCGAAAACGTCGAGAACGTCTGGCCGGAACGCTCCGGGCCGAAGCCCTACTGGAGTGGTAACTTCGACAGTAAGGTGAAACTTGCGGAAGACCTGACGAATGAAGCCGCACTTCGTGAGTGGATCGAATCGGAACCGAACGTTTGGTGTGCACCGTCGAATGATGGAATTCCGAACTGGGCGAAGAAAAACTTCCGTTGGGAACGCACGTTCACCACGGAGGAAATGAATGAGGCCGTTGCGTCAATGCAACAGATCGGCACGATCGTCGATATCCGCCCAATCGAACGAGGCCCGTCCGGCCGCCTGAACCTTGTTGAGTTTGTCGGTTCGGAGGGACGGCTCGAAGTCGGACCGGAGCTGAAAATCCGTACACTGTTCAAGCCGCCTCTCAAGAGTGCCGCCTTTGTTGTCGACAAAGAGGGGTCGGAGACACATCCGTCCGGTTTTATCATCAAAGGCGCGGGATACGGGCATGGCGTTGGGATGTGTCAGACAGGCGCCATGGCACGAGCAGCCGCCGGGCAGACCTTTTTTCAGATACTTGCTGACTACTACCCGGAAACGAAAGTCCAGCGTTCCTGGAGGGACGGCAAGTACTGATCATCAGCCTGGTTTTTCGCCTGCCTCCACGCCTGATTCATCCCCGTCCTTGACACGCCAGCGCCACTGACGCACTTCTGTAAATTGCTATGGGAATGACGGGCGGCAAAACACTGGAAAAACCGATTCACTGGCTTTTCTTCGATGTCGGCGGAACGATTTTCGACGAGGAGTCGGTCTATCGCATGCACGAGGACCTGATCCTCGGGCTGTTAAACAAAAACGGCTGCAACGTTGGAGAGCGTGAATTCCGCAATGCCGCGAAGGATGCGCGAAAGCACTACCTCCCGCGTTACGTCAACCATCTCATCTGGATCTTCACCGAACACGAGAAGCTGTACGAATCCATCAGCCTGGAATTCGAGCGAACGGTCAACAAGATGCCGTACTCGACGTTCCGTGAGCACGTTCAACTGATTCCCGGCGTCAAGGATCTGTTGCTGGAACTGCGGCAGCATTACATGCTCGGCATTATCGGCAACCAGCCGGCGGCCGTTCGCAAACGCCTTGAAGAGGAACGTCTCACCGGTCTGTTTCCCGTTCAGGCCATCAGCGCCGAGATGGGGCTTCGCAAACCGGATCTTCGTTTCTTCCTCGCGGCACTCGCAATGGGACAGTGTCAGCCCAACGAGGCGGTCATGATTGGCGACCGTCTGGACAACGACATCTATCCTGCACGCTCCCTCGGCATGACAACGGTCCGCCTCAAGATCGGACCTCATCGCCACCAACCCGTTCTTTCCCCCGAGTATCTCCCCCACTATACCTGCACCAGCATCAAGGGCCTCGCCAAACTTCTGACAAGTGACGAGTTGGTTGCTCACACGAGCGGTGCGGAATTGATGTGGTGACCTGCGTGTGTCCGCCGATCGGTACAGGCGAACCTCACCTCTCCACCCCTGAAAAACGTGAACCGCTTGCCGTATTTTCAGCTTGCCGGAAGACCGCACCCAAACCTTCATAGCCTTACCCTGGACAACTCACGGCAGCCCCCCTCGGTTCTTTGTGATCGCTGTTGGATGGTTTTCAGGGCGCGAAACACGAGCTGAGGAGCTCCCTTCCATGACCAGTTATCCCGGCTTCAGGGCGTTTGCCCTGACGGTTGTTGCTATCCTGGCGACAACCATGGCCGTCGCCGATCCCGGCACGGCCTTCACATACCAGGCACAGATCGAAGACGGCGGCACTCCTGTCACCGGCACCATTTCCGGCCGTTACGCTCTCTTCGACGCGGAAACGGGCGGTTCCCAGGTCGGCTCCACGCTCACTCCTTCCGACGTCATCATCACCGACGGCCTCCTCATACAAGAGCTCGACTTCGGCCCGGGCATCTTCGACGGCACGGAACTTTTCCTCCAGGTGGAGATCGACACCGACGGCGGCGCTGACAGCTTCGTTCTGTTGGGGGACCGCACGAAAGTCGCTCCCACGCCCTACAGCATCTACGCCGAGAATGCCGGAACGGCACTCAACGTCACCAATGACGCGGTCGACGACGCCGACGCCGATCCTCTGAACGAAGTCAACACATCCCTCACACTCACCAGTGCCACACTCGAGCTCACCGACGCCGGCGGTACGCTTACCGCCGACCTGTCGTCCCTGAGTGGCGGAGGCTCCGGCAGTGGCGACGGTCACTCCCTGAACGCCGTGGATGGCGATCCGGTGGATGCCGTATTCGTGAATGAAGAAGGTTTCGTGGGTGTTGGCACCAATGACCCCGAAGTCAGGCTCCATGTGGCCGGCGACAAAATCTTCAACGGACCGATCGCCATCACGGGCCGTGGCAGCGCTTTGTTTTCCGTCCCCACTTCCGTGGCAGTGCAGGGGAACTTTCTTTATGTTACGGGCTCCAACGGTCTCGGCATTTTCGATGTCTCAAACCCTGACGGGACTCGTCCTCTTCTCGATGCCGATGCGACAGGACTCTCACCTGCTCCACAATCTGTAGCCGTGCACGGCAATTTCGCCTACGTCGTCGATCCGATCAACGATATCCTGGCGATCTTCGACGTCTCCGATCCCACGAACATCGTTCCTCGCGACACCGATGGCACAGGCCTGTCATCTCCCCAGTCCGTGGCGGTCGAGGGCGACTTCGCTTACATTGCCGACTCCGACAACGGCCTGGCTATCTTTGAGATCTCCGATCCCACAAACATTATTCCTCGCGACACCGATGGCACAGGCCTGTCATCTCCTCAGTTCGTGGCGGTCGAGGGCGACTTCGCTTACATTGCCGACTCCGACAATGGCCTGGCTGTCTTTGAGATCTCCGATCCCGACAACATTGTTCCCCGTGACATTGAAGGCACCGGTCTTTCGCAGTCTGTCTCCGTGGCGGTCCAGGGCGATTTCGCCTACGTTGGCAACAACGGGAGCGGACTGGCAACCTTTGACGTTTCCGACCCAGACAACATCCTTCCACTCGATACCAACGACACCGATGTTTTCGGCGTCAGTTCAATAGCGGTCCAGGGTGACTTTGCCTTTGTGGCCTCCGCCCTCCTCGGAGAACTGACCGTTTTTGACGTCTCCGATCCCAACAACATCGCACCCGTTGCAAACGAAGGTGTTGGCCTTCCTGCAGTCGATATGGCGGTACAACTCAACATCCCATATATCGCGGATGACGCAGGCGCCGTGGGAATCTGGGAACTCGGCCCCGCAACCAACCTCGTCAGTCTGGTGTCCGACGGCCTCGTTGGAATCGGGACAACAACGCCCGTCAGCGAACTGGAGGTTAACGGAACCGTCACGGCCACAGCCTTTGTCGGCGACGGCTCCGCTCTCACGGGCATCACCGACAGTGTCGACGATGCGGACGCCGACCCGGCAAACGAAGTCAACACGTCACTGACGCTGACTAGCACAACGCTCGAGCTCACCGACTCCGGCGGCACTCTGACGGCAGACCTCTCCACTCTCGCGGGCTCGACCTTTGGTGACGGCCACTCCCTGGACGCCGTGGATGGCGATCCGGTGGACGCGGTGTTCGTGAATGAAGAGGGGTTTGCAGGGATTGGGACGAACACCCCCCTGGCCGGACTGCATGTGGCAACGGGCAGCGAGCAGCTTCTCCAGCTCGGCGTTGCCAAAGACGGCGACGGCACCTTCACGGAATTGAACGGAGCCTTTGGTGTTTTCGTCTCCGGCACAACCGCCTACGTCGCTTCACGTGATGACGGTTCGCTGACGATCATCGACGTCTCCGATCCCGCAAACCCCGCTCAACTCGGCGTCGCCAGGGACGGCGACGGCACCTTCACGGAATTGAACAGCGCCGTTGATGTTTTCGTCTCCGGCACAACCGCCTATGTTGCTGCAGCCTTCGACAGCTCGCTAACGATCATCGATGTTTCCGATCCCGCGAACCCCGCACAGCTCGGCGTCGCCAAAAACGGCGACGGCACCTTTACCGATCTGGGAGGCGCCGGTAGCGTTTTCGTCTCCGGCACAACCGCCTACGTCGCTTCACGTAGCGACAGCTCACTGACGATCATCGATGTTTCCGATCCCGCGAACCCCGCACAGCTGGGTGTCGCCAAAGACGGTGACGGCACCTTCACGGAATTGAACGGCGCCCAAGGTGTTTTCGTCTCCGGCACAACCGCCTACGTCGCTTCATTTACTGACGATTCACTGACCATCATCGATGTTTCCGATCCCGCGAACCCCGCACAGCTCGGCGTCGCCAAAGACGGTGACGGCACCTTCACGGAGTTGACCGACGCCAGGAGTGTTTTCGTCTCCGGCACAACCGCCTACGTCACCTCACCATTCGACAATTCGCTAACGATCATCGATGTCTCCGACCCCGCGAACCCCGCACAGCTCGGCGTTGCCAAGGACGGTGACGGCACCTTCACGGAGTTATTCGAGGCCCGAGGTGTTTTCGTCTCCGGCACAACCGCCTACGTTGCCTCAACCAGAGACGATTCGCTGACGATCATTGATGTGAATATCACCTCCGCCGAGCTGATAGTGGAGGGCGACTCGCTGATCAGCGGCGGCACCGGTCCGGTGAGCCTGACTTTGGAAGCTGACACCAACAACTCCGGCGAGTCGAACCAGCCTTCTCTTCTCATGACGCAGGACGGCGGTGCGGTTCAGGCCAGCCTGGGTTTCTTCGCCACGAGGAACGACTTCGAAATTGCAACGGAGGGCACGGTACCCAGTGATATCCTGCTCTCGCCCGGCAGCGCATTTGTGGGCGTCAATAACACGTCGCCCGCGTTTCCACTTGAGGTCGGCACGGATACAACAAACGGCAACGGCGCCCATGTCACGGCGGACGGAATGTGGACAAACGGTTCGAGCCGGAATTTCAAGTCGAACTTCCGTGATCTTGATCCGGTGAGTGTCCTTGAGACATTGACTCAGCTTCCGATCCGGAAATGGAGCTATGACGGAAACCCGGAACAGGATCACATCGGTCCCACGGCGGAGGACTTCCATGAAGCCTTCGGCCTGGGTCATTCCGACCGGTACATCGGGACCGTCGACGCCGACGGCGTGGCGCTCATCGCGATTCAGGGGCTGAACCGGAAGCTGGAGGAGAAAGACAGGGAAATCCGGGAACTCAAAAAAGAAAATGACGCCATGAAGGAACGCCTTGTCCGCCTCGAGACGCTGATGGCCCGTCCGGGCACGTCAGCAACGGACTGACTCCGGCCATTTTCGCCCGTTCCCCCACTCCGGGGTTGCCAGAGCGCGGAGGCTCCGCGCACGTTCTCGCGCTTTGCGGGAGCAGTGCTTCCGTCCCCCGCCGCTTCCCCGGAGTCAGGAATGTCCGCCACAACGACGAAAACAGACCTTCAACGCGAAATCACCCGGCGCCGCACGTTCGCCATCATTTCACACCCGGATGCGGGCAAAACGACGCTGACGGAAAAAATGCTGTTGTATGGCGGAGCCATCCACATTGCCGGCGAGGTGCGTGCGCGCCGTACCGGCCGCCAGGCAACCAGTGACTTCATGAACATCGAGGCGCAACGCGGCATCAGCGTCAGCACCTCCGTCATGCAGTTCCCCTATCACGATTTTCTCTACAACCTGCTGGACACTCCCGGCCATCAGGACTTCAGCGAAGACACCTACCGAACCCTCGCCGCCGCCGACTGCGCCATCATGCTCATCGATGCGGCGAAAGGCGTGGAGGCCCAGACAAAGAAACTCTTTGAAGTCTGCCGCCTTCGCGCGATGCCGATCTTCACGTTCATCAACAAGATGGACCGCGAGGGCCGTGAGCCCCTGGACCTGATGAGCGAAGTGGAGGACCTGCTGGGCATTCACTGCGTCGCCATTAACTGGCCCATCGGCATGGGGCCGACGTTCCGCGGCGTCTATGATCGTCAGACGGATGATATTTGGGAGTTTCAACGCGGTGGCGATCACGGAAGCAAAAAGGCTCAGTCCGTTTCAAGCCAGGGCGGGGACAGCCTCGTGGAAATGATCGGCGAGAGTGATGCCGCCAACTTCATGGACGAACTGGAGCTGCTCTCGGAAGCCGGTGAGGAATTCTCTCAGGAAAGCTTCATGTCCGGCGATGTCACACCGGTGTTTTTTGGCAGTGCACTGACCAACTTTGGCGTCGAGCCGTTCATGAATCACTTCGGCAAAATCGCTCCCACTCCGGTTTCGCGCAATACTCAGGAAGGTGAACGCAAACCGGACAACGAACGCTTCAGCGGCTTCATCTTCAAGATTCAGGCGAACATGGACAAGAACCACCGCGATCGTGTGGCGTTTCTGCGAGTGTGCAGCGGGCGCTTCGAGCGCGGCATGCAGGCAAAGCTCGTTCGTGGCGACAAGCCCATGCGCCTCAACAACGCCATCACCTTCTTTGCTCAGGAACGCACTCAGGTGGACGAAGGTTTCGCCGGTGACATCATCGGTCTGTACGATCCCGGCGTGTATCAGATCGCCGACACGCTGACCGACGGCGAGAAGATCGAGTTCGAGGGTATTCCGCGATTCTGTCCGGAAATGTTCGCACGCGTTCTGGCGCCGAACCCCATGAAGCGCAAACGACTCGACAAGGGCCTGCAACAACTCAGTGACGAAGGCACCATTCAGGTGCTTTACCCGCCGGACAATCTCAGTGCACCGGAGCCGGTGCTGGCCGCCGTCGGTCAGCTTCAGTTCGAAGTCGTGCAGCAACGCATGCTGGAAGAGTACGATGTGGAGATCAAACTGGAGCGGCTCGGTTTTGGTTCGGCTCGCTGGCTGCACATGCCGAAGGACTGGGACCATCGTGTTCTTGTCCGACAGGGCATCAGCGACGTTCTCTGCGACCCCCGCGGACGCAAACTCGCCGTGTTCCGCGACGAGTGGACGCTTCAGTATGCCATCAAGAACACACCCGACCTCGACATGCGCGCCGTCGCTCCGGACTTTGTCGAGTAACCTGGTTTTGGTGTTCTAACGATATTGTTCCCAATTCGTGGCGCCGGAGGGAACAACCTTCTCCACAAAAGCGGCACCGCCGTATGCTGTCGCGCGAGGCAGCGCCTCGATTAAGACCGTGCTGCCGGAAGACTCCCAAATCATCAGACCGGGATCCGTCATTCGCCCCACCTGAACAACATCAGTCTTTCCCGTGCCACCGGCATCGTCAGCGCCGCCCAGAAGAATGACTCTGTTTCCGATGGAAACACTGGCAACCTGCCGCTTTCCGACCGGCATATTGCTGTTGGTTGAAAACGCGCCTGGAACACCGCCGGTCAACTGCGCCGTGCGAACCTCGTCCGTCGGCCCACTGCCTCCGGCAACCACCAGATAGCGATCACCGCTCGTTGTGAGCACGTCTTCCGCCACATAACCCCATCGATTGTCGCCGCCGGGCGCCCATGCCCCGAGAGATGCGAAAGGATCGCGGAACTGTCCCGTCGCCGATGTGATAACCGTATAGTGGGCGGCACTCCCGCCAACAGTGTTGCCATCGAGAGCGATGAATGTTCCGCCCACAACCACTGAACGATTAAACCAGTCCGCGGCCGGAATCGATCCGGTCGTTGCCCAGGCGCCGAGCGAACCATCGCCCTGAATGCGCGCGACAAGAGAGCGATCCGTCGAGGTCGCGTTGCCGCCCACCAGGTAGACATAGGCGTTGCCACTGCCGAAGTCGACGTACTCCCCACCGCCGATGGTCTGAGTCGTAACGGAGAGCGATATCTGTGGGACGGGATTGCTCAGGGTCCACGATCCTAGGAGATTGCCTGTTGTCGTATCAATATCGATCCAGGCGTAGCTGTCGCCCGGAGTCCGGGTCGCATCCGTATTGTAGTCTCCGGGGCCGACATACAAACGCCCGTCATGAATGAATGTGTAGTCCTCTACATACATCCAGCTGAAGGCCTCAGTGGCGACTGTTCCGGGATTGTCTTCCGGCAGAATCGAGGTCGTTGTGTTGTTCGCATATCGCCAGTTGGAAATCTGGATGGAACTCGGTGAAACAATCACATCGGCCACGAGAACGGCAAAGCAGCCGCCGTCGTTCGTGAGCGTGCCATCGAACGTCGTCGCCGCCCCGGAGTTGATGGCTCCTCCGGCATAATACAGAAAGCCCTCTGTCGTCTGGGCGGAAGCCGCCCCGGCCAGCAGGCACAATGCCGCCCCGGCTCCGAACCGTTTCAGGATCATCCGTCAGGTCTCCCGCAGAGAATCGGAAGAGTATGGAGCAGCGGCCCACCCACCGGCAACGCGATTGTGGCCAGTGGCTACCCTCGATTTCGGTATAACCGTATCATTTCTCCTCGGCAAAGAGCCCAGAAGACAACGGCGTACATGCCACCGCCGGCAAGAAGTCGTCCGGCGGCCCACAGGTCCGTGTCCGGCGTGAGCAGCCGGAGCGCCAAAAACACCGCAAGGGAAGCCGCGCTGGCCCGCAGAACAGGCGACAGCGCATCGAGGTAGCTGTACTCCAGCTCGCGCTTCATCACAATAAAGCAACAGTACGCAATCGTGCCGAAGGAAATGACTGTGACAGCAACGGCGGCACCATTGATACCGAAGAAACGTGCCCCAAGCCAGGTTCCAAGCGTAATCGCCGGAAGGTTAAACAGTGCTGCATACAACAACGGCCGGGTGTTTCCCCGAACGACGAAGACGTGACCCCAATGGGTGAATGCCAGACGCAGCCCCGCAAGTGTTGTAAACATCTGAAACGGAAACAATGCTCCCGCCCATTTGTCCGGGTCACCCAGCAGCCACTCCACCAGAACACGGCCTTCCATCCACATTGCAATCATGACGGGGAAGGCAATGGCGGCGGCATAACGTGTGACATAACGCAGCCCGCGGGCGATGTGTTCATTGTCGTCCGCTCGTGCAAACGCCGGAAACACCACTGAATTGAGGATGATATTGAACTGAATCAGGTAGTGCGGATAGCGGTACGATGCATAGTAGATCCCCAGCAGATGATCCCCCAGCAATGCACCGACGATCACGTAGTCGATGTTGGTGTAGGCAAACGTGATGGCGGTCGTCGCCATGAGCGGTGCACCGAAAGGCAACAGCTCGCGAACAAACCGTTCGTCGAACACGAGTGACGGCACAAACCGCGCCGCTTTCCACATCCAGCCGGCAGTCACGAGTGTGCGCGCAATTAACCCGGCAACAAACGTCCAGGGACCAAGTCCTGCAACGGCACTGCCAAGCAGAACCGCTGACCCTGCAACAACACCCGCGAACATGGCGATGTTGACGGGACCGAATCGCATGGCGTGGTCGTGCAGAGCTCTTGGCAGCATCAGTCGCTCGGCAATAATCCAGAGACCAAGCACCTGAGCGAAGGCGATCTGCTCCGGTTTGCCGAGAGCCGTCAGGACCGGACCGGCGGCAAAGAACCACAGCCCCGCCACAAGCAGTCCCAGCAGCAGCTCGAACCAGAAGATCGTCGAAGCCGCCCGATTGTCCAGAGTCTTGCGCCGGATCAGGAACTTCAGACCGGCGAAATCCGTGAAGCAGGAAACGAAACCCGTCAGCGCCTGGGCCGTGGCAAAAACCCCGAAATGCTCCGGCAGCAGCAGACGCGCGAGAGCAAGTTGCGCAAGGATGTCCAGCACCGACTTCCCCGCCGTGGCGGCGGAGGCGAGCTTAAGCCCGCGAACGGCTTTCTGGCGAAGTTCGGTTCCGGCCATGATGCGACAGAACGGGATTCACACGGTTGCGGCGACAGAGGGAAGCGAAAAACCCTCGCTGCTGCGAACCCGTGTCGGGCAAACGAAGAGCCATGAAGACGGAACGACTCGGAAACGGCGAACAGAGCATTCGCCGCGCGGCAGCACTGCTGCGTGCCGGCGAAGTGGTCGCCTTTCCGACGGAAACAGTCTACGGCCTCGGAGCCAACGCGACCAGTGACGCGGCCGTGGCAAAGGTCTTCGCTGCAAAGGGCCGCCCATCGAACAACCCGCTGATTGTGCACATTGCGAACATCGAACAGGCAAAGCCTTTGGCCGCGGAATGGACGGAACGAGCGGATCGCCTGGCGAAGGTGTTCTGGCCAGGCCCTCTGACGATGATTCTCAAGGCGGCACCGGGGCTGTCGCGGCTGGCATTGGCGGGTGGAACCACTGTCGGACTGCGCGCACCAAATCATCCCGTTGCACTCAATCTTCTGCGCGAATGTGGTTTGCCGCTGGCCGCACCGAGCGCCAACCACAGCGGCAGTCTCTCTCCCGTGTGCGCGGAGCATGTTTTCGAGGATCTTCAGGGCCTCATTGCCGGAATCGTCGACGGTGGTGCCTGTCACGTCGGCATTGAGTCCACGGTCGTTGATCTGACCTGCGATCCCCCGTGCATCCTGAGGCCGGGAATGATCGGCAGGGACAGACTCACGCAAGCCGCCCGGTGCGAGTTCGTCTCCCCTGCCTTGTCCGTCCCGGAAGACAAGACTCTCAAGTCACCGGGCCTGTTCGAGCGTCACTACGCGCCAAAGATTCCCCTGCGCGTTGTGTCCGGTTTCGACAATGATCGTGACGGCATCGTACAAATTGAACTGCCGCGCGACCCGGTTCAGGCTGCGCGGGAACTCTACGCACGGCTCTGGGAAGCCCAGGCAAGTGGCGCGCGGGAAATCCGGATTCTCGCACCACCGAACACGCCGGAGTGGACAGGCATCCACGATCGCTTAAGACGTGCCAGCGCGAAATGATTCACACTCACTCCGGGATGGCACAATGCGCAGTCACAAACCGTAACTGCATGCCGCGTTAATCGTTGATGATCTTCCCGTCCTCATCTCGCGGGAGAGGCCACTCCTTTGGCGGCCAGTTTTTCCTGCGCTCGGCGCCCGAGCGGCGGTCTCCGCCATAGCGGCGGTTTTTGAAGACCACATCCACATCGCTCCGGCGATCACCCCTGGCGCGGCGTTCCTTGCCGGAGCGACGCTCCGTCTTTCCGTCCCATGATCCGTCCGGAAGCAGTCCGGAGGAAGAATCATCGGCCTCCGGCAGGGGCGTATCCTTCTTCCTGATGACCGGCTCCACTTCAGAGGGGTCCGGCAGCGCCACGCTCTCTGACGACTTCCGCTCCGGCAACTTCGCCTGGACTCTTTTGTACTGCCGGGCGCCGAGAGGAGTCGGCTGCTTCATGTAGGGAAGACCGCTGACAGGTTTCCCCTCCACCTCGGGAATGAGGGGTCGCTCCGCGTTCCGATGAGCTTCCGCACCCATTTTCTTGGCGAAGACATCAATACCGTTCCGCCGGAGATAGTTCAGCAGATAAACGTATTGATCATCGCTGTTTCCCGGATCGTTCAGGCCCAAGTCGTTCAGCAGCGGTTCCATGCCTCCGTGGCGAACGATCTCATTGAAAATCAATTCACAGGAATTATAACCGAATTCGCGGAAGTAGCTGTGAATTCCTTCACGAAGCTGTTCAGCGGGGTTGCTCATTGTTCCGTCACCTGATGCGTCCATGCCCTTGAGAGTCCCTGTTAAAGAGAGCGGGCGGGGCGGTGTCAATTCCGGGACGAGTGGGATTGCCGGAGATCAATTCGGAGTGAAAAATCCAGTGCTCTTGCGGAATGTGTGAGAGCGCCCACACTGACTCTGTCGGCCCCGGCGGCTGCCAGTTCCGGAAGTCTTTCCAGTGTGACCCCTCCTGTCACCTCCACCTCAACACGGCCCGCGGCGATTCTGACCGCTTCGCGAATCGTCGCGTCATCCATATTGTCCAGCATCAATAAATCGCAGCCCCCCGCAAGTGCCTCACGGACCTCCCTCATGTTTCGAGCCTCGCACGCAATCTTAAGCCCCGGTTTCAGATGCGCCGCCTTTGCCAGGGCAGCCGCCACTCCCCCCGACGCGTCCGCATGAGTGTCCTTCAGCATCACCATGTCATGAAGCCCCATCCGGTGATTCACCCCTCCCCCACAGGCGACGGCATGCTTTTCCAGCTCGCGCCAGCCCGGCGTTGTTTTTCGCGTGTCGCACACTGAAACCTGTCCCGATGCCGCTTCCACAAAGCGCGCCGTCAACGTCGCCACACCACTCAGCCGCTGAAGATAATTAAGCGCCGTGCGCTCACCGGAGAGGAGAGAAACGATCGGCCCTTCAAGTCTGGCGACGGTCTCGTCCGCATCGACACAATCACCATCCTGTCTTGAAAAGATGACGGAGACCTCTTCATCAAGGATGCGGAACAGCTCGACCACAACGCCGGAGCCGCAAAGCACGCCGTTTTCCCTGGCGACGATAATGGCATCCGCTCTTTGTCCCTTGTCGAAAACGGCTTTTGACGTCACATCGCCGGCCTCGCCAAGGTCCTCGTCGAGAGCGGCCTGCAACTGAGAATGCAGAACAGTCAAGTCCACGGAATCGAACCTCCCGGGTCGGTGAAAAGGCACAGTACGGGTCAATTCCGGGCAAGACGGATGACACCGTTCAAGGTTGTCACCCCAATGCACACTGCCAATGGTGCAGACACTGGAAGGAGGGTTCTCTGCCATGGGTTTCTTGAAAATCACCGGCATGACAGCCGTTCTGGCGGCAGTTGCCGCAGCCGCCCCCGCCTATTTCCCCGTCGAAGACCGGGGCGAGGGTCCAACGGAAATTCGAACTCGCGGACCGGCGGCAAAGCAGGTCCTGCCTCCCGTCACACCCCCTCCTCTGCGGGAACCCGATGAAACGTGGGTTGAAACGACTCTCGCGGGAATGACGCTGCAGGAAAAAATCGGCCAGATGATCATGCCGCACTGGACCAATAGCGGCAGCGCCGCAAGTCTGGAAAACACGTACCATGTCGGCGGCTTTATTTTCCTCGCGGAGAACTCCTCCACTATTCTCACTGCGACCAACAGCCTTCAGCAACAGGCGGAGGTGCCGCTTCTCTTTTCAATCGACTGCGAAGCCGGTTCCGGTGCCCGCATCAGCGACGGAACGCACTTTCCCATGAACATGGGTCTGGCCGCGTCGCAACGCGAGGACCTTGCCTTTCAGCAGGGAGTGGCCACGGCACGCGAATGCCGCTCCGTTGGTGTGCACATCGGCCTTGGACCGGTGTTGGATACAAACACCGAACCCGTAAACCCCATTATCGGTATTCGGTCCTTTGGTGATCGCCCGTCAGTCATCGAGCAAATGGCCGAACAATACGTTCTCGGCGCAAAGTCCGCGGGTTTGTTGACAACATTCAAACACTACCCGGGACATGGCCCGACGGTGGGTGACACTCATCAATCGTTGCAGGTTGTGAACATCGACTGCGATGAACTGCAGTCACGACACGTCCGTCCCTACGAAACGCTTATCCAAAAGGGAGTCGGCGACGTTGTCATGACAGCGCACGTCTGGTATCCGTGCCTCGACCCGGGTCTCGAGGCCACACCTGGAACCTTGTCTCATCCGGCGCTCACAACAATCCTGCGGGACCGGATCGGATTCGACGGCGTTGCAATGTCAGACGCATTCAACATGAACGGGCTGACAGTTGTTTCCGGCAACTACGAAGGCGCCCGCGTCGCGGTTCAGGCCGGCCTTGATGTGGTTCTCTTTCCCGCAAGCGTCAGCGACTCGTTCAATGGCATTCTTGACGCGGTAAACGGGGGCCAAATCACACAAGACCGCATCGATCAGTCCGCGCGGCGAATTCTCCGGCTGAAGAGCAAGGCCGGACTTCCGGAAGCGGCCATCGTCCCCACAAGCCACCGCACCCAAACCATGGGTCATCCCGATCACACCGCCGTCGCCGAAGCCATTGGCGCCGAAGCCGTTTCAATTGCCGCACAGGCTGAAGGCGTCCTTCCTCTGCAGTCGGCCGACAATATTCTTTGCCTGGCGTTGTTCTCCAGTTCGTCCATTTTCTATCTCGATTCCTATACGAACTTTACCGGCGCGTTACAGGGACTGCTCCCCAACGTCGATATTCAAACTGTGGATTCCAGCGTTTCCGCGGGAACCATCAGTTCCATCGTCGCGTCAGCTTCGAGTTACGACAAAGTCGTTGTTGCAAGCCGTATGTGGCGCCTGGCCCAGCCCGCGGGACAGGTCAACCTTGTTAACCAGCTTCTCCAGCAATCCACGCCGGTCGTTTACATTTCCTTTGGCAGTCCCTGGCACATCGACACGCTTACCGGAATTGAAACCTATGTTCTCGGGTACTCCAGTCACTACGCCACCCAGCAGGCCGCGGCACGCGTCCTCGTCGGTGACGAAGAGGGCGACGCCATGATTCCCGTGACCATCAAACAGTTGGGCGAGCCCGAAGGTCTCGCGGTCTACTGAACCCTGCCGCGAAAACCCGTCATGTGGAAGTGGTATTGACAGTCTTTGCGCATCAGTGATCCGCATGGGCGAATGTCAGGCTGCGAGGACTCCATTCTGTCTCACGACTCGAACAAACCACTCTGTCCGGTCCACTGGCTTCGATGCGTTCTCTGCGTACTCGCCCTGTCGGCACTTGGCGGTAAAGCCGGAGCACAGGGCTACTATCAGGTGCGGAAGGGCGAGAGTCTCGATACAATTGCCCGGCAGTTTCGTGTCAGCGTGTACGAAATCGCGAAAGCCAACCGCATTACCGTAAACTCAAGAGTCGCACCGGGGTCACGAATCTATGTCCCGAAGGGAACCCGGAAGGCTTCCCCGGTCACGGCACCCGTCCGCTCCGCTCGTCCCGCGGCACCCGCAACCCCGTCACGCTCAACCCCTGCCACGGCGGTAGGCACAATCGTGGTCAAACGAGGCGACAGCCTGTGGGCACTTGCTCAAAAATACAGCACGACCGTCAACGACCTCGCCCGGGCCAATGGCCTTGCGTCAAACGCGGGGCTTGAAATCGGCCAGAAACTTCGGCTGCCCGGAGCTGCAAGTGCACGAACCGCCACGTCCTCCTCCGCATCTCGAGCCCCATCGGAACAGACCCCCGAAACACAAACGCCCCCCCGCCCTGCCGTCTCTTCACCCTCTCCTCCAGCTCCTTCTCAATCCCGCTCAACACCCAAAGTCAGCTCCCGTGGCTACACATGGCCCGTGGACGGACGTCTGCTCAGAAAATTTGCCGACAGTTTCCGCGAGAAGCATGCGGGTATCGACATCGCCGTTCCTCTCGGCACGGAGGTGCGCGCCGCAAACAACGGAACAGTTGTTTTTGCGGGTAAAATCACAACCTACGGCCGCATGATCATTGTCCAGCACACCGGCGGTCTCGCCACGTGCTACGCATACAACAGCCTGATTCTTGTGGACGAAAACGATCGCGTGAAGCGCGGCCAGGTCATTGCCCGGTCAGGCGATCCCGGCAAGGGCGACGAAGCCTACCTCCATTTCCAGATGCGCAAAAACGGGGAGGCGATTGATCCTCTTCCATGGCTGCCCTGACTCCCCGTTCCCCCGCGTTCACACCTCACGCACGCCGATCCGTTGACTCAAAAATCTTGTCCGCACTCGCGGCGACGAAACCGTCATAGAGCTTCCCGGTCGACGGATCTTCGTAACGCCGCGCGAACTCGTAGTAACAGGATGGCACCCTTGCCGTCTCTCCGTTCGCAAAGTCCACGTCGACCTCGGCTGCAACCGTCGAGCCCTGCTCCAGCAACACATCCGGCGAACCCTTCACCCTGCCACCGGATTCATTCAGAGCAAAACCCTGCTCCTGCACGAAATCCAGCAACGACTGAAGCGAGTCGAACGTCGACGAGTGGTTAAGACTGATGGTGAAATGATTGGCGTGAAATCCCCACACGGCCATCCACGCGGCGTACTCGCTCTCCGCAGCCAGTTTCGCCCAGGTTTCCCGGGAAACGGGTCTCCACAGGGGACCGGCCCACATGACGTCAGCCCGATCCATACGAGCCGGATCCACCTGCCCGACCAGATCCCGGATTGTTCCCTGCGCAAAGGAGGACAGTTCCGCCGTTTTTAATTCGCTCAGAAAAACCCGCGGCGCTTCCGGGTCGTCATGAACATAGCCATATGCCCGCAGCTTTTTGGCCGGAAACTCGTAAGGAGAAAACCGCCGGTAACCGAGCGCAAGAATATGCCGCTCAAGAGCCGCGAGATTCACGGGAGCAAGATCGTAAGTGCGAAAGGCAACATGGTCATTCACCACCTGCCCGTCGCGAGCCGCCACAGCATCATGGATTTCTTTCACACCGGGCGCGATTCGGCAGTAGTCCAACCAGAGCTTGTCAAAAAAATCGGCATGTTTCATTATGAAATCCGTGACGAGAGATCAAACCAGACCTGGCCAGAAAGCCAGCAATACCTGCAGCGGGTCAATCCTCCGCTTGGCTTGACCGGGCCGTGCGGCACGGACATTGTTATCTCTTCTGCTCGGGATTGTGAAACATGGTCGAAGTTCCAACAGACTGGAGACTGGTTGTGCAGACGGGTCCTTTGGCGGGAACCCGGCTCGAGATACCCCGGGGCCGCCTGACGATCGGCCGCGACTCCGTCTGCGACCTCAAAATCGAGGACCCCAAAACGTCCCGGGTTCACTGCTACGTTGAACGCCGCACGGACGGCGTTTACGTCGCCGACAACGGCTCGACGAACGGACTGACGGTCAACGGAGAGAAAGTCGACAGTTGCCGTCTTGTACCCGGGGACACATTTCGCATCGGAACGACGGAAATCGTCCTCCTGGAGTCGTCAGACTTCTCATCCATCGAGTTTTTCGATTCCGGCGCGGAGCTCACCGCGGAACTGCGAACGGATTCCGTTTCCAGTGGTCTCCTCGCCGAAAAATTTGCCGACCTGCTGCAGAGCTACTCAAAAAGTACGGAAGGAAACGCTGAAGTCGCGGCAGAGCGGGAAAAAAGCGAAAAGCTTGCAAGCAGCCTCAAATCTCTCTTCAGCGTCAGCGGGCAGATGTCTCGCCTCCTGCCCATCGACGAGTTGCTCAGCGTCGTTTCCAACGCTTTGTTCGAGGTGTTTCCGGGAGCCGAGAATCTTGTTATTCTTTTGCGGGACGAGGAACGCGGGCACATGGTGCCGCGCCTGGCCGTCAATCGCGATGGCGAACGCGACCTCGTGATTCACGTCAGCCGCACGGCCCTCAGACGCGCGGTTGACACGAAATCGACCGTCGTTGCCAACGACGCCTCGAAGGACGACCGGTTTGCCAACTCCGATTCCATTGTCGGGTTTCATCTCAAGGCCTTGATTTGCGCGCCGCTCGTCGCGGGCGACGATGTCATAGGAGCTGTCTACATCGACAACCGCGAGAAAAACCTCTTTTACGACGAACTGGATGCCGAACTGGTCACTGCGTTTGCCAATCAGGCTGCCATTGCCGTCGGGAACGCACTTCTCTGCGACCATCTCCAGCTCAGTTATCATCAGACGCTTCAGGCCCTGGTGCGGGCGATTGAAGCAAAGGACCCCTATACCAGCGGCCACAGCCAGCGTGTTCGCGACTACGCCGTCGCCATTGCCCTGCGCATGGAGTTCGACAAAAAACGTGTGGATCGCCTCTCGATGGCGGCGGAACTGCACGACATCGGCAAAATCGGCGTTCACGAGCGCGTTATCAACAAACCCGGCGGACTAACCGACACGGAGTTTGAAACCGTCAAGATGCACGTGGAAATGGGCGAGAAAATCCTCAAGCCCATTGGCTACATGGCGGACCTGCTGCCGTGGATTCGCGGACATCACGAGCGCTGGGACGGTAAAGGTTATCCCGACGGATTAAAGGGCGAGCAATGCCCCCTTGAAGGACGCATCCTTGCCGTCGCGGACGCCTACGACGCAATGACCAGCAAGCGCGCCTACAACGATCCGCTTGGGACGGATGAAGCCATGGGTCGACTGCGCAAAGGCGCCGGCACCCATTTTGACCCACAAGTGGTTGAAGCGTTTGAGGAGTCCATGAAGTCCGAGAGGGTGACGATCATGTCCGACTCGAAAGCACCCTCCACAAACCGTCCTCCGACGGAGTTCTAA
Organism: Candidatus Sumerlaeia bacterium; assembly: GCA_028284075.1. Classification (GTDB taxonomy): domain Bacteria; phylum Sumerlaeota; class Sumerlaeia; order SLMS01; family JAHLLQ01; genus JAJFLJ01. The sequence goes on along the minus strand of JANQSL010000169.1, from coordinate 17,927 downwards.
AACAAATCCGTCCGGAACGGCAGTCCCGGACGGAGTCATCTTCCAGTGCGCTTGTTCTCTGTCGGCGACACTCCCTACTCGAACAATCCCCAGTCCTCGATCCGGGTCGGTGGAACCGTTCCCGTGGCCAGTCCCCACGACAGCACATTGGCTGAATTCTGTATTCCGAGAAGAAAAACGGGAGACTCATCGGTTGCGATGTCCACATCCGTGTCATCTGCGGAGCCAAACAAACCATCACTGCCAATTCCAAGGACGTCCGGAGAAATTCCGGAGCCGTCTGTAATCGAAACCGTCCCGTTTGCACTGTTCGTGTGACGGCATCCGAACAGGCGGGAGGCATGATTGGAGACAGCGATCCCCACACCGCGTCCGACCAGATCGACTTTGGAGGCTCCGGGTGCCAGCAAATAGTCATTGAGTGAACAGCCGGAGCATGGGGCGGGGTCGCTGGAAAGAATATCGAGAAACAACACCGCCGTTTCCTCCCTGTTGAAGTTACCCGGGTCAAAGGATTCAACAAGTCCGAAGAAAATGGACCAAGAAAGATTGCCGGCCTCGGCGTTCGTGCCCCCAACCACAACACGACTGACATTGGGCTGCCCCCATGGGTCGGCATGATCGCGACTGTTGAGAATCAACAAATCGAATTCGCCATCGATTCCGCTTACACTCCGGTCACCGTTAAGTCCCAGTGCCCGCAAGTCATCGAGGAGTTTTTCTTCAACCGTGGCCAGAATCGCATCAATGACCGCGTCTTCGTCGGATGGCTGAAGACCCCAGTCCCCAAGAAAAGCCGATAGCGGTGACAGAGAACTCACCCCACTGGAAAAGGACGATACACCGAAAGTTTCCCGCAAATCGAACGCCGCTCCGTCGAAATCGATAAAGAGTGTCTGGGTTGTACCTGCAGGTTCACTTTCGATGGGAGGGCGAAAAAGGAAAAGCTGCAATGGATAGGTACCTGCCCAGTTTGTCACCGAAACCTTGTGTACGCCGCTTTCTTCGGCAATATGGACGAAACTGGCATCGAGAGTATTGACTGAGCCACCATCCGAGAGATCGAGAGAGTTCGTCCGATCGGATTCGATAACAAGCTCTCCACCCGGTCGAAAAAAACGCAGCAACGGATGTGGCACGACCCCGTTATGAACTTCGCCGCCACTCCCAATCACCATGTCGCCGGGTTCGAGCTCGAAGGAAAACCAATCCTCTTCAAGTGCATCAAATCCCACTCGCAGCCCATACGTACCCGTACCGCCGGATCCCGATGCCGTGTCCCAGATGTTGGGATGGGAAACGGCGACCCCCTTTGCCATCACAAACAGAGTAAAGGTGTCCCCTCCAGGGCCGGCATCCAACTCCACAAAGTCGGCACTGGTATTCACAACCTGAGTGGCCGTCGAATCATAAACAACCAGATCATGTTTTTCAAGACTACCTTGAACAAACTCGACGGTAACAAGTTGATCGGGCCCGGCCGTGAAAGAGAAGGCGTCCACATCCGGCTTTCCATTGGTTGGAACGAGATTGCTGTCAATCATGTGGTTCGTGATTTCCACAAGCCCCGGAACGCCTGCCGTCAACGGCAGGGCAGTTGCCAGCGGAATCGACCCGTTGTTCTCCACTTCGCTGCCGAGCACCTGCTGACTGACGGTATAGCTGGCATTTGCATTCACAACGATGGAGTCGAACTCGCCCGAATCGAAGCCCAGAGGAAGAAACTGGGCCGTTGGACTTGTGTTATTCGGCTCCTGCTCGGTGATCGGTGTCGCCACACCTTTCAATGACAGCAATTCCTGGTGCAGACGACTTCCCATCCGTTCCGCTCCGCCAACCTGCGGATAAACGGAACTCTGAGCAAACAGCGCGGCGGGTCCACATGCCGCCAGACTTGCCACAACTCGAAAAACAATTGGATGTACTCTCATAATCCCACTCCCACCATACAGAATGGAGTGTGAAGACCGCCGAGCAATGTCATTGTCAAGTCTAATCCGGAACTGATCCGGCCGGACAAACCGAAAGGCTGGCGACGTGATGAATCGGGCGCCAGGTTTCGGTCGTCACGTTGTCCGTCATGGCTCTGGTAACGCTACCTTTCGTACCCCCCCCAATCACGAACGGAAGCTGGAGCAGTGGCTCCGGTGGCGAGTCCCCATGAGAGGACGTTCGCCGTGTTTTCCTTTCCGAAAAACAACTCGAAGAAAGCAAAATCATCCGTCACGAAATCCGTGTCGATATCATCCCCGTTTCCGAAGATGCCGTCATCACCCACTCCGATCAGCGTCGGCAGATCCCCACCCTGATCCATAATGGACGGAGTTCCGTTCAGATTCTGTGTGTGCCAGCACCCGAAGAAGTGGCCTGCTTCGTGAGCGACAATGTTGCCCACCGCCCGCCCCACCAGATCGATCTTCGACGCACCCGGAGCGAGAGAATAGCTGTTCAACGAGGAATTTCCCCAAATACCGGGATCGCCCGAAAGCACGTCCAGCAGGACAATGGCGGTTTCCTCCCGGCCAAAGTTTCCAGGGTCGATCGACTCCGCAATCCCGATGAAATCGAAGAAGAACCCGCCTTCCACGATGCTTCCTCCAATCACGATTCGACTGACATTGGGCTCTCCCCAGGGGTCGGCGTGATCGCGGCTGTTGAGGATTTCCAGATCGAACTCCCCATGAACGCCTGACGAACTTCGGTCGCCGTTATATCCGAGAGCCCTCAAGTCATCCCGGAGATTTTCCTCCACGGTCGCGATGATCGAGTCGATCACGGCATCCTCATCCGAAGGCTGAAGTCCCCATTCATCCAGGAAGGCGGAAAGAGGAGAAAGCGTCCGATCCTCGTTCGGTCCGGTGAAGTTCCACATGTTCATGGTCACACCGTTGAAATCGAGAAACAGCTTCTGGCCCACCGACTCATTCTCCGACTGAATCGGCGGCCTGTAGACATGAAGTTCCAGCGGATAGGAACCGAAGCCGTTTTCCATGTTGATGGTATGGCGGCCCGCCTCCTCCGCGATGTAGGAAAAGAAACCCACTCCGAGAAACGGCAGCGGACTTTCCTCCGGATAGGGATAAAACGCCACACCATAGGACGAGACGGCAAGCTCGTCATTGGGACGATAGAAACTCATCAACGGCACGAAGTCCGTGTTGCCGCCCATGCCGCCGACGATGTCTCCGGGTTCGAGATCCACCGAGTACCAGTCACTGTCCAGCGCATCGAAGCCGATTTCCAGACTGTAGGTGCCCGCATCGCCGGAACCCGAGGCTGTTGTCCAGTCAAAGGGATTGGTCGGCCCGTCAACGCCCCATCCCTTGAACAGCAACGTGTAGGTGCCGCCGGTTGAGCCCGTGTTGAAGCGCACGAAATCGAGCGCTGTTGCGAAAATCAGGTCACCAGTGGAATCATAAAGGAGAAAGTAGTGATCCTGAAGGGTTCCCGCAATGAAACGAAAACTCATGAACTGATCCGGGCCGACGGTAAACGTAAAGCCGTCAACATCCGGTGTGGCTCCGGCAGTGATTTCGTGATTTGTGATTTCCACGAGGTCCGCCTGATTCGCAACCAGTGGCAGTGTCTCCGCCAGAGGAATCGAGCCGTTGTTTTCGCTTTCGATGGCGAGTGACTTTGCGGAAACCTGATACGGTGCCGTTGCATTAACGACAATGGTTTGAAATTCGCCGGCATCGAAGCCCAGCGGGAGATGCTGAGCCGTCGCGTTTGAATCGTTCGGTTCCTGTTCGGTGACTGGCGTTATAACTCCCTTGTGCGACTTCAGGAGTAACTCCATACGGTTTCTTTCCGGTCCGACGCCGCAAAGAAGCGAATGTGTGTGGGGTGGCTGTGCGATGAGAGGTGTTGTTGTACAGATAACCATGCCCGCCACAAAGGGGCGGACATCATACCGGGCTTTCATGATCCCTCCTCGGATCCGATGCATCTCGGTTACGAAAGAATACCAAACTGTCTCCCGCGACCGGCTTTAGTTTGGTCACCAATCAGATCTCATCGCAAGCGTCATCGTATTGTCTTGCAAAGTTCTCAAAGTGATTGTGAGGAAAAAGAGTACAGAACAGGCTGGTGGATCAGTTTATGACCGTCTTGAGTTCGGCACGGAACACGAATGGATCCGGCTTTGGAGAAACTGCCTGAGAGCGCATGCCATGAGAAGAAAAAACAGAGACGGCGCGAATCGCGCCAACGGCTTCACAGCCTGCCGCTGAGGACCAAAACAGCGACGACGAGAGCGGCAACAACGACTGCCGCAAAAAACAGAGGCTTCCAGGCAGCCGACCGGCTGGCCGGCCTGCCAAAGCGGGGCCGCCGCGGAAGCAGCGGATTCGCATCGCGCAGCTCCAGGTCCTCACGGAACGCATGGAGCCGCGCCCGCAGCCGGTCTTCCACATCCGACGGCACCGGAGTTCCCTGGCGCTTTCGAACCAGGTCATTGAAAGCCTCACGAGGGTCCTTGCGAGTCATGCCTCCGCCGCTTTCGGAAAGGGTTTTGGCGCCAGATGCGCCAACACCTCCTGCAACCGGTGGCGGCCTCGCGCCACGTGGGTTCGCGCCGTCGCCTCGCTGCAGTCAAGAACATCGGCGATGTCACTGTAGTCGAAGCGTTCCACAAGACGCAGGCGAACGGCAACGGATTGCTGAGGAGAAAGGTGTTCAATGGCGGTCATAATTTCCAGTTCAAGGTCTTCAGACTCCAGAGCCTGTCTTGGCGTCAAGGCGGGACGCTTGATGGCGTCTCGTAAATCGTCGTAGAGCTGATCGTCTTCCTCCACCCTTTTCACACGCTGCTTCCTGCGCAGCACATCGCACGCCGAATTAATACAGATCCGCAGAATCAGCGCACGGGGATTGGGATGATGGCTGATGCGTTCAAACCGCCGCCACATCGTCGTCAGAGCCTCCTGCATTGCGTCGTCGGCATCATCAGCATCACGGACGATTCTCCAGATTGTCCGAATCATCTGGTCTTCGAGGGGTTGAATCAGTTCATTGTATTCCACTTCACGATTGATCATTGTATATCTCCCATTACGGCATGGGTGGCGGGGGTATTCCGCCTGATAGTAACTCTACACCAGGAAACGGCCAGCGCACCAGGAATGTTGAGGTCCGACGCCATTTTATTGTCCCTGAAAAGGGAATTCGATGGCTCCGAGGAGACGGAATCTGCTCTGTCTCTTCCCTGAGCCAGGCGAACCCGTTATGACAAAACGCAGGAAAACGATCCTGATCGTACTCGCCGTCGCGGCAGCCGTTATTCTGCCGTGTGTCGTCGGAGCACTGCTCATCGGTCTCGGAGTCTTCGCCGCCGTAACGGTTGGAATGGATAAAGTGGACGTAACCGCCGCTGACCGCGAACTGCTGGTCACGGCCGCGGACGTGGCGCCCCATGCGGGAGGTTTTATTCCCCTGGCAGTGGCGGAGAAATTCACACGGATCGAATACATCGATGGAAGCTCGGAAATCGACTATGCCTACGATCCCGGAATGACCGCCCACCCCTTTATCACAACCACCGTCAGCCATGAAGTCACGGACGATGATGCGGATATGGTCTTCGGGATAGAGTGGAATCTCATGAAAACCGCACTGAGCCTGGGTCCCGGAGCGACCTTCGAGGAGGACAATGATTTCTACCAGGCGGGAGACATGTCGCGGTTTGGCGTTCTGTATGAAAGCGACAAACCGATCGGCCATCTTTTTGTCGCGAGAGAGGGAAACTCCGTCTACGCTTTCAGCATTTCCGGAGCGGCGATCCTTGACCCGGAAGTGTGGGAGACCCTCTTCAGCGATCGGGTCGAATCACTGGACGAACCACCACCCGCATCGGTTGAATAAGACAACGGGTTGCAACGTAGGGTGTTTGAATCCACTTTACGAAAGGTCAGTTCCTCATGTCCGCGCCATCCCTTCTTCTGCACGAGGAAATCCTCTTACTTGCTCTGAAGGATCGTGAAGGATCGTATCATACAGCGTGGGTGGACATGGCCCTGGGTGCAGCGTTGCTCGCGGAACTGATCATCGGTGGCCACGTTTGGATAGAGCAGGTTTCCAACAAAAAATCCATCATGCGAACGGTGAACGAACACCCTCCAGAGCACCCACTGCTGGCGGAATGCCATGTAATGCTCGCGCAATCGCGAAAAGACCGATCCGCAACTCACTGGGTATCCAAATTCTCGGGCTTGAAGGACCTCCGGCATCGAACCGCTGCCGCGTTGGTTGATCACCGCATTCTCCGCGCGGATGAGAAAACCATTCTGCTGATCTTCAAAAAGAAGGTTTATCCCGAAATCGATCATGCTCCCGAAGCCGAGCTGCTTTCCCGTCTGCAACAGGCCATCGAAAGCACGGGCGATGTCGATGCGCGTACCGCCGTTCTTGTGGCGCTGGCTCACCAGACGGACATTCTCGTCCGTGTCCTTGGTAAAAGCTACACGCGAAAATACAAGGAGCGTCTTGCCACGATCGGCAAAGGCGATGTCGTCATCAAGGGAGCAAAGGAAGCGATCGAGGCAATCCAGGCGGTCTTCATCATGACCGCCGTCCTCCCCGTTATCGTCACCCCCTCGAGCTGACAACTCTCCTGCAAAGCCGAATCGCTCACACTGCTCGTCCATGAGCACAGTTCGCCGAGACGATATGCGTCACAGTTGGCAGGTCACGTCCTGCATCGGACAATTCAACGGACCACGTCGGAATTGTGGTTGTCGCGGACCATCAGGACTCGTACCTCCCCGCCCAACGGCGGAATACCCTGCCGTACTGCAGGACTTCAGATACAACAGAAAACAGCGGAGCCCCGTTTATGTGTAATCAGTGCATTCCCACGCAGTACTCAACCGATGAATTCTCGGAGCGACTCCTTGGATTCTTCAACAGCAGCGCCCTTTCGCTCATGATCTCCATCGGTCACCAGACAGGCCTCTTCGACACAATGCACCGTATTGGTCCCGCGACCAGTGCCCGTATTGCGAAAGAGGGAAATCTGAACGAGCGTTATGTGCGCGAGTGGCTCGGCGCGATGGTCACCGGCCAAATCATAAACTACGACGCAACGACCGAAGCATACACACTCCCGAACGAACACGCGGCCGTACTGACCCGCGCCGCCACACCCAACAACATGGGAGCCATGATGCAGTGGATCGCCGAACTGGGATTCATCGAGCCTCGCATTATCGAGTGCTTTCGTGACGGAGGCGGCGTTAAGTACGAGGAATACCGGCGCTTCCACGAAGTCATGGCGGAGGAAAGCGGACAAACAACCACGGCCGCACTGCTGGATGCAATTCTTCCCGCCATTCCCGGAATTGTCGATCGTTTGGGAGAAGGAATCGAGGTTCTGGACCTCGGATGCGGAAGCGGCCGCTCCCTCTGCACCATGGCAAAGGCATTTCCAAAAAGCCGCTTCACCGGCTATGACCTGACGAAAGAGGCGGTTGCCAACGCCAACGCTTTTGCGGCGGAGATGGGCGTTAAGAATGTCACGTTTGTTCAACAGGACGCGGCACAAATCCGGGATGAGAGCCGCTTCGATCTGATCTGCACGTTCGATGCCATTCACGATCAGGCTCGGCCGGATGTCGTGCTCTCCAACATTCGCCGCGCACTCAAGGACGACGGAATCTATATGATGCAGGACATTCGCGCATCAAGCAGACTCGAAAACAACCTGGATCACCCTCTCGCGCCTTTCATCTACACGATTTCCTGCATGCATTGCATGTCAGTGTCGCTTGCCGCCGGAGGCATGGGCCTGGGCGCGGCATGGGGCCTGGAAAAAGCGCTGGAGATGCTTGCCGAAGCCGGGTTTGAGAATGTCGAAGTGAAGCAACTCGAGCATGACTTTCAAAATGACTACTTCATCGCGCGAAAGAGATAAGCCGCGTTACCAAATGGTTAGAGAAATGAGTCAGTAAAATCGGCCGGGGGCGAAATGCTCTCGGCCGGTTTGTTTTGAGTCAAACATCCCGACACGACCCCAGTTTCCTGCTGCGTCTGTTGCGCCGCCGCCGGGAAGGTTCGAGGTATTCGCCTTCACGGGGGTCGATCAGGTTGAAAATCTTCTCCGACGGATCACTGGACGGACGACGTGCCGTGGTCATCGGCAGCGGCGCCGCGGGACTGGCGGCAGCCATTGTGCTGGCGGCCCGTGGAGCCCGTGTCCGTGTCCTTGAACAGGCGTCCGTTGCCGGAGGCCGGCTGATACCCGTGGTGCTGGGTCCCTTTGCCTTCAGCTCCGGAGAGGAATCCATTGCCGGCCCGCAGGCTCTTGGGCGGCTCTTCGCTCGCGCGGGTCACCGTCTGAGTGATTTCATCGAACTCCGGCGGCTGGACTCACCTGCAAACCTCGTCTTTCCCGATGGTGAACGTCTGACAGTCCATACCTCTCCGGACCGCCTTGCGGAGGAGATTGCCCGTTTCTCCAAAAAGGACGCACACCGGCTGAATACGCTGTGGCGCCGGTGGGAGTCTCGCGCGCGAGCTGCCGACGAACGATTTACAGCGCAGCCCGGCCGCGGTTGGCGAGGATTGCCCGCATGCGGCGGTTCACCGTCCGCACTCCCTTTTGTCACGACCGTTCTGAGTCCACGCCATTTGGACGGATGGCTGCGACAACGATTCCACGACGAACGAGGGGTCCGTCAGGTCTTTGCGTGGCTCGCTTCGCGCCGTGGCGTGTCTCCTTTCCGGGCGCCGTCCGGCCTGGTCTACCCTCTTGTCATGGAAGCACTGCGAGGTATTGCCCGTCCCGACGGAGGTATGGGTGCCATTCGTGACACTTTGCTGCGACTGGCGTCGCTGATGGATGTGCGCATTGTCTGTGGTGCGCATGTCACGAAAATCGAAACGGAAAACGGCGTGGTCCGTGCTGTCGCGGGACAGGGATTCAAACCGCTGCGAACGGATGTCGTTGTGGCGGCCATCAATCCAGAGACAGTCGTGAAAACCATGCTGTCGCCCACGGAACCGATCAAGTCCGTCGCCCGGAGTCTTTCAGAACGAAAGCCCGGCCGGTCGGCGTTTGTCATGATGCTCACGGTGCGTAAACCCGTCTCGCTGCCGGGAGAAGCACGGGAAACAATGCTTCTCTCTTCCGACCCGGCGGAGACGGCACGGCAGATCGATGCATGGCATGTTCCCGCCGCATCACCGGATATCCATGTCTTCAACTATGGCGAAACGGAAGGCCTCCATGGCCTTCGCATTGTTGTGCAGCAACCCCATCTGACGCCGCGATGGCACTGGACAAGAAACCGTATTGCGGAACAACGCGAACATGTTCTGAAACGACTTGCGGGTGCCGGTATCGGAATACCGCAGCAGCTCATAGAAGAGGAAGTGATCATGTCGCCGGTGGAACTCGCAAAGGCGCACGGCATCGCAAGCGGTTCAATGCACGGACCGTGGGCGGGTGCGTGGCGATCAGTGTTTCTGCGGCCTCCGCAGGTGTCACCGGTTGTGAGAGGACTGTATCACGCGGGAAGTTTCACACACCCGGGAGCTTCGCTTCACCTTGCGCTTCAGAGCGGTATGCTCGCCGCGGAGTGCGTGGTCTGACCATGCCAGTCAATCGAGAGCCGCGTTCACTGCTCTGGCCGGCTCTTTTAGTACCGGTGTTGTGTATCGTCCTGTTTGCCGCGAAGATGGCGATGCCGGATGCCATCATGGCAAACGATCAGCAACGCCCCGCGGCTTACGCACTGGATGCGTTGACCAACGGAAACCGGATCGTCCAGGAAGACGATACCGGTGATGTCATGTCGAAGCCTCCGTTTTCGACATGGGTGATTGTTTTGACGTCAGCCGTGATGTCCGGCGGAGAACTCACAACAACATCACTCTACCTGCACTGTCTGTTGTTCACACTGCTCAGCGTCATTATCCTGACCAAGGCAGGTGAAAAACATTTCGGCCCCACAGCGGGAATCCTCGCGGCCGCCACGCTGGTTCTTTCTCCGGCAGGAGATGCGCAACTCTCGTTAAACAGATCGGACACCGTTTTCGCGGGGCTCGTTGTGGCTGCGGCAATGCTGGCGTTTCACGGGTGGAGAACGGGCAGAGGCTGGATTGCGTTCTGGTGCGTCGCAGCACTGGCAACTCTCACGAAAGGGCCGCTGGGACTGCTCCTGGGAGCCCTGGGATTGTCTGCCGTTTTTTGGGAAGGGAAAGGGGCGGGTGGCAGGATCGTGCGTCCGGTTCCCCAGTTGACAGGACTTGGGATCTATCTCGTTCTCTGCGGCGGGTGGTTTGCGCTGGCATGGTTTGAATTCGGCGACCGGCTGATCGACAAAATGATCCGCCGGGAACTGGTGGGTCATGCCGTGGGAGGTGAAGATGATGACTCTTCGATTCCATTCAGCCGGATTTACGTTCCCACTCTCTATCTGCTGGCGACTTTTGCTCCCTGGTCGCTGTTCACGCTGCGAGGTGTTTACCGGGCAATACGCTCGCCTGCAGCAAGGGAGGATGAACGTGCGCTTGAGCGATTTGCGACGTGCTGGCTTCTCGGTGGACTGCTGCTGTTCGGAGCCTCCACACATCAGCGGCATTTGCATCTCTGGCCACTGGTGCCTCCGGCCGCATTGCTTGCGGGGCGTGAACTGGCGCGGTTGCTGAAAAATGTTTCCGCCATGGGACTTTATGCGAGAATCGCGGCTGCCGGTGTGATCGCGCTTGTTGGATTCCCGGTTTATCACCTGGCGGAACTGAAGAGGGATGAAGAACTGATCGAGTCGAGGCAGGTGCGGGAAATCGCGGCGGATCTCATGGATCAGTTTGGCCCGGCTTTTCCATTCGTTCACCAGAATCCCCCCTACGGAGTGCAGTTTCACCTGGGAACCATGATTCCGCGAGTCACACGCGCCGAGGTGGTGGAATTGCTTTCGGGAGAGGAGGCAGCTTATGTCCTGACACGTCAGTTGAGCAAAGTTCGTGCGGAGACCGGCAACGTTCAGTTGTATGAGTTGGGAGCATGGGAGCTGGAGAAGCATGATGAGCTGTACCTTGTCAGCAACCGTGAGACAGCAACGCCCTGTCCCGATTCGATTGTTTTTCGCGACGGTGGACTGGAGGTTCGTGCCCATGGGGTCTGTCCTTCCGTTCGGCCTTATGCCACACGGCATTTTGTTGTCTGGAACTCGAAGTGGTCGATCGAGGTTGCCAACCGGGGAGAAAGCGCTATCACACGCGTATTCGAGATTGAAACGCCGAGCGACCTGCGCAGTGAACTCGTGGAGCTCGAACCCGGCGAGAACTGGAGTGCTTCATCTCCATGAGTACGCGCGCGTTCCGGGATCCACTGCATTACAACTATCAGAGCAGCCGCCCCATGCAGACCATTCTGTATCTGCTGGACCGGCGGTGGTGGTGGTATGCCTGGTTCTATCTGATTTTTCTCCTCAAGCATTTGCCGGCATGGGCTCTCCCGTTCCTTGTGGGACGAATGATCAATACTCTTTCAGGTCAGGAGGATCATTCGACCGAAGGTCTTTTGGTGTTCGCCACCGTCTATGCCGTCCTTTTGATCTTTAATATTCCACTCCAGGTGTTCCTCTCGACCCGCCTGAGCGGTGCAATCCGCCGCATGGAAGCGCGGCTTCGGGTCGCCTTGATCACCAGACTGCAGCATCTGTCCTTTTCGTTTCTGGACACGGCGAAGAGCGGCAAACTGCAGGCGAAGGTGCTCCGCGATGTCGAGCAGGTGCAGTTCATGTGCTGGCACATGGGTATGATGGCGCCGATGATGCTGTCCTCGATTCTGATGGCGATTGTCTACACGGCGTTCACGGAACCCTGGATACTGTGCGCCTTTGTCGTGATGGCGCCCATGAGTCTGACTCTTATCCGGTTCTTCCGCGGAATGATGAAGGCGCGAAACGAGGAATTCCGCGTTCAAATGGAGTCGATGAATGCCGATGTGACGGAGCACATTGCCATGATGCCCGTAACTCGGGCGCATGGTGTGGAGGAATGCACGGGGCGCGCGCTGGAGGAGCAGTTCGAGAGGGTGGAACGAAAGGGTTATGAACTCGATCGTCTGAATGCGGTGTTCGGTTCATCGAGCTGGGTGACCTTTCAGGCGGCGACGGCGGGCATGTTGTTTGTCGCCTTCTGGTTCGCATGGAAGGGCTATATCAAGCCCGGCGATATTGTGATCTATCAAAGTCTGTTCGGCATGATGATCGGCAGTATCGAAGCCATCGTGAACACTTTTCCGATCTACACAAAGGGTATCGAGTCCGTTCGGTCCATCGGAGAGGTGATTGAATGTCCTGACCTCGAGCACAACGAAGGGCGGCAGGAGGTCACGGAGGTGAGTGGAAAGGTTGAGTTCGAGAACATCGAGTTTCGCTACCGCGAGAACGATGAGCCGGCCGTGCATGAGTTCAGCCTGGACGTCAAGCCGGGTGAGATGGTGGCCCTGGTGGGACATTCCGGTTCGGGCAAGTCGACGCTGGTCAGTCTTCTCATCGGTTTCCGGCGCCCAACGGCGGGGCGTATTCTTCTCGATGGAGTCGATATGGAGTCCATCGACATGCGAACGTGGCGCCGTTTCATCAGTGTTGTTCCGCAACAGCCGCTGCTGTTTTCCGGCACTCTGCGGGAGAACATCGCCTACGGGCTGGACGGTCTGACGGATGACCGGATCAACGATGCCATCGACATGGCCAACCTGCGGGGTTTCGTCGACAATCATCCGACGGGTCTGGACACGGCGGTTGGCGAGGGAGGGGCGACGCTGTCGGGCGGCCAGCGTCAACGTGTGGCCATTGCACGGGCCTTCGTGCGGGATCCACGCATTATTGTTCTCGATGAGGCCACGTCGGCCCTCGATGTCGTTTCGGAGCGGCAGGTCCAGGAGGCCATCGAGCGCCTGGCCCGGGGCCGCACGACGTTTGTCATCGCTCATCGTCTCTCGACAATTCGCAACGCTCATCGTATCGTGGTGCTGGAGCACGGGCGCATCGTTGAGATGGGAACGCGAGAGGAGTTGCTGCAGCAGGAAGGTCTGTTTCACGAGATGCTCGCTCTGCAGTCGTAGGAGGCTTCGTCTTTATCCGCGCCTTCGCCGGTTCGTTGTCTTGCTTTCATGGATGTTGGTCCTGTGTCCTATCAGTTGGTTATTGGTCTTGTGGTCTTGCGATTCACTTTTTCGCTGTTCTTGCAGGCCTTGTTCTTTTTCCGGGCGAAGGCGCGGGTAGAGACGAAGGGCCGGTCAGACTCGATGGAAAGAAGTGAACCACAGGTGGCCTGGAATTTCAGGAATCCGTGGGAAATATGGGAGAAATGGGAACCTTTAATCAGAAAGCTCGTTTTGGGAGATATGGAAGGAATGGGAAATATGGAAAACCGGAACCACGAAGGTGCCATTAAGCGAGGAGCACAGAGGAGGCAATGAGGGGGACACCGGGGGCTGGCGAGGAGCAGGAAGTCCAGGAGCGGTGACAGGATTGAAGGCCGAATGCACGTTCGAGGAAATCGCCGGTCACCCGCTCTTCAAGATGGAGCGGGGTGTCGGACTTCCGTGGTCGAAGCGCATCTTCAAGCCGAGGTACCTGGACCTGCTTGTTTTTGCACTCTGTGGTGTTTGCGCGGAGGCCCTCTCATACCTCCTGCCTCCAAATACCCGGTGGGTTTTGCTCTTTCCGCTTTTTGTCATCCCTTTTCTCCATACCCTGATCTTTGTCGAGATCAGACGGTTTGAGAGAATCATGCTGCTGCGCAACAACGGCATACTGCGTGATCTGCTGATCGCCGGCTACTCCGGCCGATTCCTGGTTACCGTACTGAACAGAGCTTATCACACTGAGACATCCATTGTGGCTTTCATTTTCCTGTGTCTGATCGGAACTCCCATTGAGGGTTCACATCTGTTTCCAATTCAGATCCTGCTGAAGACCTGCCTGTTTGTCTTCTATCTGTTTATCCTGCTGCGCATCTCTCCACTCAATGAAGAGAAGATGCACCGGCACCGGAAGAACCTCTGCCCACCTGAACTCTTGTGGAAGAGCAGTCAGCCAAATGTTCTGACCCATCTTCTTCTGGAAACACCACTCTCCTTTTTTCTGGCAATGCTTTGGCTTCAAATGGGTTCTCTTACCGGAGAACTCGTCTACACCGGTATCGGCCTGATCTGGTTCATATGCGTGTTAATTGGTTTTGCCATCATGATTCGCATCAAAAATTCATACAGTTCGCAGGAATTCGATGACGACGTCCGTGCATTCATCATGAACGAGGAACGGGCCGGGGAAAAATAGCCCCGCGTGTTCACGAAAACGCTGTTATTCTTTTTCCGCCTCATCTCCGGCGAGAGCGCGTATGCGTTGCTGACGTTCGCGTTCGTCACGGGGAAGATCGAGAGCGATGTCATCGTCATCGGTCCTGTTAGCCTCGTTACCGCGGATTGCGTCGAGTTCGGACCGGAGTTCGTCTTCGAGGGAGTTGCGTTTGGAGGGAACGAAGTCTTCGGCACTGCCGCGCTTTGCTTTCGCGCGCTGCCACAACCAGACAGCATAGCCGATTGTCATCACGAGTCCGAGAATCGCGAAGGGTAAAATCAGGCTGCCATCGAAGTCGGTTGTCAGCTTTGACGCCTTTCATGGGAAGGTTCCGGTTATGATCCTTACAGAATCTCTGCCGGGGCAACCGGACTGCCGGGTCCGTGATGTATTGTCATTGACCGCGACGACTGCCCGGCACTATCCGCTGGCCATCGTTGGTTCACGTTGCGATTCTTCCTCGCAACGCGTCGCAAGAGGGAATCCGGTGCAATACCGGAACTGCCCCGCAGCGGTGAGTGGGAACGAAAGCCGTCAGAAGCACTGGCTCGTGGATGAGCCGGGAAGCGACGGCCGGTAGACAAGGCGGCCCCGACCGGGAAGGCCGAACAGCCCACGAGTCCGAAGACCTGCCAGCGACCAAAGCACGGGAAACATCGTGTTTTGGAAATCGAATCGCTTTCGAGGGTGAAGCGGATTCAAAGACGATTGCGGTGACGCGATTGTCCGCTCCCGTGGGTTGTGTCCACGCGTGCGCATCGAATCTTACCGACCACTTCCGAAAGCAGTATTCCGACCGCCGGATGGCCAAAAGCCATCGCGGTTTTCGCGTCGTTAGCATTCGCGCGACCGAGCCTTTCGCCCCGCATGCCGGGGACAAACACTTTTCCTTCGAAAGGGAATACTGTGAAAACACTGAGACTTGCAACACTGCCGGCGCTGGCTCTTCTGGCGGCGCCGGTTGCCGCCGACACTCCGACCGGCGGTCATGCCCAGTTGCCTCCGGGCATCTCGCTTTCCGATGTTGAGGCGGCCAATGCGGTGGAGAAGACACTGCCGCAAACGAAGGGGACGGATCCCTTCGACGATGTTCAGTACTGGATCGGCACGGGAGCCAATCGCGCGGCTCTGGTGATCGATTTCAACGACAGCGCCACGACGGAAGCATGGCTCTGGGGATACCGCTGGGACGGAACCGCAACGGCGGAGGATATGGTCAGCACGATTGTTACCGCCGATCCGTATCTTTTCTGGTTCGAAAGCGCTCCCGGCAGCTTTGGCGTTTCCGTTTTCGGCTTTGGTTACGACGCTGACCAGGATGGCGGTGCGTTTTCCTTTGGCGGAACTCTGCAGCCACCCGCCACGGGTCCCTGGGACAGCAGTGGTGCGGATGACGTCAGCAACGGGCCGACGGACACGGACGATCAGTTCGCTTCGGCGTGGCTGTCGGGCGACTTCTGGGGACTGCTGCTGAGCAGTGACAGCGGCGTGTCATGGGCCGGAGCATCGACGGGAATTACAGGACACACTCTGACGAACGATGAGTGGATCGGCCTGAGCTTCGGTGGTTTCCCGTCGCCGGATCCGTCGGCCTGGCAGGCGGCGACAGCGCCTCCCGCGTCGGTGAAGAACTGGGCTCTGCTGGAGTAAGTCAGGGCAGGGAAATCTTGCCCAGGGGAACCGCCCGCCGCGCCCCGGTGGCGGCGGGCAGGTTGCCGGGACGGGCATGCAGCGTTTCGTTTCCCATGACTGCGAAGGCGATGGCTTCCTTCGCGTCGATATCGATTCCGTAGTCGTCGGAGGTTTGCAGAACAGGCGGAGAGGTCATTCGGGAGAGTTTCTCCCCGATGGAAGACATGAGCACGGGGTTGTGGGCTCCTCCGCCAGCCACGATCACGTCATGAACGGGTTCGCCCACAAAGCGTTCAATCGCTTCGACGAGAGTGCGCGCCGACAATTCCGTAAAGGTCGCACACAAATCAGAGGCGGAAATCTCCGAGTGTTTCTCCCGGATGGTTTGAAAGAGCGCCTGGCCAAAACGCTCGCGTCCGGTGGATTTCGGCGGTTGCATGTCGAAATAGGAATCCGAAAGCAGCTCGGTCAGCAGGGCTTCGTTGATCACTCCTGATTTTGCCAGTTCTCCTCCGCGGTCATAGCCTGTTTCAGGCTGCGCCAGCGCTGCCGCATAGTCCATCAGCGAGTTGGCGGGGCCGGTATCGAAGGCAATCAGGGATTCCGGCTTGTCCGCATCGACGAGGGTCAGATTCGCAATACCACCGAGATTAACCAGCACGCGCCGCCGTCCCGGCTCGGAAAAAAGAAGCTGGTCCGTGTAGGAAACAAGCGGCGCACCTTCTCCCCCGGCGGCGATGTCCCGCATGCGCATGTCGGAGATTGTGAAACAACCGGTTCGCTCGGCGATGATATCTCCGTCGCCAATTTGCAGTGTGGCGGCACCGCGCTCTTCGGCCCGCGGTTCGTGCCAGATGGTCTGGCCGTGGGAAGCGATGAAGTCGACGCCGCCAATCTCCATTTCCGCCGATTCGGCAATGCGGATGGCAGCGTCGGCGAGGCTTGCGGCCGTATCGACGTTCAACCTGCAAACATCGGAGACGTGGCCGTCGTAGCAGGCGAGGATTCTCGCGCGTAGGTCGCCGGGCCAGGGATCGCTGCTGAAAGCCAGTGTTTCGACCTGTGTTCCCGGTCCGCAACCCGTCAGCCGGACCAGCACGGCGTCGATGCCGTCGGCGGAAGTTCCGGAAATCAGACCAATGCCGATGCGGGACTGTTTGCGGAGAAGGGGCGCAATTAACTCGATCATGCCTTGATGTCGTCGCAGAGAACGCGGGCGGCCAATCCAAAAACCCGAGGGATTCACTCCTGATTTGACGACCAGGAGGGAATGACCCACACTTCAATCTGGTATCATCCGTAAAATCCGTCGAGGTCGCATATGGAAGCAGGCGCTGCCGCCCTCGAGGAGCGGTTCGAGGAAAAGGTCGACGAAACCTATACGTCGATACGGAACGCGGAAACGGTCGGGGACGAAACAGTCCCTCTGGAGCCGGTCAAGCAAGTCTCGCTTACTGACAAGCTCAGTGCGATTGCCGTATCCGAAGGGTTCGAAGTGGATCGCGTGCTGGGGCGGGGAGGAATGGGCGCGGTCATGCTGGCGAAGGACCGGGGCCTGGGACGCTGGGTGGCGCTCAAGTTTCTGGCGTTGCCGGATATGGCGGATGAGAAGGCTCTGGTGGGGCTTCGCAAGGAGGCGGAGCGGGCGGGTCAGCTCGCCCATGAGAACATCGTGCAAATCTATTCCTGGCACAATGTGGGGCCACTGACCTTTTTCGCGATGGAGTTCATTGAGGGGGATAATCTCCAGCAGCTCGTTCAGCGTGAGGCCAAGATCCCGGATGCCAATATCCTGCGGATCATGGCGGAGGCCTGTGCGGGCGTTTCGGCGGCGCACGAAGCGGGGCTGCTTCATCGCGACATCAAGCCGCAGAATATCATGGTCTCGAAGACGGGACGGGTGAAGGTGGCGGACTTCGGTCTTGCCAGCACGGACGTGGAGGAGCGCACACGAACTCATATCAAGATCAGCGGGACCCTGGG
>JANQSL010000145.1 GCA_028284075.1 Candidatus Sumerlaeia bacterium | reverse complement strand
CAGTCGCCCCGTGGTGGAGGAAAACGGCGCCCGTGCCACAACTCCGGGTCAAGCCGCCGGGATCGCGGATGCGACCGTGGAAACGCCCGAACCCGCAGCGGCCTCTCCCATGACCGTGGACCCGGACAGATTCGTCGATCCCCTGCCGCTCCTCGAAGTTGCCCATGCCTCGCCGCACGCCACACCTCCCGGCGACGTTCCCACATCAGGCGTCGGAGCCGTCATGACGATTCTTCCCGACTGGCGTGAGTACGTTTCACGCAACGAAGCCATGGCGGGATCCATCTATCCCGTATCGAATTCCGGGGCGGTTGGTTTCGGAGCCGCCGGCGGCTCAACATGGGATGAGGCCGCATCAACCGACAACGTCTATCTTCGCGAAGTCGTGACCGATCTGCAGCAGCTTCGCTTCCACTCAATGGTCAACCAGGACGAAGAAGTTCTTGGCCGTATCCGGCGCATGGAAGAACTTCTGACACCTCTTGTCGAACAACAGCAGGCACTCCCGCCCGAAACCGTTCAGGCAATCGACACATTCCAGCGTGGAGAGGAGTTTCTCTCCGCCGGACGATACACCGATGGCTTGATAGCGTACGCTGAAGTTCGCCAAATCGTGCCGGGTTCCTTTATCGCTTTCCTGGCACAGTATCAAATCGCGGGCATCTCTTTTGTTCATCTCCGCGATTATGATGCCGCGCTGGAAGCTTATCGCAAGACCATGGACGAATACCCCGCGCATTTTCTTTCCGACGCCCACAAGAACCACATTGCAGGCCGAATCGAATTCCTCACGCAAAATCGTGCCGGAGGATGGAATGCGGTCACTTTGTGGCAGGATGCTCAACTCGCTCCACCGGAAACACGTGTCTCATTGCTGCGCGAAATCGTCGAGACATCGCCACAACTCCCACTGGCCGCGGACGCTGTTTTTGCGCTTCTGGACATGACTGTCGGCGATCCCGCCAAGCCCTCGGTCATGGCACCGAAACAGCTCGTCGATCTGTGTGAAATGGCCATCTCATCGCAACCGGACAGCCCCTATGCAGCTGAAATCCAGTTCGTGAAAGCGGAAACGATTTTTCGGCGGCTTCTCGATCTCGAACACGCCGACGTTGAGTTCCGCAAGGCTCTGGAAATGCCCGGAGCGGACCAGGTGGCGGAACGCACACAGGTTCGTCTGAATCAGATCGCCCGGCTGAACTGATCAGACGGTCGCGGGCTTCTCCAGCTCCACTCCGGCGCTTCGCAGACGCTCACGATACTCCTCCAAAAGCGCCTCGTTCTTGAGATCGAGGACGGGCTCCGTGTCGTACTGTTCGAAAAACAACGAAGCGGGCATCTCTTTCGGAATCCACAGCGCATGACGCACCTTCAACTCTCCGGGCACAAACCCCCGTCGTAGAAGTGCCGTCAGTGTGTTTGCGATTGTTCCCGTCAGCCCGCAGATAAAAACCACCGCGTTATTGGCCGTGATGTGGCCCGGCTCAAGCCCTGCGGTCCGCTCCAGATGCTGAAGCTTTTCTTCCTCGAAGAACGACTCCACGCGACCCCGCCAGCCATTTTCATCCCACGGCTCTTCCCCCGGGTCGCGGCTGATGGTTGGAAAGTAACGTGGTTTCCCCGAACCGCTATTGAGATGCTCTTCCATCTCCGGTTTATAACCCAGGTCACGTGGATAACTCGCGCCGTGCAAAACAAGATACTGGCTTGTTGGTCCCAGACGCTGAAAATGATCGAAAACCATCGAGGTAAACGGAGCGAGGCCTGTTCCCGCGGCGACACAGACTCGAAGCCTGGAATCATCCTGTCCCACTTCGTTTTCGACTGTAAATTTGCCGCGAATCTTTGTGCCCAGATGAATGCGATCACCAGCATGCCGGTCAAAAAGAAGGTGCGTGAGAGGGTTGTCAGAAGCCGGGCTTTTGACGTAACGAATATAGAAATCCAGATAGCCGGGCAGAGTCTGAGGCGGTGAGGCAATCGAGTAGGCCCGCAGGACGGACCCTTTTTCGGGATGATTCAATCCGAGTACTGTGTATTGCCCCGGCAGAAAAGTCTCAAAAGCCGGCTCATCCGGCCTGACACGAAAAATGGCGAGACCCTCGGCCAAATCCAGTCGCTCAGTAATCGTCGCGTTGTAGTCGATCGGCTTTCTCGGCACGTCGGCTCCGGTTTCCTCGAATTTGGGGGACACAACAGCCCAGCCGGATCGCCACTGGTGTGTCAACGCGAAGCATGCAAACCGGGGAAGCTGTGAGAAGCGGGTTTTGCCGGAGAAAATTCAGGCATCGGAAAAGTAAAACTCTTCGGCGACCCATGGTTCCGAAAAATGCAAAAGGCTCGAATTGTCTGAGTTCGGAGTGGTGGAGCGTAGCGGGGTCGAACCGCTGACCTTCGCAATGCCATTGCGACGCTCTACCAGCTGAGCTAACGCCCCACAGAATGGCAGGGCGGGATTCAGGGCAGCACCACCCCTCGCGTCAAGCGCCAATTTGCCGACGTACGTTCCCGGCTGTCCCACGCTCTTGAACTCATCGCCCCCTTGCGCCGAGCGAAACATGCTCTGCAAACTGATCGCGAACTTCAGGAAGGCATTCAGACGAAAGCATGGCACCCCAAATCGCGATCATCGACTATGGAAGCGGCAACTTGCGAAGTGTCGCGAAGGCCTTGGAGCACCTGAGTCTTGACTCCGTGGTGACAAGCGATCCGGCGGTTATCGATGCGGCGCCGGGAGTCATTCTCCCTGGTGTCGGAGCGTTCGGTGACGCGATGACGGAACTCACAAAACGCGGAATTGCCGACGTTGCCCGAGCTCGAGGAGTTGAAGCCTCGGAGCGGGGCAGACCATTCCTTGGCGTCTGCGTTGGAATGCAAATCCTTGTGGATGAAGGCGAAGAGGATCCAGGCGTCTCCGGACTTGGAGTCGTGCCGGGAAACTGTCCGCGTCTGTCGGGCGGCGACGGCCTCAAGATTCCCCACATGGGCTGGAACTGCCTTCGCACAAATCCTCAGTGCCCTCTTTTCCAGGGTATCCCTGACGAGCCATGGGTTTACTTTGTTCACAGTTACCACGTCGCACCCGAAGATGAATCATGCGTGGCGGCATGGACTGAATATGGAGAAAAACTCGCCGCGGTGCTGCACCGGGGAAACCTGTTTGCCACCCAGTTTCACCCGGAAAAAAGTCAGTCCACTGGCCTTCGCCTCCTTGCCAACTTTGGTGAGCTTGTCGGCGCGGCCGTCTGACTTATTCCGCCCGTTCAAAAAAAGTGTTTTGCCAGAGCAACCCTTCCGCCCTGGTGGCCGGTGCAATAACCTCAAGCACCGAACCCGACTCGACCTCGAAGGCTTTTGCAAGATCATCATTCCCGTTTCGGACGGGAACGAAGCGTCGAGCGGAAACCTCCTGCAACTCCACTGCATCCCCGGCCGGATCGGTCATCATGACCCTCCCCCGCCTGATAACCAATTCAATCGTCTCAACCTTGGCACCCGAGCCACTGCGCCAGACGCCATTCAAGCCATCGTACTCCACCTCCGGCACAGCCATCAGTCGGGGTCTCTTCACCTCTGCCGCGCGCTCAAGGATTCGGCGAATCCTTCGATAGAGGGCGGCGTCATAACGCCCCCGTGAGAGAATAACGATCACAACGTCATCGCCTGGATAGATGCTCAGCTCAGCTCCCGCGCCGTCAATCGCCCCCGCATGAAACAGCCTGTGAACCTCACCCCTTTTCTTCCACTCCGAACGCCAGCCTGCCACCAGCGGCGGTTGAAAGTTGGACAAACCACCTTCAACAGCCGTCTTCCAAAGTGGAAACGCCGCAGGCTCAAACCAGAGCCGACCGAACATGAGCACATCGCGAGGTGTGGCCATAATCCCTCCGCTACCGGGAGGAAGATCCCCTTCGGCCATCACACGCGTGCTCGACAAGCCATTCGCCAGGAGAACTGTATCGTCCAGAAGACCATTCCAGTTCCTGGCCGAACTTGTCTCGGTTGCTGTCGCGAGGAATGAAAACGCCTGGTTGCTGTAATCATACCGCAGGCCTGGCGGCACCAGTTGTTGCAGGCCGTTCTTCTCAGCGGAAAGCCCGCTCGTATGGGTGAGCAGGTGGCGCGGCGTAACTGAGTATGTCGGGATGACTTCATCAATGCTCAGAGAGCCTTGCCTTGCCAAATCGAGGATGAGTGCAGTTGTATAAATCTTACTTACAGAAGCGAGGGCGAACTCCTGTTCTTCCAGACCTTCATCCTGCGGCCAGGACCAGGAGAAAGATCTCCCATCGCTTCGAACCATCATTGCCGTCACCCCTTCAATTCCAGACCCCTCAGCCGTTCTCGCGGCATTGTCCAGGCGGATGCGGGCATCCTTCGGAGCGAGAGTGACTGGCTCAAGGACACGACAGGAAAACAACCCGAGGAGAAGGGCCAGGGTGGCTGACAGACGAAGGACAAGCCACTGAGCCTGACTATTGAAGGCTTGACACTGCTGGACTTCGGGCGTGTTCTTGCCGGTCATGATGCTTGTACAAACTGGGTGTGCATGAACACCTGATTCTGGAACTGTGCGGCACGGAGTTCCATCTCTACGAATGCCTAATTGGTAATGTACTTTGATTCCGCCATGCCTACAATAGCAGTGTCCGTCACGACTCTGACGGGGACCGGTGTACTTTCATTCACCCTGCTCATTATCGCTGTCGTTTGTCTGGGTATTGCCGGAGTCATTTTCTTCAAATCGCATCAAGCCGTCGATTTGCCTGAATCTCCGGATCAGCCCACCGGCGAGTCAACGCCTCAAGCCCACGCGCCGGACTCCGGCGAGTCGCCTGAATCAACGGAGGAAACGGAAACAAAGCCCAGCCGGACCTCCTTTGATGCCGAAACCGGTGATGTTGGTGAAGAACGCGAGATTCCGAGCGCCGAAGAAGGCCGCCTTGCAATGGAGGAAGGTGACTATCGCCATGCGGCCGAAGTGTGGCGCCGAAGAGGCAACCTTGCCGCCGAGCGGGATGCCGTTGCAAAACTGGGAGACCCCGCCCGGCTTGCTGAACTCGATCGAGCTCTCGGAGACCTTCTCTCCGCGGTGGAACACTATCGCGTCACTCTCGATTCTTCGCCGGAGGACGAAACCACCAGGCTGCGCTTCATTCAGGGCCTGTTGGATCTGGGCAAAATCGGTGAAGCCGCGGCACTCGTCGACACCGTGGTCCCTGAAGAGAGCCCCATCAAGGCATCCGCACAGTTTCTCTACAACGCCGCGCGCTCCTTTGAAGCCGTCAACAACATCAAGAGTGCGCAGACTTACTACCGGTCCGCAGCTGCCCGTGGCGTTGAAATTGATGACTTGTCGACCCGCCTGATTTACCTGAATCAGCTGACTCGTCTCGCCGAATTGACACCTCAGCAGATCGAGCGTCCCGATCCCGCATCCGCACTCGACGATGAGTCCTCCGACAGATTCAAACAGGCCGCGGGAACCCTCGAAACCCGAAGGCTCCCGCCTGGCAACCCTGCGTCTTCCGAAGTTTCCATTCTTGAGCGGCACTCAATCGTTGTGGGGCACCTGGCCCTCGGTGGAGACCAGCGCGAATCAGGCTATTCGGTTCGTTCCGTTGCATCGACATCCTCGCGATTCCGATACAATCGCTTGATCGGCGAACGGAAGCTCACAGCTGTTTTTGAGGGTGTGGACTGCCTGCTTGACTGCCCCGTTGCAATTCGCATTTCACGCATCGCCGCGAGTGGAGACGATTTTGACGTTCTCAAAAAACGCCTCCATGCCATCTCCCAGCTCAACCATCCGAATCTGACAAAAATGACATTCGTCGATCATTACGGACCGGTCGTGCGAATCGTCACCGAGTACAACGGAGGCGGAACGCTTCCTTCAATGATCAAGCGCCTCGACCGTATCGGCCTGCCGCTCATGCTGCGCATCCTCAACCAGATCGCCACCGGACTGGCAAACGCGCACGCACACGGAATCCTTCATGGTGATCTGCGCCCTGAAAACATCATGGTCGGACATGATCAGTTGATCAAAATCGTCGACTTTGCACTGCAACCCTGGCCCGTCAGAGCGCTTCCCACCGGGGAAACGTCGCGCCAGGAAACTCCTTCCAGTGTTCATGAAATTCAGGGCGACATCCAGCAGTTCGCGGACCTTGTCGATGGCATGCTGGGCTCCGTGATCGTCGCGCCGCAAATTGCGGAAGCCAATCCCAACTACGATCCCGTTGAGGAGCTGCGCGACCTCGTCGCCAAGGCCCATGAGGGACGCTTCTCCTCTATTCTCCAGATTCAGCGAATCCTCCTCCAGATTCTCGACGCGTCGATGCCAACACCGGGTTAGCTTTGCAATGTTCAGAGGGCTGACGAAGTGGGAGCAGAGGATCACTCTCTCTTTCATTGCCGGAATATCGATACTGATAGCCTGGTACTCCGTCAGAACGACCTCACCCGCTCCCCTTCGGATCAGTGGTCCCGCTCTGCAACACGAACCCGGTGATCTCGTCCATGAACCGACTCCTTCCCCACCGGCCCGGAATGTCTCCACGGCAGTCAAGCCGGTTTCCCCTCTGGCAGGTGTCGTTCACGGGCGAATTGACATCAACGTCGCTTCCGCGGAAGTGCTCGAAGCACTCCCGGGTATCGGGCCGGTCAAGGCGAAGTCGATTGTTGAAGAGCGAACAAAGTCGGGCCCTTATCTCACTCCCGATGACTTGCAGCGCGTCCGCGGCATAGGTCCCAAAACCGCCGAACGCCTTGCCCCCATGGTATTCACTGGTGTTCCGGCGGAAGCAATTCCCCAGCCCGCCTCCCGCCCCTCTCAAGCCCCTGCAATCCCTCCTGACTCAGCAATTGTTCTGATCAATACGGCTACTCAGGAAGAACTGCAAACCCTGGAGGGCGTCGGGCCTGCCAGGGCGCGTGCCATTCTGGAAGACCGGGAAATCAACGGACCCTTTGAGAATATCGAGCAATTGACCAGGGTAAAAGGGATCGGGCCCGTGACTCTGGACCGAAATCGGCATCGACTCAGAGCAAACTGACCCGCCAGTCTGGTCGTCATCCGGGAGAGGGAGTTCCACCAGAGGATGCAGGACGTGAAATATCGCCAACTGAAACAGCTGGTACTGGTGATGGTCTTTGCGATCGCCGGAGCCCTGCCCGCAAACGCGGCGGGGCTGATTATCAATATTTCCGAGGAATACGGCGGCTACTATCGTCCCAACGACTGGTATCCGGTCATCGTTTCAATCCAGAATCAAAGCGGAAAAGCCGGCGACAGGACAGCCGACTTTCGTGGTACAATATCCGTCGAGAGCGACAGCCACAGCGACAAGGAAGGTGCCTACGAATTCATCCGCGACGTCGAGGTCCCCTCCGGCTCGATCCTGCGATTCACCATCTACGTGAAATTCCGCGAAAGCCCGGCCACTCAGCCCATCATGGAAGTGCGCGCCGACAACGGTCGCCTGATTCAGTCAATACCCCTCAACGTCCAGGCGCTCGATCAGAGCCAGATCCTTCAGGTGACCCTCTCCGACGAGGCTCGAAACTACTACTTCCCCCGGCATCCGGGAGCGATTGCCAACCGCCCGCTGCAACGCGCGTTTATCTCTCCGCGCAATCTGCCGATTCACTGGGCGGGTTACGACCCTGTCGACATGCTCGTGTTTCCAGGATGGCCGGATGCGCGGTTTGGTGAAGACAACCTTAAGGCGCTGGAAGACTGGGTCGCCATGGGTGGAACCCTCGCTTTCCTCGGAGGCTCACAATCCGTCACCTATCAAAACGATTTGGCGGAGCGTCTTCTTCCTGTTCGCGTTAACGGCAGCCGTCGCGGCGTTATGAACCCGTCTCTCAAGCGAATCGACTACGCCCCCGAGAACGCGCAGATCGATCCGGACAAATCCCTGCTCGTCAGCGATGTCTCCGTGGACCCCGATGCGGAGGTCGTCTTTGACGCATCCGGCGGTATTGGCGAACCGATGCCAATGCTCGTGCGCAAGCAACATGGCCGCGGACAGATCCTCTTCCTGGGTGTGGATCTCGAGTCTCCGTCGTCGCCTCTCAATACAATACTCGCTCCTCACTGGATGGCTGTCATTCCCATCAACAACGTCGTCGACTGGCGATACCAATATGCGGAACAGATGGGAAAAACAACGCTTGTGACAGGTCGCGCGGCTCGACCGCCAAACGTCATTGTCATCATCCTCATCTGCGTTCTGTACACCGCCGTTGTCGGCCCCGTGAATTTTTTCATTTTGTCGCGCATGGGACGTATTCAGCTGGCCTGGCTAACGGTTCCCGCCATCGTTTTCATCTTCTCAGGACTGATCTATACCTTCGGGACGTTGACGAAAGGCGGCAAAACCATCGGCCGTGAAATCACCCTGCTTATGGGTTATGAAGACGAAGCGGCTTTTGAGGAACGAAGCGCCGTCAGTGTTTTCGTGCCGTCGCCCGGCAAGTTCTTCGTCAACCCCATTGAGCCGAACCAGACCGTCGCCGACAATGATCGCTG
>JANQSL010000138.1 GCA_028284075.1 Candidatus Sumerlaeia bacterium | reverse complement strand
GAAGGGGACGGCTGAAAGGGAGCCGGGGAGAGGCCACTCTATGGATCCGGTCTGCGCTCTTGACGTCTGTTATCGTTCACTGCCCGGCGTGTTCCGCCGACATTCCTGTTCCACGTCTTTCGACCGAAGGACTGAGTGGCCCTGTTCGCTGCCGCGTCTGTGATGCCGCGCTCACCCTTCACCGCCCCGAAGAAACTTCACCGGATCCCGTTCCTGAACCCGGGGGCGCCGTGGACGCGGGCTTTGAGCTCTATGGCTACGAGCTGCTGGGGCTCCTGGGCCGCGGCGGGATGGGAGAGGTTTACAGCGCGGTTCGGAAAAAAGACCGCAACCTGGTCGCCATCAAAGTGCTGCCGGACGATTGCCTGAAACACCCCGAACTCATTCGCCGCTTTTACATGGAAGCCCAGTCGATGGCGGCTCTGACTCACCCGAATATCCTTCCCGTGCTGGATCGCGGAACGATCGGTGAGAAGAACTATATCGTTGTCGATTACGTTCCAGGTTGTAATCTCAAGCAGCGCATAGCGGATGCGGGCCGGCTGGAACTGGACGAGATCGTGACAGTGGCCACCGCCGTATGTGAGGCCGTCCAGTGTTGTCACGACAACGGCTTTGTGCATCGAGACCTCAAGCCCGCCAACATCCTGTTGTCTCAAGGCGGCAGAGTTTACGTGACCGATTTCGGCATCGCGAACCTGATGTCCCGCCTGGGCGACGAAACCGATCACGGCATGTCCATCGGGACGCCCCAATACACCGCGCCGGAGCAGCAGCTTCACGGCAGTAATGCGGATCCGCGCGCCGACCAGTTCTCGCTGGCGGTGATCGTTTACGAAATGATGACTCGCCGCCTGCCCCAGGGCCGTTTTGACCCGCCCTCCGCTTTCCGGGATGACGTGAAATCGGAGGCTGTGGACGTTTTGATGCGGGCGCTTTCCAATGATCCCGACAAGCGCTATGCATCAATTCGTCAGTTTGTACGCTCTCTTCGCAAGGGCCTGGCACTCAGCGACACGGAGTGGACAGACGAGGAGCGCATCTCCAGGGCCGCTTCCTCCGCGATTGTTGAATCCGAGGAGGAGCAGTCTTCCGGGGGCGGGGTTGAGTTTCGTCGATTGACGCGATCATGGACGGCAACTCCCTACGATCCGGAGGCTGACGAGATCGAGCCTCCGGCGATTGTCGCCCCATCTCAGGACACCTCTCCGGCATCCGAAGAGCCCGGGAACGGAGAGGCGAGTACCCCGCCCCCCGGATCTGTGGAACTGAGTGTGCCAGCTTCCCGAGAATCTGTTCAGCTCCGCTTTTTAGTGGGTCTTGTGGTGCTCCTGGCTCTGCTTCTGACAGTCCTTCTGGCGTGGTATTAGGGGCTGTTTGTTAGATTGAGGTTAGAGGTCCGTATCTTAACAATTCAACGGGCAATTGTTAGGACAATCGCCTTGCCAGCGGCCGGAGAAGGGTGGTCCTTGCGGCCCGGCAGGACCTCGAATCCGCTTTTTCCAAGGACCCCGACATGAGCACCCCCTCTATTCTGGTTGTCGACGATGAAAAGGATATTCAGGAGCTTCTTGAGTACAACCTTGTGCGGAACAGCTACAAGGTTTTGTGTGTGGGCACAGGTGAGGATGCTCTTCGCGAAGCCCGCGAGAAGCTGCCGAACATGATCATTCTCGACCTCATGCTCCCCGGCGTGGACGGCCTTGAGGTTTGCAAGCGTCTCAAGAATGATCACAAGACCGAGCACATTCCGATCATTATGCTGACGGCACGGGGCGAAGAGGCGGATGTTGTGGTCGGCCTCGAGCTGGGCGCCGACGACTATATCGCCAAGCCCTTCAGTCCCCGCGTTGTTCTGGCTCGCATGAAGGCCGTGCTGCGGCGTCGGGAACAGGAGTCCAATGGTGGTGGCGAGCTGCTGGTGAAATCCGGGGGATTAACGATCAACTCGCAGCGTCACGAGGCGGCAATTAATGGGCGCGCACTGACGTTGACGGCTCTGGAAATGAGAATCCTGTCGACATTGGCGCGCCAGCCCGGGCGAGTTTTCACTCGATATCAGATTGTGGAATCCACCCAGGGGGTTGGTGTCGGCGTGACAGATCGGTCCGTTGACGTTCATATCGTCTCGCTGAGGCGGAAATTGGGCGAGGATGCCAATCTGATCGAGACGGTTCGCGGTGTCGGTTATCGGTTTGCGGAGCTGGATGATTGAAAAAACGGCAGTTATTGTGGAGAGTCTTCAGCTCCTACTTGCTGGTCATCGGTTTGCTGGTCGTCAGTTCTCTCATTCTCTTTCGCTATTTCCTAATGGAGAATGCCCTCGAAAGAGAACGTGCGCGGCTAACCGGTGCGGCTCGGCTGGGGGCGCAGCGGGTGACCGTGGCTCTCGAGGCGAGCGCGGAGCCACTCGATAGTGTCTTTGGCGACATGTCAGCCGAGTCGCCGGAAATTCTTCTTCGCCTGTTTGACCCCAAAGGGTCTGTTCTCGCCGAAAGCGATGGCGAGCCTTCACGGACGGTCAGGCCTACACCGGAAGTTTCCGTTGTGATGCAGAGCGGTGAAGAGTCCTGGCGGCTCTATCCGGCGGAACCGGTGGAGACACAGATGCTTTCCGTTTCGGTTCCTGTGGCGATGGCGGATGGCCGCACCGGAGTTGTTCAGGCTCGTCGCCTGACTCGCCCGATTCGTGAAGCCGTATCGCAGAAGTGGGTGGCGCTTCTGACTCCCGTCGGACTGACTGCAGCGGCTGCAGCTCTGGCCGCGTTTCTCTTTTCCCTTCGTTTTACCCGTCCCATTGAGATACTCCGGCGCGGTGCCGAGCGTTTCGGACGGGGAAACCTGAAACGCAAAGTGGCCACGCCGGCGGGGCTTGAACTGGGAGAACTGGCTGACGCATTGAACAGAATGGCGACACAGCTGGACGAACGGATCGATGAGATCACACATCAGCGCAATGAGCGTCAGGCGATTCTTGAATCAATGGCGGAAGGTCTTCTGGCGGTCGACGATCACGAGCGCGTGTTGAGTATCAACCGCGCCGCGCAGGACCTGCTGGGAATCTCGGTGCGCGAAGTGGTTGGGCGGCTTGTCCAGGAGGTTTGCCGGAACGTCTCCCTGCAGAGACTGATTTCCCGTGCATTGGACGGCGATTTCTCCACGGAAACGGAGGAGGGCACGTTTATTCGCACGGGGACCGAGACCCTTCTGCGAGCCCGTTGCGCTCCTCTTCGCGATGGTGAGGGTCAGGACATCGGTGTTGTGGTCATTCTGACAAACATCACCATGCTGCAAAAGCTTGAAAACCTGCGCCGTGAATTTGTCGCCAACGTTTCTCATGAGCTTCGTACTCCCATCACATCGATCAAGGGATTCACCGAAACGCTGTTGGACGGAGCGATCGAAGATCCGGGAGAGGCTCGCCGTTTTGTCGAAATCATCGCCCGTCAATCCGACCGGCTTTGCGATGTGATCGAGGACTTGCTGAGCCTTTCCCGTCTCGACCGTCACGAAAGAATTGAGACACAAGTGGTTTCCCTTCAGCGCCTCATTGAGCAGAGCACGGAGCTCTGTCGCGAGCAGGCCACACAGCAGTCTGTGGAACTCACAATCCGGTGTCCGGAAGGGCTGAAGCTGCGGGCGAATCCCGTTCTGGTGGAGCAGGCACTGACGAATTTGATCGACAACGCCATCAAGTACAGTGGCCCTGGAAAGAAAGTGGGAGTGAACGTCGAGCCGAATGGAACGAAAGTTCGTATTCATGTTCAGGACAATGGCTCGGGGATCGATGAAGAACATCTGGAACGCATCTTTGAGCGTTTCTATCGAGTGGACAAGGCACGCAGCCGGGAAGTCGGCGGAACCGGCCTGGGCCTGTCCATCGTGAAGAACGTTGCCCAGGTTCACGGGGGCAGCGTATCGGTTGTCAGCACACCGGGGGAGGGGTCGGACTTCTCGATCACCCTCCCGCTCGACCCGGACCTGGTCGGGGATCCCGATTCGCATAACAATCAAGTCGTGGCAGACGGAGCCGTTCATGGCAGTGAGTGACACACAAATTGACGTTTCCCGCGGCCGGGTGGTTGTGGAGGGCGTGAACTTCTTCTATGGAGAGAAGCAGGCGCTGTTTGACATCTCCATGGAGATTCCCGGAAGCATGGTGACCGCTCTGATTGGCCCCTCCGGGTGCGGCAAATCGACTTTCCTGCGCTGCATCAATCGGATGAACGATCTGATCGAGAATTCGCGAATGTCGGGAAGCTTCACGCTGGACGGCGAACCCATCTCCGATTCCGGCACCAACGTGGTTGAGTTGCGGAAGAAGGTCGGAATGGTTTTCCAGAAGTCGAACCCCTTTCCGAAATCCATCCATGACAACGTTGCTTACGGACCGCGGCTCCACGGGGTGAACTCTCGCGAAGTGCTTGATGAAATAGTGGAAAAGAGTCTGACCCGTGCGGCTCTTTGGGATGAAGTGAAGGATCGGTTGAAAGACAACGCTCTCGGGCTCTCCGGTGGTCAGCAGCAGCGTCTCTGCATAGCCCGCGCACTGGCGGTGGATCCCAGGGTGCTGCTCATGGACGAGCCGGCTTCGGCTCTCGATCCCCGGTCCACTGCAAAGATCGAGGACTCGATCGCTGAGCTGCGGGGAGACTATACGATTGTGATCGTGACTCACAATATGCAGCAGGCGGCACGAGTTTCCGACAAGACGGCCTTCTTTTATGAAGGGCAGCTTATCGAGTTCGACGATACAGAGACGATCTTCACAAAACCGACGAAGAAACAGACGGAAGATTACATTACCGGCCGGTTCGGATAAAACCGCATGTTTTCACAGACAGCACCGGCCCGGATTTCCCGTGACTTTGGATATGGGGTATGAGTGAATGCCGGATTGACGGGATTTCAATGCCGATAGAGTAGCTCTATGCATTTTCATCGCGAACTCAGCAAACTCAGAAAAGAAGTTCTGGCGGAAGCCGCTCTTGTCGAGGAAGCCCTGGAAAAGGCCATACTGGCCTTCGAAACGCGTGACGAACGTCTCGCGCAGGACGTAATCGATGGAGACCGGCGCATTGATGCCATGGAGATCGATGTTGAGGAGGAGTGTCTTAAGATTCTGGCGCTGCACAATCCCGTTGCCGTGGATCTTCGGTTTATTGTCACCGTGCTCAAGATGAACAACGATCTGGAGCGCATGGGCGATCTGACGGTCAGCATTGCCCGTCGCGCCGCTTATGTTGCGAAACGCGACCCGGTGATGGAAATGCCGCCGGAGTTCAAGGACATGATTCGAGCCGTTCGCGCCATGCTCAAACAGAGCCTGGACGCGTTGATTCACTCGGACGAGGACCTTGCGGCGGAAGTATGCCGGAACGACGACGAAGTTGACCAGTACAAGCGCACGATCAACAGTCAGATTCGCGACAGGATTGTGGAACGGCCTCAGGATGCGAGAACTTTACTGAAGATGATGGACGTCGCGAGGCACCTCGAACGCATCGCGGACCTTTCCACAAACATCGCTGAAGACGTGATCTACCTCGTCAGGGGCGAAATCGTGCGCCACTACGCCACTGAATAGCTCTATCCGGGCATGACAACCGCCACCCAGGCGGGCATCGTCACCAGCGCGCTCAAATACGTGGCAAGCAACACGGCTGAGACTGTTTCCCAGTCTCCATCGTACCGGACCGCGATGATGGAGAGCGATGTCGCCGGCGGCGAGGCGGCCTCCACCATCAGCACGAGCGCGAGCGGAGCAGTCACCCAGTTGAGAACCGGTGTGTTGAGAGCGAGAAGCATGAGTGCGGGTGCTGCCAGCAGGCGGTAGGAGAACGGAATCACAAGAACTCCCGGGCGGAGCTTTTTGAAGCTGCAATTGGCGATCAGCATGCCGAGAATCAGCATGGCCAGCGGAGCCAGGGCCATTCCGAGAAGGTGGCACGCATCGAATACAAGAACCGCCGCAATCGGGCCGCCTTCACCGCGGGCGGCGAGAGCCAGCGGTGACACAAAGGCGCAGACGGCGCCGGCAATCATTCCCACCGGTGGCGGGGTGATGGCGTTGCGGAGGGAGCTTGCAATGCCGGCGGGAGGGCCTTCACCCCGGCTTCTCAGCAGATAGACCCCAAAGGTCCATTGGAGAAGGAACGTTGGCAATATGGCTCCTCCGACATAGACGGTCACTCGGTTGGACAGTTCGGGAGGCACCAGCGCAGGCGCCAGGGACAGGGGAATGTACATGGCGTTCTGGATGGCCGTGAGAGGCACGAGGGCACGGCGGGTTCGCGAGTCACTATCGCGAAGAACGGTGCTTCCGATCCTTGCCCACCCCATTCCCGCGAGTATCATGATCACCACGACAAGGATGACGACGGCACATTCATTGATCGTCTCGCCAGTCAGGCCAGCCGCAGTGGCAACGAAGAGCTTGGCGGGGACGACCAGGTCGATCAGGACTCTGCTGAGCGTTTTGGCATCGTCTTTTCTGAACAGGCCAAACCGGGTGAGTCCGAATCCCAGTCCACTGATGAGAAAGAGGCCCATCATTACCTGGAGAACAGAGACCAGACTGGCCCAGTACGCCTCGCTCACGCCTGCACCTCCGCTATGGAGCTGGAGGGGGAGATTTGTTCCTCCCGTGACGTTGACACTGAACTCAAAACCGGATTATATTCCCTTGAGTCTCTTGCCGGAAACACGGCGAGATGGATGCTGTCGTCTGATCCGGGGCGGATCCAGCTTCGAAACCAGGCTTGCCAGGTGGCCTGTCAATTCAACCCTGATGGGGATATGCCCGTGAGACGCAATCACTCTCTTGTTCCGGGATTCATTGGATCCCTCGCTTTGGGATGGGGGGTTCTGTTGTCCGGATCCCCGGCTGCCGCGGATCGCCTGGTACTCAAGAGCGGCGCGGAAGTGGAAGGCATGGTCGTTACGGAGTCAGAGGACCGCGTTGTCTTCCGCGACACCAACAACATGGTGATGCACCTTCAGCCATCCACGATCGAGCGGATCGAGAGGGGCCGAAGTGCCTCCATGGAAACGACTCTCGGCGACGGAGCCGCGGCGGCAGGGCGTCACGAAGACGCCCTGATGCATTATCGAAGAGCGCTCTCCGCAGGTGGAGACGAAGCGGTTATTCAACCCAAAATCGACGCGGCACGCAAAGCGGTGGAGCAGAAGTCTTTGGGAGCCTGGGCGGATCCCGTGGGAAAAGTACGAAGCAGGCTCGACTCCGGTGATCTGGCCGGTGCCGCACAGCTGCTTCAGGCGCTGGACGAGAGGGTTGGCGAAGGATTGGTCGATGTTCGTCAGGTCGTGCGGGAACTTCAGGGTGAACTTCATCTGCGCCGTGCTGAAGAGTATGCCAATGTGATTGAATATGAACGATCAGCTGATGAACTCCGGCAGGCTCTTCGGTTCGATCCGAGAAATCCTGACATTCACCTGAGGATTGGCGACATGAATGCTCTGAGCATTCGCACTCATGGTGAGGCGATCGAAAATTACAAACGGGCTATCAGCGTGGGCTCGGGTGAATTGACGCGTGAACAGCGTCTTGTCACGATGTTGAAAATAGCCGACCTTTCTCAGTCACAGGGT
The DNA here is from genome assembly GCA_028284075.1 of Candidatus Sumerlaeia bacterium. Classification (GTDB taxonomy): domain Bacteria; phylum Sumerlaeota; class Sumerlaeia; order SLMS01; family JAHLLQ01; genus JAJFLJ01. Next base: position 19,849 of record JANQSL010000138.1, on the reverse strand, counting down.
AACCATCTGCAGGCCGTTCAATATTATGAGAATGTTTTCGGGGAAGATCCTGATTTTCGCCGTGACGTTACAGACCGCTTTATCGACTCGCTGACCGAGATTGCCGAGTCCGGAGATGTGCGTAATCGGGACATGGCCATCGCGGCGCTTCGTCAGGCGGCTGCGGCACGTCCGGAGAACATCGAGGTCCAGGAGTATCTTGCCGAACTCCTGCTTGAGAAAGAAGACTGGGACGCGGCTATCGGGGCCTACTCCCGCCTGTTGGAAATCAGCCCTGAGCACGAAGGCGCGAACTTTTCCATCGCGACAGCGTATTCCGGCAAGCGCGACATTCTCAGTGCCAAGAATCATTTCGAGGATGAGCTGGGGATCGATTCCCGCAACTATGAAGCGCACTGCGACCTGGGTGATATCCTCTGGACGCTGGGCGACTACGAACTTGCGCAGGAGCACTTTGAATCCGCCCGCGATGTCGATCCGACGGAACCCAGGGCTCTTGTCGCTTTGGCCTCCACGGATCGGCGGCTCGGGAATTACGCCGAGGCACGGCGCTCGATTCGGGAAATTCTCGACCAGTATCCTCGTAACATCCGCGCCAATCTCGAAATGGGGCTCGTTTTTCTCGACGAGAAGAAGTACAGGGAAGCACCGGATTTTTTGACGAAGGTGGTTGATCTCGTGGATGAATTCGGGATCGGCACAACTCAGGAAGGCAGGTCGTTTCTTGCGGATGCGTATCTTGCCCGTGGTGCGATCTCACTTTTGACCACAGGACCCGGCACAGCCACAAAGGACTTCAACAAGGCTCTTGATGTCTATCCGGACTACCCGGCCGCGCACTTCAGTATTGGGAATGCGTATCAGAAGAAGTTCGCATCGTCGAAGTCTCTCGATGATTTGCTCCGGGCTGAAGAGGAAATGCTCAGAGCGCGAGAACTTGATCCCAACAACCCGGAGTATGCATTCGGACTGGGTGTTTTGTATCAGAACGTTCTCGCTGTTGAGGACAAAGAGAACGAACGAAAGCATATTCAGAACGCAATCGAGCAGTATCGGCAGTATGTTCAGGCGGGTGGAGCGCAGGTTGTTCAGGTTCAAAACTGGATTCGTGAGCTTGGTGGTCAAATCTAGCCCCACGGCAGGGTTTTTCACCATGCAGGCAGTTGGCGCCGCCGTGTTGACGGCGGCGCTTCTTGTCTGCACATCCTGCTCGAAGCGCGAGTTTCGCCCTTACTCTCCTCACGAAAGCCTTCTTTCCGTTGCCGCTGAGTACCATCTTCTTGCGTCGACCGATCCCTATACCCAGTGGCCTGTCGAAGATCTGACGGGTCGTAACATCGCCCGCTCAACCCTGTCACGGCTTGCCAACTACGAACGACTTCACCCAGGCCGGTTTTCGAGTGAAGTCGATTTTTTGCGAGCTTGTGCCCTGGAACGGCTTCGAGATTATGCGGGCGCGCGGGAGGCGTTTCTTTCAGCCGGAGATGAACCTGAATTGAGGGACGAGTCGATACGGCGTGCCGAGGCAAATGCCAGGCTCCTGAACGTGCTCGAGGAAACCTCTGAATCAGGTGACCTGATGGCAACCCTGCAGGCACTGGCGACACGCGCCGGAGCTTTCTGGGAACTTGCCTCTGACTTTGATGATTCACTCTATGCATCCCTCGCAAAAGCGGAGTCGGAGCAGGCGGAAGTGGCGCGTGCAGAGCTGCTTGTTTCGTCACGCACCGTCGTGCCGGACGGGAATCGTCAGGCACTGGAGGCGTTGCAGACGCTTGCGGCAAATCACCGGGAATCGGTCCGTGCGCTCGGACATGCGCTGCGGCTGGCGTCTCTGTACCGTGAGCTTGCGGAAGAGGAAATTCGTCTGAGGCCACCGGAAACCGCAGGGTTCGACGCTCGCCAAGTGGCGGATCACCTTGAACGGAGTCTCGATTTGCTCTATCGCGTGAGCCAGGCTGATGGAAGGCCCGAGCGACTCGTGGCGCGCCACGAACTGGACGCCGTACTGGCATTGCGGGAGATGGTGTTGGATCGGGCGGACTAGGACGGTTTACCTAGAAGGCTTTGGTTTCCGCTGCAAACACAACCCGGTTACGTCCGCGATTCTTTGCGCGATACAGCATCTGGTCGGCTCGTTGAAAGAGCGTGTCGGCATCGTCGCCCTTTCGAAACGATGCACCACCCACGCTGATGCTGAGGTCGATTTTTCTACCGTCCGCCATCATCTGCTCCTGCTCGACACTGGCACGCAGGCGTTCCGCCAGTGCTTCCGCATGTTCCTGCTCCGTATCCGGGAGACAAATCGCGAATTCCTCACCACCCCAGCGTGCAACGAGATCACTTTCGCGGCAGCCCTTGCGAAGAAGCTGCGCAACATGACACAGCGCCTCATCTCCGACATCATGGCCGTAGGTGTCATTGACGACCTTGAAATGATCAAGGTCCAGAAGGAGAAAACTGATGGGCAGGTCGTACCGCTCGGCGCGCGCCAGATGATGGCGCAGATGTTCGCGCAACTGACGGCGATTATCCAGCCCCGTCAGCATGTCACGCGTGGCGGAGATATAAAGGGAGTCGTCGTGACGAAGTTCGTCTTCATCGCGGACGAAGAATCCGATGAGCGTTGCTCCCACCAGGATACGGTCCCGTTCCCGCAGTTGCTCGCGGTTTCGGATCATTCGTCCGTTTAATTCCGTTCCGTTACGCGATCCCAGATCCTCCACAAAACAACGAGGCATTTCGTGGGCTTCGGTCCAGTTTTCATAGTCGATCCGGATATGGTGACGCGAAGCGGCGGAATCATCGAGTTGCCAGTCTGCGCTGCTGCTGCGGCCAATGACAGTTTCCGGTGCAGTGAGGGACTTGCGCTGACCGCGAAGTTGTCCCGAAAGGCAGATGAGAACCGGCCGGTACATCCGTGGCCTGTTGGCGGGTCTGGCGCTTGACTCGTCCGTAACTCCCTGCAGTTGCGTGGAGTCGGAATCTTCGTTCAGACGGAGGGGAGCCCGATTCGGATCCTCCGTCTGGTCATCGGGGGGGTGCTTGTCGACACTCATGGAGGCGGGTACGCGTCTCTGAGTCATATCATTGCCGGAGGCAGGCACACGATGCTTTCGCCCGGCGAGGGCTGCAAGAGAAGAGCAGCCCATCGGGCGGGCAAACGAAGAGCCCGCGCCTGAGGAGGTGCGGGCCCGGGATCGTGCAGGGGCGGGAGGCGGCGATCAGACGTTGAGAGTCTCCTCGCCTTTTTTCCAGTTACAGGGGCAGAGTTCGTCGGTCTGAAGGGCGTCCAGAACACGAATAACCTCTTCCGGGCTGCGGCCCACGTTCAGATCCGTCACATAGACAAATCGGACAATTCCATGCGGATCGATCAGTAATGTGGCCCGCTGGGAAACCCCCTTTTCGTGGTCCAGAATACCGAGGGAGGCGGAAATCGACTTTGTATAGTCGGAAATCAGCGGATGTTTGAGATCCTTCAGCTCGCTCTTGGCATTTACCCAGCCGAGGTGGCTGTAGACGCTGTCGCAGCTTCCTCCAAGAACGACGCAGTCACGGTCCTCAAACTCAGGGACCATGTCACTGAAGGCCTTGATTTCCGTGGGGCACACGAAGGTGAAGTCGAGAGGATAGAAGTAAAGGCACACCCATTTGCCACTGAAGCCGCTCAGGGAGAGGTCCTTGAATTCGGTGCCCACAAGAGCCTGACACTTGAAATCCGGTGCTTTCTGTCCGACGCTGATCATATGTGAGAGAACTCCTCAAAGGGATGTGTTTTTGTGACTAATGGCGGCGCCTACCTGGAACTGTGGTGCCCGGAGCGCCAGTGAAAAAGAGGCTAGACTGCTTCAGGAATTCCAGTGGGCGACAGCGCCGCGGAAACGGAGGCAAAGCCCTGGGCTGCCGCCGCCGCTTTGATGGCCTCGTCGATCTGCTCAAGTGTCACTCCGACACTCTTTGCCTTTTCGATGTGTCCACCGACACAGGTCGAGCATCCGTTCATGGATGAAACGGCAATGCACAAAAGCTCCATTCTGGATGTGGAAATTCCTGGCCTCATGAAAGTATTGGCGTTAAAGGGCGCCTTAAATCCTTCGAAGTCGCCCTGCGGAGCAAGGTGGCGGAACTTGTAGTAGCTGTTGAAAATATTGCAGATCGTCGCGACGGAAATCGCGGCGAGAATCTCCTCGCCGTTCAGTCCCACTTCCCGAGCGGCGGCTGAGAAGAAATTCGTGGCATCTCTTGAGCCGGCGGCAGCGGCAATTCCCACGGCAATCAGCAGTTTGTCCTCGCGAGAGAGTTTGCCCGCTTCCAGCTGCCGCTTGATGTTCATGTACAAATCGTGGATGCCACTTTCATGACATGCGAGATCATCAAGTCCCGCGGGAAGGGTTTGGAGCCCGAACGTCTCGCGGATTCTGCTGAGTGCTCTCAGGGCTTTTTCCGTTGTTTCGCACCCCGCCCATGGTTTCGCCTGCTCGGACATTGGACTACTCCCCATTCGGTCGATTTTTATCCCAACGTGACAGACTCTTGACGAACCTGCAGCCGCCCACCCCTTGGTCGTTGGAAACCAGCGACCGCGCATCAAGCGCAAGTCCCGGGCCGGACTGCGGAAGCAGGCCGGATTTGAGTGTGGTTATTATCAATTGGCGCCTTGCGGAGGAGTTGCGGGGGGTCATTCCAACGATCCGCGCGCAGCAAACCCGCCACAACGTTGAGACCATTGTCGTCAACAAACCCAGCGGTGATGGTACGGAGGAGCTGCTCCGGGAACACCCGTGGGTCAGGCTGATTTCTCACGATGTGTTCGGCATTGCCGAAATGCGAAATGTGGGAATCAAGGCGGCCCGTGGCCGCTACTGTCTGATGCTCGATGCCGACACCGAGGTTTTGCCGGGTTGCTTCGACGCACTGGTGGACTTCATGGACCGGCATCCCCAGGTGGGGGCCTGTGGCGCGCGAACGCGGCGGTTGAACGGGGAAGTTGAGTACAACATCAAGCGCTTTTACAACCTGACAACAATCGCCGTGCGGCGTTCACCCCTCGGGAGACTCTGGCCGGATAATCCGTGGAATCGTCGGCACCTGATGCTGGACAAGGATCATGGGCGCAGCTTCTACGGCGACTGGGTGGCGGGCGCATGCTTTTGCATGCGGCGCGAAGCAATCGAGGAAGCCGGTCTTTTCGATGATCGCTACTACTTCGGCTTCGAGGATGTGGACTGGTGCTGGCGCGTCAAGCGTCGCGGCTGGAAGGTTGCGTTCTGTGCAAACGCGGGCATTATTCACAAGGTTCAACGGATGTCCGCCGGCATCAATCGCCTGACGGTGGAGCATCTTCGAAGCGGGTTGTTGTTCTGGTGGAAAATTCAACGAACCAGGCTGGGGCTTTCCGACCGGAGCCCGACGCTTAAGCAGGCCCGGCCCGCATTGAGTGCTTCTGAGGTGAATCGGCGCGCTCCTGACCTCGATATTTCGCTGGTCATTATCAACAGCAACGGCAAGGGGCTGTTGAAAGCATGTCTGGATAGTCTGCCGGTAGCCTGCGAGGGGATCACGTGGGAAGCGGTTGTCGTGGATAACGGGAGTACTGACGGAAGTGTTGAAATGATGCGGCGGGAATATCCCGATACTCCTTTCGTGGCCAATCGCGACAATCGAGGATTTACGCGCGCAAACAATCAGGGGCTCGCAATCGCCCGAGGGCGCTATCTCGTGCTGCTCAACAACGACACGGAAGCGAAGCCCGATTCCTTTGCGGCGGCCGTGCGGTATTTGGACGAGCACAAGGATATTGGAGCGGCGGGACTGAAGCTGTTGAACACGGACGGAACACGGCAGCTTTCCTGTCGGCGTTTTCCAAGTTTTCAGCAGGCTCTCTTCAATCGATACAGCCTGCTGACGCGGCTGTTTCCGAACAATGCATATTCTCGCAGTTACCTCATGACAGACCTGGATGAGGATGAGAATGCGGTGCGTGACGTGGACTGGGTCAGCGGAGCCTGCCTGATTTTCCGCCGCTCGCTCTATGATCGAATCGGACCTTTGGATGAGCGCTACTGGATGTATAGCGAGGATGTGGACTACTGCCTTCGGGTCTGGAAAGCGGGTCTCCGTGTATCCTATGTTCCCGTGGGTGCAGTGTTCCACCATATTGGTCAGGATACGGGGAATTATCCCTTTAAGCTGATGATCGAACGTCATCGCTCAATGTACCGATTTTACAAGAAGCACTACAGCAGGGAGTTACTCTTTTTGGATGTGGCCACGGCTGTTATGGTTGCGTGCCGGTGTGGGGTAAAGCTTTCAGGGCTTGCCTGGAAGCGGCATGCGAAGGCGCGTGAACGTCGCATCGCGGCACTCCAGAGTCAGGGAGGAGGGGCTTCGTGACCACGCCGTTCGGAGTCGCTGCCGTCATCGGTCTGGTTCTGACTTTCATCGCGCAGCTGACGGTGCCGCGGGTGACCGGTGGAGCCGGTGGGAAGGGTGGCAAAACCGCACTCACCGTTGGAAACGGGATCTGGATTGGTCTTCTTCTTTCAACCGCCATCCTTTGGCTTTTGCGGCCCATGCTGCCACAAGCGGCAGATCTGCAGCCGGGTCCTTCTTTCTGGACAATTCTTCCCGCGTCTTTTCCTCTTCTCGTCCTCGCCCTGATCAGTGATTTCGGCCGCCCGCGAAGCGAGCGTCACGCGATCGGCCTTCTTCTGACAGGATTGATTCTTGGACTTGCCGGAATGCCGATCGTGCGATTCCTCGATGTTCCTCTGGGACCGCTGTGGCAGGTCATTGCGACGGTCCTCTGGCTTTTCCTCATGGTCAGCATTGTGGAACTTGTAAGCTTGGTGCCATTGGGTCTGCTCTTGTTCACGCTGGCTTTGACGGGTGTCATTTGGGCAAGCGGGGGCGACCAGCAGTCCGTTTCGTCCTACACTCTTGCCGGTGTTTCGGCGGGAGCGGTGATTGGCAGAACCCTTGCGGATGCATTGGGCTCGAAGCTTGTTCCATGGGGTAAGGCAGAGATTTTCGCTCTCGGATTATGGCTTTCGGTGGCAACAATGGTGGCCCTGTTAAAGAGCGTTGCGTTTGCGGGTTTTGTACTCCCGCTTGCGATTCTGGCGGTCGGTTTGATTCTGATCTCGATTCAGACGTTTGAACGGACCCTGCTGTTGCGAGAGACACCTCGCTCAGAGTAATGCTGGGGACAGCGATTATCAAAGGACAATCAGTTATCATAAAATGAGTCTTTTATCGAAGCTTTTTGGCAGGTCGAAATCATCGGATGGTGGAGACAGGGCGCGCGCTCTTGACAGAGTTCGCGAGGCGACAGGCGTCTCGTTCGGAGGTGCCGATTCGCTTGCAGTGCTGGCGGAGTGTCTGGTTCCGGCGGATGATTATGATCTCAAGCTGGAAGCCGTCAACAAGCTGTACGATATGGATCGTGTTGATTGGGCCGACGCTTTTGCGGTTTCCCTGGTTGAGGACAGGAGCTGTCCTCCTGCCGTTACAAAGGGGATTCTCAAGCACTTCCTGGCAGGAAATCGAATTGATGAAGTGGCGGATCCCGCAAGGCGGTTTTTGGTGACCCATCCGTCGGAAACAGAGATGGCTATCGCTGCAGCAAGATGTTTCGCCTCCCGGAAGGACTGGTCAGCATGTCTTGAGATTGTGCAGCCGGCTCTGAGCCATGATCCGGACGCGATGCGTCTTTACGCCCTGGCGGGAGAATGTCATGCCCGGGAAAAGCGATGGGAGGATGCCGTTAATCATCTGCGGCCCGCGTGTGAAATGTTTGAGCAGGCCTTTCGGCTTCACCAGATTCCTCCCGACAGTCTGCATGTCGAACAGCTTGAGTTCAGCCGTCTCTATTCGTTGCTCGAGGATGCGGCACGGCGCCACCATGGTGATGAGGGGATGAGTGCCGCGTTCGAAAACATTCACATGACACCTTCCGGATTTGGTCTTCAGAAGGAGGCCGAGCACCTTGCGGCCACTCGCGTGGAGTATAAGCCACCGCGCACGACGATCTCAGCGATTGAAGAGTTGACCCGGCTTGCCGAGCAGGCCGGTCAGTCTCCTGACCGTGTCGCAGAGATGCGTTACCTGCTGGGTGCAAGAGACTTGCGACAGCAACGTTACGACGACGCCATGAAAAACTTTCGCGAGGCTCTGGAACTTGATCTGGAGAATTTTGGAGCCTACTTCGGGTGGGCTGCGTGCAACACACTGACAACGGGAGATCCGCTTCCTCAGTCCGACGGGGATTCAACTGTCGCGCCCCCCACAACTCTGGCCTATGAAAAAATCGTCAAGGTGTGGGATGCCATGACGTTGCATGAGAAACGGTTAATCAAGGCGGCCTTCAAGCCTGTCGAACGCTGGCTGCAGACAATGGCCGATGCAGGATCGAAGCTGACGGTCCATCCTCTTGACGTTCGTTTGAGAGACATCTTTCCTGTGCCGGTTGAGATTCGCTATGAAGACGAGGGTCAATCGCCTCAGTCAGTGAGTTCGTTTGCTGCCAAACGAGATGCACATATTCGCATCGATGAGTTTCTGGCGGTCACACCACAGCAGTTTGTCTCCGCACGGCTGGTCGGCTATCTTCTGGCGGACGCGTGGCGGGATTCGGAAAAGCGAAAAATTTCGGAAGCGGAACGGGTGCTTGGACACCTGACCAGGAAGCTGCCGCCGGAGCAGATGCGCGCTCTGACTTCGATTGATGAATTGTTGGCAAACATGGTTGAAGCGCTCGCGCTGGATGATCTTTTTCTTGGAACTCGTACGGAGTTTCGCAAACATCTGATCGAAATGGGTCCGGCGTTGCTCGACTAGATATCCGAAGCTTTTTTCAAGACAGGAAGCGCCCGGACATATGCCCGGGCGCTTGATCGTTCCGTCTTTATTGGCTGAACCGTTATTGTGGCACCAATCGCACGGCGTCAGCGATGACGTAGGAACCGGAACTGGTCCAGCAGGACAAACGCACGCGCGTCGCGTTACCCGCGCTGAAGTTGAATGTGCCAAGAGTGATCCACTGCCCGCCGTTCTGCCGCTGGTTGACGCCGACGGTTGTTGATCCTCCCGTATGGTAGACGATGTAGGGAGCGGCGGAAGCACGGTTGGAACCGGAGGTGTAGCGCACCTGAACCTTGTAGGAGCCACTGGCGGGCAGATTGGCTTTCCAGGCGGCGGAATCGCTCATTGATGCAGTCGAACGAACCCGATAGTTGCTGTCGTAGTAACCGGGTGTGGAACTGCTCGACCACCACGACGATGAGGAAGAGAAGCCCGAACTCGTGTTGTCGACGATAAATTCCGAGGGGGTCTTCCACGGCATGGAAGGCCAGGTGGCAGCCGTGCTGTAAGCATTGGAGACCTGATTCGTGTATCCGTATGTACCGAGCGTGGCATGGCGGAAGGGGGATGAACCGTCGAAGCCTTTGGAACGCGCAGACGATATTTGCGCTTCGACATTGATGCCCGCTGAATAAGCCTTGGTCGCAACGCCGAGCAGACGGTCGCCGCTGTAGGCATTAAGGTGTTCATCCGCTCCGGTGTTGAATTCGTTGAGCGTATTGCGATAAACCTGTGGCAGGCAGCCGTCGATAATGCCGCGGTCCAGCCACTCCGGCCAGTCCTGATAATTGAAGTTGATGGCGTCATTCAGACGGCCAATGGGGAAGGCGAGCAGGATGTGATCGGGGTCCTGGGCAGTGATGGCTTCGTAGATGTCCTCGACCATGAGGTTGATCTGTTCCCTTCGCCATCCCTGCCACGTTGTATTCGACGGAGAAGGAAGGCCGGAGCCTCCATGGGCTGCATTAAAGGCGGCAACCGCGTCAGGATGGTATCCAAAATCGTGAACTCTGTTCCAGTTCGTTTGCGGGTAGCGAATGCGATCAATAATGATGCCGTCGCAGTTGTAGTTGGCCATAATATCGGCGCAGATATTGGTCGTATAATCGCGGACCGCCGGCAGAGCGGGGTCGAGCCAGATCCCTTCGCCGTCGTGGCTGACTGTCTGACGGACTGCCGCTCCACCGTTGTTGCGATAATAGGTAATCCACTCAGGATGAGTGTTTATGACATGACTCGGACGGCTGTCAGTGTTTGATCCGTCCGTGACGAGATTCGTGTTTACATAGGCGAAGACCTTCAAGCCTGCCGCATGGCCCCGAGTGACAAACTCCTCGAGGACGTCGATGGAACCGGCGGAGAAGCTGCGAGGTTCGGGGTTTGGGTATGTGGAATTGTATTTGTTGGGAAAGTATGTGGCGTCACCGCGATAGCGGGTGTGTATGGCAATTGCGTTGTACTTCATGGAGGCCGTCTCGTTGACCCAGCTCTGGATCGAGGCGGTGTCGTTGATGTCTTCATAAATGGTAATGGTGGCGATGCGCATTTCCTGCCCCTGGACTGTGGCTGTCCACAATACGACAGCCCACAGCAATGCTGCGGTGCGAAGCAGTTTGTTCACGGTTGATTCATTCCTTATGGATGGTTTCAAAAACACATATGATACTGACAGGCAGTTGTGCCAAGAGAAAATTTGTGTAAATCGAATTCCATGTCCGGATTCCAACCGATTATTTTTTCTTGTTTTTTAACGCATCAGATTTCGAACATAAAAAGGAAATCATGGAGTGTTTCCAACTGGTTGTTGAGAAGAGGTTTATGCAAAAGATCGCGGTTCACTTTTGCAAATCAGTGCATAGCGAAAGATCCGGGATTGAAGGTGGCAAGTCACCGTTTATGCCGAACTGTCGGCAGGTTTTCTCCACGTGGCAATGAGCCGGCCGGGTTTTGGCAGGAATTGATCGTTTTTAATTTGAACGCATGTTCAGTCGCAGCCGATTCTTCCGGGTACCATGCGTTATCGCACGAAGAGGCTGAATTCGGTTTCCTGTCGGCAGGTCGAATACTCACCACAGTCAGGTACCGGACACGGGGCATTTTCCGTGGGGCCGCTCCGAAGCGCGGTAGTGCCCAGGTGTTTCAACTCAAAAGGCATCACCCCGGGAATTCGAACAGTCACGGCATCCGGCTGTGTCGTAATCCCTCTCGCCCGTCTTCTTCGCCTTCTTTTTGCCCTTGACGTTCGCCGTTCCTTCGCTCAATGTTTGCGTAACTTTGGCGAAACATCGCCAGGAGCGCCATCATGTATCTGACACGTCGGCAGCGCGAGGTCTTCGATTTCATCAAGTCCTTCATTGAGGAGCGCGAATACTCCCCGTCCCTGGAGGAAGTGGCAAAGGGGCTGAATTTGTCCTCACTGGCTACAGTGCACAAGCACCTGACGAATCTTGCTGAGAAGGGGATGATCCGCCGCCACTGGAATCGTGGCCGCGGGATTGAACTGGTCAACGACCTGAGCGCGCCTCATATTGTGCAGATGGAGCTGGAGGCCTGTTACGCGGTGCCGATTCGAGGTACGGTCGCCGCCGGTCAGCCGCTTGATGTTGCGGAAGACGATCTTTCCGAGCGCTTGAGCGTACCCGCGGATCTCGTCCGAAGCGCCGACGACACCTTCGTTTTGCGCGTACGAGGCGATTCGATGATCGAGGAAGGCATCCAGGAAGGGGATTTCATCATTTGCGAGCGTCGGGCGGAAGCTCGTCGCGGTCAGGTGGTGGTGGCTCTCGTCAATGGCTACGAAACCACTGTGAAGTATTTTTACCCGGAAGGGGATCAGGTCCGCCTTCAGCCGGCCAATCCATACATGGCACCGATTTACGTCAAGGCTTCGGACGTTCAGGTTCAGGGTGTTGTCGTGGGGCTGGTGAGAAAATACACCGCCTAGACGTCCTGATACACGGATTTTTCTCTCCTCAGCCGGGAAGGGCACAGGGGATGCGGCGGGTTGACAGCCCGCCGCTCTGTGTTATTCCGGGTCCGTGAAGAAGCGGCCGATTTATCTCGATAACCATTCCACCACTGTCCTCGATCCGCTGGTGCTTGAGGCAATGCTTCCGTACCTGCAGGACGATTACGGCAACGCGGCATCCGTGAACCATGCTTTTGGGTGGGAGGCAAAAGAGGCTGTGGACCATGCGCGTGAAGTGATCGCGGCGGCATTAAACACCGAGCCGCGCGAGATTGTTTTCACAAGCGGCGCCACGGAATCCGTCAATCTTGCCATCAAGGGTGCTGTTTCCGCCCGTCACGAGAAGGACTGGCATGTCGTCACCTGCGTTACGGAGCACCGTGCTGTTCTGGACGTGTGCAAGGGGCTTGAGCGACAAGGTCTTGACGTGACCTGCCTTGAAGTCGATGAAGATGGCACATTGCCGGTGGGGCGTGTTGAGCGGGCACTTCGCGAGAATACGCTTCTCGTTTCCATTATGCACGCTAACAATGAGATTGGAGTGCTCCACGATATCGATGCGATTGGTGCTTTGTGTGCGGACCGCGAGATCCTTTTTCACACGGATGCAACTCAGTCGGTTGGCAAGGTCGCCATTGATTTAAAGTCAATGTCCGTTCCTCTCTTGAGCTGTTCCGCTCACAAGTTTCACGGCCCGAAAGGTGTTGGAGTTCTGGCCGTGAGCCGCCGCAAGCCACGGGTGAAGCTTGTCTCGCAAATCGATGGCGGAGGGCATGAGCGCGGTATACGGTCCGGAACCTTGAATGTACCGGGGATTGTCGGGATGGCAAAGGCGCTGGATATTGCCGTTTCGCGAATGGAGAGCGATGAAGGATATATGCGTTTGTTACGTGATCGGTTGCGGGAAAAGCTCATGGCGCCTGGCGGTGTTCTTGAGAATGGAGCATGCGAACCGAAGCTGCCAAATTCGCTCAACCTTGCATTTCGTCACGTTGATAGCGTTGCGCTAATCAATGATATCCCGGAGGTTGCGGTTTCGACGGGTTCCGCCTGCAGCAGTGCGGATCCCGAGCCCAGTCACGTTATCATGGCCCTTGGCTCGGGTCCCTTCGGCAGTCCTGAGGAACGAGCGAGATGTTCCGTGCGTTTTGCAGTTTCTCGGTTTACGACGGAAGAGGAAGTGGATCGTGCCGCCGCTCTTGTCATGGCATCCGTAAGAAAGCTGCGTGGCTTTTCCTCTGTCGCTTCATAGCCACTTCCGCGTGGATTAAAAATCCCGCCGCGGGAGCGTCCGCGGCGGGGTGATATTTCATTCGCATGGTTTGTGGTGGAGAAGGTGTGTTACCCGTGGGTGCGCTCCCATTCCTTCATGAAGTCCACCAGGCCGCTTACGCCTTCCTGTGTCATGGCGTTGTAGATACTTGCACGAAGACCGCCGACGCTGCGGTGTCCCTTGAGACCGTCGAAGCCGGCAGCGGTGGCGTCAGAGATCAGTTGTTTTTCCAGGTCTTCGTTCGGAAGCCTCCATACGACGTTCATAAGCGAGCGGCTGTCCTTCTCCACCGGTGTGTTCCAAAAGTCACTACTGTCGAGGCAGTCATAGAGAACCCTGGCTTTCGCTTCGTTGTGCTGCTGCACGGCAGCGAGTCCGCCCTGCCGGCCGATCCACTTGAAAACCAGTCCGATCATGAAAATCCCGAAAGTGGGGCATGTGTTGTAGCAGCTCTGGTTTGCGATTTGGCTGCGATACTGCATGATTGTCGGAATGTCTGACGGACCGCTTTCCGCCAAATCCTTCCGGATGACGGCGAGGGTGACTCCACTGGGTCCCAGATTCTTCTGAGCCCCGGCATAGATCAAACCGTATTTTGTCACATCGATGGGGCGGCTGCAGATGTCCGAGCTGGCGTCGCAAACGAGCGCCGACTTTGCACCCTCCGGCTCACTCTTCCACTGTGTTCCGAAAATGGTGTTGTTCGAGGTGAAATGCGTGTACTTCGACCCCTCCGTGTACGAACTCTCCGTGGGGATGTACGTGTGGTTCCTGTCCTTGCTGCTGGCGGCTATATTGACCGTTCCGAAGAGCTTCGCTTCCTTGATGGCTTTCGATGACCAGGAGCCGGTGTCCAGGTAGTCGGCTGTGCCACCCTGGAGGAAATTCATGGGGACCTGAAAAAACTGACCAGAGGCACCTCCCTGGAGGAAAAGAACTGCATAGTCGTCCGGGATGCTCATGACTTCGCGGGCGCTGCGCTCCGCCTCTTCGAGGACGGCAACGAAGGGTTTTCCGCGGTGAGAGTGTTCCATGATGCCAATACCGGTATCGCCGAGAGAGAGAAGGTTCTCGCGGGCTTCCTCGAGAACATCGACGGGCAGGACGGCGGGTCCCGCGCTGAAGTTGCCTTTCCCATGCTCGGCCGTGGCGGTCATGGTGCTGTGGCTCCTTGAGTTGATGAGAGGGGCGAAGCTTCCGGGCTTAAATTCACCCCGCCTGGTGGCGCGGACGGTGCACAGCTCCCGGGCACGCGTCAATGGCAAGGGCGGAGATTCGAATTGCCTTTGGGAAGTCTTTTTGAATCATGACAACGGGAGTTGAGAGGAGGGAAAGAAATGCAACACCGCAGGCAATCTGCAGCGGCCGCGATGGAGGCGGGCCGGTTCAGATCTCATCCGGTTTGGATAGCGCTTGTTGTTGGTCTGGCGACAGATGCGGCCGGGCTGCCTATCCGGTTTGGCGATCCGCTTCCAATCGAATACGGTCCTCCTTCAGGACGGCAGATCCGCGAAGCGATCGTGACACCGGACGGTCCCGTGGTCTTCGACGAGGATGCGACCGGCGGCCTTTTATCTTCCGCCACTTCTGATCTACTGATCATTCACAATGCCGGACCGGAGTTGGTCGCGTCGTTTCCTCGAATATACACACCAACTCTGGCGCACAACGAAGTCGTGCCCTGTCTGCCATGGGTCGATCATGGCGGCGGCGTTTTCGCTTTCAGTTACAAGTATTCCTTTGTTTCCATCGGTCCTTCGGACAACAGGCGTTCTCTGGAATTACTGGATACTCAAGGTCAGGCGTATCCCCTGCACGACAATCAGCTTCGGCAGACATCTCCCTATACGATACAAGTCAACACCCGCTCCAATCCGTGGATTGGAAGCGACGGGAAGCCGGGACTTTCGATGAACACCTCCCGCAGTGGCCGTTTGCTCCATAGTGATGTCTCGCTTGGGTGGATTTTCAACGGGCGGACCGGCTACGAATCGGTGGGATCCACTGCCCTTGACGGTTCCTGGCTTTCTCGTGCCGCCGCGACATTCGATGAAAAGCTCGGTGAGGTTCGCTTTGTATTCCCTGAACAGGACCGGCTTGTCGTCGCAAATGATCTTGGCGATGGTCCGCGGCATGACGCCGGTCCGGAGCCGGACAGCTTTGCGGTTCGCTCACTTGGATCCTCCGATGGAACAATGGTGTTCGCAACGTGGGAAGCTTCCGGTGGATCCGAACATGGGGCGGCTTTCTACGTTGTTACCGAATCGTCCTTCCTTCGATATGTTCCGGCAGGTATCGACTCTGACAGTGAACCCTTCCCCGTACTGAGCACCGATGAAGGGTTTCACACGTTGTGGGGCGGTCAGTTTCCGTCGACCGACATCGAATACTACGGACTCGCCGGACCACTCAACGGGGCGGTTCTCGTCGACATCGCTTCCGAGGAGCCCCCCGTCGTTACCAATATGTCCGAACTGATCGGAAGTGAAGTGCATCAGATTCACTTTGATCTCCTCTCATCCACTGACCCCCGATATGCCGCCATTACGCGAGCCGAAGGCGCCCCGGATGAGATTCACTATCTTTATCGTGGTTCCGGTGAATGGACATCACAACTGGTTCATAGTGTGGATCCGCCGTTGCGGGCGGAATTCGCAAGAGCCGGCCGCGATGGTTTGCGAGCGGGCGTTGCATGGATGGAAGTGGATGAAGCGGCAGGGCTGCGTTTCGCACGCTACTCCATGGCGCTTGAAACGGAATTCAGCCCCGGCCAGGTGTGGGCGATCCGGTGAGATCGGGCTTTTTATGTGGTGGCTGCCAGGAGGCTTGCCCTCCGCACAATTGCGGCATTAAGGCTTCCTCACTGTTAAATTGCCAGGGAGCAGTCTCCATGAAGCGTCTCACCGTTCTTTGTTTTGTTGTTACCACCATCATTGCGACCGGTTGTGCCTCAACCCGGGTCACCACCACGGAGAGGACGGCTATTGAGCAGGCTCTTCTGACGGAAACCGCTCGGGAGGCCGTGGAAGGTCTCAGGGTGCCGGTGATCGATTCCCAGTCCTTCGCCATGCAGACAGAGGGATTCGAGACAGTCGAGAACCACTTCGTGGTTTCCGCAATGAAGGAGAAAGTCCTGGAAGCGGGTGGTCGTCTTGCACAGGGCGAGAATACTCCCGATCTGGAAGTCGAGCCGCGCGTTAACTATGCACAGATTGATGACGGGATGTTTCTGATCGGCCTCCCGGCGATTCCGATTCCCGTTCCCAACGCGGGCACAATCCAGACGCCGGAGCTGGCGTTGTGGAAAAAGGAAACACAAAAGGGGCGCACCAAGTTCTCGGCGTGGGCGGTTAACAAGGACGATGGAGCGCTTGCCTTTGCCGCTGAGACTCCCGCGAGCGTACGGTACTACAGTCGGTGGACGATCCTCTTTATTCTGAAGTTCAAGACAACCGATCTCGGTGAACCGTTCTAAGCCACGCCATCACAGTGCGGGGTCAGAGATGCGATCCCGCGCGTTTCGTTTTTCATGATGCGATTGACGGGTTTGATCTTTTTGGCAATGCTTGCCGTATCGTGTTCCACAACGCGAACAACCACGACACAGCGCACGGCCATCGAGCAGGCTCTGCTCACAGAGAGCCTGCAGGCATCGGTTGAGAGACTCGATTTCAGGATGGTGGAGCAGCGGGTCTGCGAGGTTAGCCGCGAAGGGCTTGAGGCAGTGGAGCAACAGTACGTCTTGTCATCCATCGACGACAAGCTCTTGAAGTCCGGTGCCCGGAAGGCGAACGAGGAGAATCCGGCGGAGATCACCATCGAGCCTCAGTTGAATGTCAGTAATATTGACGATTCCGGTTTCCTTGTGGGAATCCCCGGACTGATGGTGACAATTCTGGGCACACGTGTTGAACTTCCGGAGCTTGCTCTCTACGGTGTGTCGACTCAGACCGGGCGGAGCAGGGTGTCTGCTTACGCGATCGAGAGAGAGAGCGGATCACTCCTTTTCAGCACGGAGGGTTCTCCGGAAAGGCGCACTTATCAGCGCTGGACCGTACTCTTCTTTCTGAGGTTCCGCTCCACGAATCTCAAACAATCCTTTTAGCGTTTGTCAGTCGGCGACAACCAGGAGGATTGTCGAGCCCTCTTTAACCCAATCGCCAGGTAGCGGGCGCTGGGAAAGAACGCCGCCTTTTGCCAGGACGTCGCTGGGTTCGCGATTGCTGACACGCACAGCGAAGCCCTCCGCGGAGGCTTCGGTAACGGCTTCCGCCAGGTCGAGTGTCAAAAGATCAGGCGCTTCCATCTCAGAGGTGCGAACCATACGGTAGACGGCTGCGTAACCGCCGGCGGCACACAGGGCGAACATGAGTGTTCCGACCAGTAGCATACGCCACAGAGTACCGAAGAATCCGGGAGGTGAGTTCCGTGCTGATGGGGTCATGCGCCTGTTGAGGCCCTGCTCCGCGCACACCGGCAAGAAAAAAACGACTCGGAGCCGAGTGGCCGTTCATATCGGTCGCTTGAATTTCCTTCGTGCGGCTTCCACTTTCCTGTGAGAGGAGCATGTCGTCAGGTGGTCATTGACCATCCCCATGCTCTGCATAAAAGCATAGATCGTTGTCGGTCCGACAAACGACCAGCCACGCTTCTTCAGGTCCTTCGAGAGAGCCTTCGCCTCGGGACATGTCGTGATTGCACAGAGATCTTTCTGGACACGGAGGGGCGGACGCTTCGACGTGTCGGGTTCGTACTGCCAGAAGAACGCCGAGAGAGAGCCGAATTCTTTCACCATTTCGCGCGCTTGTTTTGCATTGTTGATTGTCGCCAGAATCTTGGCGCGATTTCGGACAATACCGGCGTCCTGAAGAAGCGTTTCTACCTTTTTGTCACCGAAACGGGCGACCTTGTTGAAGTCGAAACCGGAAAAGGCGGCTCGAAAGTTTTCGCGTTTGCGGAGAATCGTCAGCCACGAAAGACCTGACTGAAAACCTTCAAGACAGACTTTTTCGAACAGCCGTACGTCATGATCAACCGGGAGACCCCACTCGGTATCGTGGTATTCAACGTAAAGTGGATCATCACCACACCACCAGCAGCGTCCGGAGTCCTTCTTTTCTGCAGCCATAATTGTTTCCAAGGGGAAATAAGTCAAAGTTTCTTCTGAATTTCAAGTCGCCACAACACCAATTCCGGCAAGTGTGAACTGAACCTCGTTGCCCCGTCCCTTATCAGCGGATAGCCGGAGCCATGATAACACGCCTTTTCACCACCCTGTGCAGCTCATCTCCCGCTCTGCGCCGGACTCTCTGGAAGTTCTGGTATAATTTTCTGGGAGGACGATACCAGCAGCGTGACTGGACCTTTATGAACTACGGCTACGAACCGTTGGATGATACGGAAGTTCGGCCGGCCCTGGTGGAGGAGGAAGAGCCGGATCGACGCTGTATTCAATTGTATGACCACCTCGCCTGTGCGGTTCCCCTTGAGGGAAAATGGCTCATTGAGGTGGGCAGTGGCAGGGGTGGAGGGTGTACCTGGATTCACAGGCGATATACGCCCCGAGGAACACGCGGTGTGGATTTTTCAAGGGAAGCCGTGGCTCTGTGTCGAAGGCGTCATCGTTGGAAGGGGCTATCGTTTGTTCAGGGGGATGCGGAGGACCTTCCGATCCAATCATCCCGGGTCGATGTGGTAATCAACGTTGAATCATCCCATTGCTACGGGTCCCGCGAACGCTTTTTTCAACAGGTTGCGCGCATTCTCAGGCCGGGTGGTGTTTTCCTGTATGCGGATTTCTTTTCCGAGGAGGAGCTGAGAGACGTCCGCGACCTGCTGGCGGCTTCAGGCTTTCACATCGAGCGGGACAAAGACATCACGGATAACGTTTTGCGTGCCATGGAACTCGACCATGACTGGAAGCAAAAAAAGATTCAACGAATTCTTCCCTTTGGTCTTGCCGGGTTGTTCGAGCAGTTTGCGGGCTTGAAAGACACACGCATCTACAACACGTTTCGTGATCGGGACCTGACCTACCGGAGTTTCGTGCTGAAAAGCGGGATTGAATCGTGAATGGTTCCATCCGGCGGGCTTGAGGACCGATCAGTCATTGTGAGATTTCGAATAATACGGCCGAATTGCGTTGAGCCGTTCCACGGAAATGTTTGACATTTTGCCGATCAATCAACGTGGAGGTGTTTAAGTGGGTATCGGTTTGTTCAGGGCCGCTGTCGTGGCGGTCGTCTTGGCTTCATGGGGTACTGCCGCCGCAGCCCCGCCACAGATTTCGTTTTCGGGTTCTTCAAGGGATTCATATGTTCCGGAGGACTTCTCAACCTTCAATCCTTTCAATCTGACTGTCACAGAGCCTGATGGTGAAGATATCGTGAGTGCCGAAATCACGCTGCTGAATCCGTTGGACGGCGCGGATGAGGAACTGAGAGTCAGTTTTACCAGTTTAACGGTGACGCCCTACGATTCGTCCACGGGAATACTGGCCATCTCAGGCCCGGCGACCGCATCCACCTTCGGGAGCACGCTTGACAGAATCAGCTACGACAACAACGCCGTTAATCCCACGTTACTGCCCCGGTTCATCAGGATCGAGGTCAGCGACGGAATGGAATCGGCGTTTGTCATCGGACGAATCGATATCTATACCGCACCGGATGACTCCCAGCTGACGATCCTGCTGGAGGATGAGTTCAAC
Organism: Candidatus Sumerlaeia bacterium; assembly: GCA_028284075.1. Taxonomy (GTDB): domain Bacteria; phylum Sumerlaeota; class Sumerlaeia; order SLMS01; family JAHLLQ01; genus JAJFLJ01. The sequence goes on along the minus strand of JANQSL010000138.1, from coordinate 34 downwards.
GGCGGATCGTTCGACACCTCGAAGTTTTCGGTTA
>JANQSL010000131.1 GCA_028284075.1 Candidatus Sumerlaeia bacterium | reverse complement strand
CCCCGGCACGATCAACACCCGCGTCGGAGGAGCCTTCTTCCACCAGCTCCCCTGACGCGCGACACACACAACAACCAACAACCACAACAGCCGCCGGTCCTCGCAAAGGACCGGCGACTGTGCATTAAGCCGTAACAGGCAATCGGAGAAGTGGAAAAAACCTTGCCGGTGCGGTTACTCTGCGTTGCCGTATTTTCAATGTAAGTCATATAACAACTTAATACCCAAGGAGTCTGAGCATGAAGCGTCTCTCCGATTCGTATTTTTGTGCTTTGCGTACCTGTAGTACAGCAATACTGGCGTGTATGTGTGGTTCCGTCCTGGCACAGCCAGACGAGATTAACCTGACGGGCCGTCTTCTTGATGCCGACAACCAGCCCCTGCCCGGGACTCGAGCCTGGGAGGTCACTTTTTTCGATTCCGCAAAGGGCGGCGGAACTCTTGGCGTACCGGAAACAGGTGTCGTTGAGGTCTCTCCAACAGGCGCTTTTAACATCTGTGTGGAAATTGATTCATCTCTCGTGCAAACATCTCCGCTCTTTTACGAGATTGGGATCGATAGCGCGACCACTCCGGACGGAACGGTTGATGTCGCGGATGTTTTTCCAGACCGTATTGAAATAAAGAGCGTGATGTTTGCACAGACAATCGTGCAGCAGGGTCCCGGCAGCGGGCTTGACGCGGATACACTGGACGGCATGGAGGCCGCCGCTTTCCTGAAGGAGACGGAACTCGCAACCATCATTATTACTATTGATGGTGACGGAAGTGGCATTGATGCGGATCAGCTGGACGGCATGGACGCGGACGCGTTTGTCAAAAAAACGGAACTGATGACAGAGATTACGAGCCGTGACGGTTCCAACAGCGGTCTGGATGCGGATTTTCTGGACGGTCTGGACTCGGGGGATTTTGTCACGGAGGAGGAGTACGAGAATCGGCTTGGCAGTCTGGTGGCAGCACCGACGGAAGTTCGCATGTTACCAAGTTCGCTTGGTCCGACGTTTCGCAAACTGACCTGGAATCATAACCTGGAGGAGATTCCGGCGCCCAAGGGAGGTCCTCCGGAGCCTTCCCTCGCGGCGATCAGCGGTTTTCGTGTTTATGAATCGCAGCTTCGCCTTGAGGATTTTCTCCTGCCAAAAGCGGAGAAAAGCGGCGTCGGAGGCTTCCTTGATGCAATCGCCACGCCAAAGCAAACGGCCACGAACGAGATGGACGTCGAGGTGGTACTGAACTCCGGTTTGATGTATTACTACGTCACCGCGGTTTCCGCGGATGGCCGGGAAAGCGAGCCCAGTGATCCGTTTGTTCTCAATACAACTCCATGGGTTGTTTATCGGGGTGACCTTCAAACGGACGATGTGTTCGAGCTTTTTGCGAAGCTGCCACAGCCAGGTGCGGAGCGCCTGGTGTTGTCGGGCGATTCGTCCGTTGGCGATGTGAATGATTTTGCAGTCGCTCCATCGAATCATCGATTTGCCTTCTCTTCAGACCGTACAGGCAATGAAGACCTTTTCGTGACGGAAATGATTCGAGGGGGTGTGTTGAAGGGTGGGCAGTTCGCGAGTTCGTCCGGGCTGATTCCCGGAGGGCCGATCCAAGTGAGTTCCAATGGGCCTGCTGATTCGATTGAAAGGGGTGTTCATTTTTCTCCCGACTCACGCTACCTTGTCTGGGGTCAGGAGTCGGAGGCTATTATGAAGGGAGGGCCGACCTCAAGTGAGCAAATTTACAGCGTCGATCTGCTCGGTCTGACGAGTATTGTCAACGGCCTGCTGCCTCCCAAGGACACGAAGAGTCTCGCACTTGGTTCACCGGTTGATCTGACGTCTGGCTTTAATTTCTCCACCATAGCCCATTATACCGTGACGCCGGATTCCAGGTCTGTCATATTTCTTGCCGGGTTCAGCAACTCTCCAAAGGGTATTGATAACGGAACTCTCTATATTGCGCCCTTGTCCGGTGACGAACCGGCGGAACCACTTCTGTTCAATACTCCCGGTGGCTTGAACATGTATGACTTTGCTCTTTCGCCCGACGGATCGACGGCCGCCTTTGCCGGATCGAGCAACCTCAAAGGAGGCATCATCGTTAACAACCCGCTCTACCTGGGGCATATTCGCAGCGGGTTTACGCGGTTTCTGGGGGCGGACATGTTTGGGCAGCGTTGGGCGCCCAACGGGAATCGTTTGTTCTGGATTTATCCTGATTTTTTCCAGCCACTGTTGCCGAAGGGTGCTCCGGAACCGGGAGACATGATCGGTTTTTCAACGATAGGGGGCGTCGATCAGGTACTGAGTCTGGATCCTGGTCTGAGTATTTCCGGGTTCGAAATCACGGACGATGGTCAGTTCGTCGTCTTTGAGACGAACTTCAGTGACACGGTTTCACCGAAGAGCACTCAGAAACTTCCGATGACCGTAGCAACGGCCACCCTCCGTGCCGCCCCGGCCAGCGGGGCAGGGAAACCGGACTCACTGTACGAGTTGATTGTCGAGAATCCCATTAAGTTGCCCACGCCCGTTGCTGACCTGCAGTTTTATCTGTCGCCCGACAGCAGAACGGTGGCTATTCTAGTGGACGACGATCAGGACCTGGTGAATGAACTCTATTTCCACCAAATTGGCGGTCCGCCAGGTTCGGAATTCGAGGTTTTTCCGGCTCCCGGTCCCATCAAGGTTGTTGCCGGAGGGCCGATTGGACCTGTGCGTTTCAGCCCGGATGGTAACATTGCGGTGTTTAGAGCGGATTACATCACTCCCGATGAATTCGATTTCTACTCGGTGAATGTCCGCACCACGAAGCCCGTGGCGGAAAACGTTGATCCTGTACCAAGTATGACTCAGGGGATCGGATCGAGCTTTGTGTTCCCCTATATGGGTTATGACCCGCTCGCAAACGCTGATGGGCTGAAGAAAAAATGACAAACATTACCTGTCCACGAAGAGTCCGTGCGATGTTGGCGGTCGTGGTTGCGATGGGAACCGCAACGGTCGGGGCTGTGGTGGTTAACGGTGCGGGCGGCGGACTCGAATTGCATGAAGAAACGGAAAGCGTGTCGCGGCAATCAAACGGCCTGGGAGCCAGGTTGTCGATATCGACTGACCCTGAGGGTTCGACGGAACAAGCCAACACGGCCGGGGCCAGAATTGTTCCGGTTCATGTTTTGCCCACTCAGGTGGAACCACTTGATGCGGATGTGTGGCTTATCCGATAGGCTCGTGATGCTTTATCCGCGGACGGGAGAAGAACCGTCCGCGGGTGGCATCGTGAGAAGGCCGGTCTCGACGACGTTTCCTTGAACTTCCCTCAACGGTTTCGGTTCTGTCCGCGAGTTTTCGTGTTTTTGAGCAAGCCGGACTGAGTTAATGGGTCTCGCTGAGACTAAGGGGCTCTCCGCGGCGATAAAGGCATCCGCCTGCGAGGCGCGAGATGCGTGATGACAGAATATGCATGGCAATTCCCTCGCAGGGAATGACGAGGCAATGGTCTTCCATGTCGATCCATTCCGCGAGACGCATGCAGTCTTCGGCGTTAAGGCCCAGTCCTGCCACGGGTCTCGCAATCATGAGAAAGGCGGGCTTGTCAGGGAAGTTCCGGACATCGATTCGAGCAAGCCATGCTCTTTCAAGTTCATCAACGTCTCCCAGTTTTCCCAACAGTGCGGCGTGCTGTGCGCGAGACAGGTTATGGGGCAGGAGGGCCGTATTCCATGATACATGTCTGCGCTCATCAATGGCGTCGGTCAGGCGAAGCGCCGCTTTGGAGGCACGACGTTCATAAGGGGTTGCGGCATTGTGCAGATCGTTCCGATAGAGATAACGGCAAACAAGTGAACAGCCCTCGGTTATCAGAAACGGGTCGGCTTCCATGGCAAATTCAAGGTAGGGAATCCCGCTTTCCTCGTTTTCTTCCATCAAAATCCGACCGAAAGCAAAGTTTGCTCGCGGCTCATCGCGATGGCTCTCCAGGTAGCGCAGAAAGAGACCGAATGCTTCACGTCGACCCTGAAACTCCTCGGCGAGTCTTGCCATTCGCCAAAGTTCTGCGTCCGTGAGGTTTTGATGCTCGTCTTTGCGGCGCAGATCATAGAGAACAGACTCTCTCAACATTGCGTCGCGATATTCGCTCATCCAGAGATCGGTGATCCGGTGCTTCCAGGAAGCGCTCAGCAGCCAGACAAGCTCCTGCTCACGGGTATCCAGAAAATACTGAGCTGCGGTGGTTCGAGGTGAGGGGGGGAGAAGTCCGAACTCATCGGCAACTTCAGACCCAATGACTCCAAGGCTTTCGAGCTTCTGACGCAATGTGGGGTGAGTGCTGCGGGGCTCCGGTTGCTCGGCAAGTGCTTCACGGAGGTGACCGGCTGCGAGCAGGGGATCAAGAGGGCGGGAGAGGAAGTCCTTTAATCTTGTGTGGAAATCCTCAGGAGGGCGCGGTTCCCGGGTCATGGACTCGCGCAGTGATGGATAAAAGACGCGGTTGAGCATTCGGCCTCTGATTTCGGTCAGGATCAGGCTTTCCGTTCGTGTCCTCCGGCCGACCGCTTCGCGGGCCAGACGATCAGCCTCGAGTTCGAGAGACTCAAGAAGAGCATGGGAGATTTCACCTGTTCGCCTCGAGTACCAGCGGGCAAAAGGAGCGACTATGAAGTCGTCTTCGTTTTCAGCCAGAGATTTCCACTTCAGGTTCCACGAATAGAGCCATGATGAGAAGCGGTTCAGGCGACCGGACAGATGGCCTATCTCATGCGCAAGTATCGCATCAAAGTGCTCGGGAGCGGTCGCATGCAGCAGAGGAAGTCCGATCTCGAGGTAAGTTCGGGCTCCCGCGACTCCCGCAAATCGCGGCACCGTTGTAATGGCGGCATTGAACTCCTCAGTAAGAAGAACCCGCCGCATGGGTCTTACGCGGAGTTTCAGGCAGATGCGCTCGAGGCAGCTGAAAAGTCTCGGTGCATCGATCTCCCGAATAATAATCCCGGAAGGTATGTCCGCGTAGCGCGTAGCGCGTCGGAAGGTTATCCACAGCACAAACGTCAGACCGATTGTGGTCAGGAGGGCAATTGCCACCGCCGTGGAGTCTCCGTGAATTGCGGCACGGATGCTGATCATTGAGGAAGCCGCAAGAGTGATGA
>JANQSL010000064.1 GCA_028284075.1 Candidatus Sumerlaeia bacterium | reverse complement strand
CGATATCCGCCGGCAGGCGGGTGCCGTTTTCGAGCACGACGGTGCATCCTGTTTGCGGTTCGCCAGCCTCCGCCTGCTGGAAAGACGCGATCGCATTGTTTAATTCAAAGCCTATGCCGTGCTCTTCCATTTCTTTTTGCAGGATCACGGCCATCTCCGGATCAAGGGGAGCCATGATCTGGGGGGCGGCCTCGGCCACTTTCACCTCCAGGCCGCGGCGGCAGAGCTGTTCCGCGATTTCGAGCCCGATGTAGCCTCCTCCTCCGACGACTGCCCGTCCGGCACCATGCTCGGCAATCCAGGAGAGAATCGCATCCATGTCAGGTATGTTGCGGAGTGTGAAAACACCTTGTCTGTCAATTCCCGGAATGGGCGGCTTCAGCGGTGCCGCACCGGGCGACAGGACAAGAGCATCGTAGTTTTCTTCGTAGGTTCGGCCGGTCTCCAGTTCATGGACAGTGACTGACTTCTCCTCCGGGCTGATTGCCGTCACTTCAGAGAGGGTCCGGACGTCCAGGTTGTGGACCTTGCGAAGTCTCTCCGCGGATTGAACAATCAGCTTTGATCGGTCCTTGATCTCACCCCCGATGTGGTAGGGCAGGCCGCAGTTGGCAAAGGAAGGGTAGGGTCCGCGCTCGAAGACGATGATTTCAGACTCTTCGGACAGTCTTCGGGCGCGGGCGGCGCAGCTCATTCCTCCGGCAACGCCGCCCACAATGAGAAGCTTTGTGTTCATGAAGACCTCCGGAAATCAGCGTTGAGAGGGCGTTGTGGAAAATGCGTCAGCGGTCATGGCGGCTGCGATGCGGTTCTGCTCCTCCATGAGCGTCTGGCAGATCAGACCGCAGATTTTCAGCGCCGAGTCTCCCCGGATGCTGTAGAAGGCGCTGGTTCCCTGGCGGCGGACCTCCACAATGCGTGCATTTCGGAGGACGGCGAGGTGTTTGCTCACGGAAGCCTGGGCGATACCCAGCTCTTCCACGAGTTGATTCACGTTACACTCGCTTTCCTTCAAACGCATCAGGATCCGCACGCGGCTTTCGTCGGCAACCGCCTTGAACCATGAGGCGATTGCCGAGACCAATTCCTCATTGGAGTGGTGAACTTCCGTGGATGTGTTTTTCATTGGGGATATCCTTTAATTCTAATATTAGAATATTGCGAAATACTGAGGTGTCAAGACGAATGCCCTTTGCCAATGCCCTTGCCGCCGCCCTGGGAACGTAACAGGCTGAATCCGCACACTTTAGATCAGGAGCCTTCGCCATCGCAACTTTGCTGGCCATCTCCGGTCCCCGAACGGGGATGCGGCTTAAGCTCACCGATGCGACCACTCTCGGCCGCGGCGAAGGATCGACTCTTGTTCTTGAAGACGCGGCGGTGTCTCGTGAGCACGCCCGCATTGTCAGGAAAGCGCTGGGGTGGGTTATCGAGGATGTGAAAAGCAGCCATGGTACCTGGGTAAACCGGGAGCGGCTGACCGATACGAGGCCGCTTTTGCCCAATGACGAAATCCGTATTGGCGCATCGCGTTTTCTTTTCGACTCCGACTTCGATATCCAGAATGCCGAGTATACGGACCGCTCCGTTTACTTCACGTCACATACGGAAGAAACGATGGAAGTGCATCCCGTGGCGGTTCTGGATGCGGTTTCAGACACAGCCGGGGAAACCGAACTGGACTTCGTTGTTAAACTGGGCGAGCTCTTCGATTCGACTCACGTCAGTTTCGCGGACTCGATGCGAGCGACTTGTGGGCGTCTCGCGACTCTTTTCTTTACGGACGCACTGCTGTTTATGCTGTGGGACAGCGCTGGTGAAACTTTGCGGACAACGGTGGCGATTTCGGACGATCAGAAATTCGCCGCGGACTCCGCTATCATTCGCCGTTCCTGGTCGGAAAAGCGTGCTCTTCTGGTAAGCGACCGATCAGGTTCTTCGTCGCATCCGGCACCGGATGCGCCGGGAATGGCGCAGAAGCGATCGGTCATCAGTGCGCCGCTGATTGTCGGCGGCGAGGCCATCGGGTTGCTGTACTTCCAGCGTGAGGAACTGGATGCGTACTCGTTGCTGGATCTACGGAATGCCAGAGCGGTGGCAAGCCTGATGGCGGTTTTCGTGGAGGCTCGTCAGAAGGCCGATGCACGTGTGTTCCGCGAGACGTTTTATCTGGCGGAAACGAAGATCATCGGTCGCAGTTCAGCCGTTCGTTCCCTCCTGGAAACCGTGAGCCGTGTTGCCGAGTCGGAAGTGACAATCCTCATTACGGGAGAGACCGGAACAGGGAAAGAGCTGCTCGCTCGCGAGGTGCACGACCGGTCCGGGACGGGGCGGTCGCGGGGTCCGTTCATTGCGGTGAATTGCTCTGCGGTTCCGGAGACTTTGTTCGAGTCGGCTTTTTTCGGACACGAAAAGGGAGCGTTCACGGGTGCCTTCAAGATGCAGCCGGGCATGGTGGAGCAGGCAAACGGCGGAACCATTTTTCTCGACGAAATCGGAGAGTTGTCGCTGGCGATGCAGCCCAAGTTGCTGCGGTTTCTGCAGGAGCGATCCTTTTCGCGGGTTGGCGGCAATCGAACGTTGCGGACCGACGTGCGCCTGGTCTTCGCCACGAACCGTGACCTGTCACAAGAAGTGTCAGAAGGAAGGTTTCGGGAGGATTTGTTTCACAGGGTTTCCGTCATTCCTCTTCACCTGCCACCCCTGCGGGAACGGCGGGAGGATATTGCGCTGCTGGCGGAGTTCTTTGTTTCCCAGCATTCGAAGCGCCTTGGAAGAGAGGTTGTGGGGTTGAGCGGCGAAGCGATGATCCTGTTGGAGAAATACGGATGGCCAG
>JANQSL010000063.1 GCA_028284075.1 Candidatus Sumerlaeia bacterium | reverse complement strand
CTCAAACAAGCGCCTTCTCAAGCCCGGCGAATGGACGGATGACGCTGAACAGTTTCTGCTGGCCATGGAGTCGTTTGTGGCGGCTCACGGATTTGACGGCGTCGAAATGGCGGGGCGCCTGGTCAAAGCCGTGACCTCTCACCCGCGAATGTACGGAATGCACACGCGGGAAGTCGCCACAATGCTCGATTTCGATCTCGAAGACTGGCCAACGGTTGGCCGTGAGGTCTGGTATCGCAGTGGAGGCATGAAGGCTGGCAACGGTTCTCTGACCCGTTGTGTCGCAGCGGGCTTGTTCCACTGGAACAATCTCGAAAAGATGATCGAAGCCACGGTGCGAGTCTGTCAGATTACGCATTACGACCCAAGAACGGTGGAAGCCGCCCTAGCCATTAACTTTGCACTGAGTCAGTGTCTGCACGGGCGCTTTTCCGAAAGCCTGCCGGAGCAATGTGTTCAATGGCTGAATTCCGTACGCTCCACGGAATCATGGGACAAACTCGTCCATGATTATTCCAGGGACGAGTTGGCTCAGTACTCGAACTTCTCGCCCTTCCCGACATATTTCGAAGAACTGGATGCTCTCACGGAGGCTCTCGAATCAACCGACAGGACGGGATATCGGGAACTTCAAACAATGGGCTACTGCGTGCACACAGCCAGGATTGCGTACTGGTGCATGATCAACTGCCGCCGATTCGAGGAAGGAGTGGAGAAGTCCGTCCGTCTCGGCGGCGATGCAGACACACAGGGTGCCATCGCAGGTGCTCTCTGTGGTGCCAGATTCGGACTTTCCCGAATTCCGGACTCATGGGTTGCACCACTGAAAGACCGTTCAAGGATTATCCCCGAGGCGGAACTGTTGATGAACGCAGCCAGTGCGGAAGATGAGCGGGAATTTGAACGAGGCGAACGCGATCCGGACAAACGTCCTCCGCGGGTTCTTTAACTTAGTCATGATCGACTGACCAGGCATTCCAGACCGACATCGCCCTGGCCGAGCCGTCTGAAAGAACGGACTCAATACAGTCCGCCGCCGCACTGACGGCGAGAGTCGCGATTTCACGTTTTTCTCCACGCATCGGCGCAAGAACATAGCCGGACATGTCTCTGAGAGGGTGAGCGGGCTGACATCCAATGCGAAGACGGGCGAAGTTGTTTGTCCCAAGCCTTCCAATCAGATCTCGCAAACCATTGTGACCTCCATGACTGCCATTCATCCGCAGGCGGATTTTTCCATAAGGCAGGTTCACGTCGTCACACACGACAAGAATGTTTTCCGCATCGATCTTGTAGTATGCCGCCGCAGGCTGTACCGCATTGCCGCTCACGTTCATAAACGTCATGGGCTTCTGAAAATAAAGCCTCTCGCCGTTCACTGATCCTCCGGCCATTACACTCTGGAAGCGTCTTGCGTCCTGCCACGCGAGTCCATGCCGTCCAATCAGCTCATCCATGACCTCAAAGCCAAGGTTGTGCGGTGTTTGGTCATACTTCTGTCCGGGGTTGCCGAGTCCGACAAACAACCACATAGCACATGCCTCCGAAGATTGGCGCGAGAGCCTTTGTGGGAGGGGTCACCGCGGGCAACGCGAAAGGCCGGTGCTACTGCTTGTTCAACGACCAGTCGTATTCCAGCCACTCGATTTCAAAGCCACCGGACCGCAACAGGCTGGCATCAGTCTCGTCCGTCTCATAGGCCGCGAAGAAGTGACCCAATGAGTCAGAAACGGAATTTCCTCCCTTCGCATGGTGCAGCAGAAAATCACTTCCATACCAGTCCATCAGCTGGCTGACAGACCATGTCTTGCCATCGATACGGTAGTTGCGATCAGCGGACATGAAGTCGCGAACACCCGCCTCATAGAGCCGTTCAAGATTTGTTTCAGTGAAAGGCTCAGGCTGCAGCACAGGGCATCCGATACTCGCGCAGTTGACGGCGAAGTGAATACGCGGATCGACAAAGGCAACGCGATCAGCCTCCGGTGCATTCTGGAGGCGGAGGACGTCATGCTCGATTTCGTTAAGAGTGAGCTGCCGCTGAGCAACAGGCCAGGGCGTGTCCCATGGCTGGTCAATATCCATGATGCTGCCGATCGGGTAGTTGCGAACAATCAATTCCAGTGTAAGTATGTTATAGGCATTCACGTACCATGCGGAGTACGCTTTGTCACGAAGCCGCTCGAGGGCGCGCGCATCCGTGTTGGCTATGATGTCAACCAGTCTCGCCAGATCATCACGCCCCTCACCTGCCAAACCCTTGTAATCAACGAGCCCGTTTTTCAGAAATCGATCGAGCAAACCGGCATAGATCTCCGTGGGAAAATCTTCCGGGCGGACAGCCTCGCCCGAGACCGGTGCATTGTTCGCAGAGGCCTTCACTTCAACCGGTGGAGAAACCGGACGCACAGGCTGAGAACCCGCAACTCGCCGGGCCGGGCCCGAGGTGGGACGGTTTGTCTCGCTTGCGCCAACGATTCCGTCCTCTCCCTCCGGCTTTGGAGTGGGAACAAACAGGAGGGCCAGAATAGCCAGAACAACTCCGAAGGATGCGGTCAGGAAGATGGCTTTTTCGCTGGGCCGTGATATGATGGGTGTTGCCATGGATTCGTCCTTGCAGGTTGTGTTGAAATTTTGAAGCCGGCCCCCTGCCGGCGACGTGAAGAATTACCGCGCCGAAGCGCCGATAATGGAGAGAAGGATCGAGTCGGAGCGAAGCCAGCCTTCCAGTGTGAGTGACACTCGCTCCGCACCGGTTCGAATCCATTCGGCGTTTGCCGCTTCAAGCCCTGCGGCGGATTCGAGCCATGTGCCAAGCATGACTGCGGCGGGGCTGCCGTCCAGCGCAATTCCCTCGCGCGTTCGCAAACCGCGAAACAACAGCTCCTCGGCATGGATTTCGGTCGGTAGCGATTCCGGATGAGTACGGCAAAGTTCACCGATGGCGAGCGACTCCTTCCAGAGGTCAATGTCGTCGGGATTCCACCAGCGGAAGCGGCCAAGAGAGCTGTGAGCGCCCGGGCCGATCCCAACGACGTCCGCACCCGTCCAGTATCGGCGATTGTGACGGCTCTCTCGCCCCGGTCGCGCAAAGTTGCTGATCTCGTAGTGACCGTATCCCCTTTCCTGAAGAAAGAGAGCCCCTTCAAGATACATGGCCGAAGCGGCATCCTCTTCCGGCAACGGCAGCGTACCGCGCTTCGCCTCATCGTGGAACGGTGTTTCCTCGTGAACCGTCAGACCGTAAAAGGAAATGTGATCAGGATTGAGTTGAACGGCCGCCCGGAGACTTTCCATCCACTGATCAGGAGTCTGATCCGGGAGGCCGAACATCAGGTCCAGCGACAGGTTTTCAATCCCGGCGTCGCGAGCATTACCAACGACCTGAGCAACCAGGTCAGGCTGATGGAGACGCTCGAGCCGTTCAAGGTCTCGCGGGGAAAAAGACTGCACGCCAATCGACAAACGGTTAATGCCGGCTTCGTGCCATGCCTCACACCGTTGGGGTGTCAGGTTTTCCGGATTGGCTTCGAGGGTGACCTCGAGATCGACTGCAGAATCATGGCGACTGACGATTTCGTCGATTAACTCTGACACGCTCCGGGGTGATAAAACGCTTGGAGTTCCGCCGCCGAAATAAAGTGACACGAGTGATTTATCACCAAGATCGGCGTGTGTCTGAGAAAGCAATTCGTGTTCGAGAGCAAGACGCCCTGGAAACTCGAGGCGCTCGCGTGCAGGACGATCGCGCAACTCCATTTTGTAGAAATCGCAGTAAGGGCAGGCGTGTTTGCAAAAGGGAACGTGAAAATAGAATGCGACGGTGTTGTCCACAGCGATTTATTTCGGCTTCCTCTGAGGCCGTATATCCAGTTTGCTGACCAGCGCTTCAGGGGGAAGCGTGAGGACGTGCAGGACTGTTTTTGCAACGTCTTCCGGACTCACCATCCAGGACTGGTCCTTGTTGTCATGACTGCCGGGATGGGATTCATGATGAAAGCGGGTATCGACGGAACCAGGGCAGAGGAGCGTCACTTTGATGTCGTCCTCGCGCAACTCTTCGAAGATGCACCTGGTAAAACCATGAACCGCCCACTTCGAAGAAAAATAGCCGCTGCCCATACGTGCCGCATTCTCACCTGCCAGAGATGAAACATTGATAATGTGACCACCCCCGTTTTGTTTCATGAGAGGAACGGCCGCCTTCGTCATGTAGAAGGTTCCGAAAACATTCACACGGAATTGCGATTCAAATTCATCGGGCAGGAAGTTCTCCAGAGGGCGAAACACACCCGCTCCGGCGTTGTTGATCAGCGCATCCGGGAGGCCTGCCGCGTCACGGGCGGCAGCGGCAAAAGTCCTTACGCTCTCGTGATCGGAAACATCGAGTTCCATCGCAGTCGCCCTGCCGCCGTTGGCTGTAATCGCGTCGGCTGCATGGTTGATCTGCCCCGTGTTACGCGCCCCAAGCACAACGTGGGCTCCGGCTCCGGCAAGAGCGAGCCCCACGGCGCGCCCAATTCCACGACTGGCTCCGGTGATCCAGACGGTTTTTTCATGGAGAGACTTGTCAGTCACGAATTTCCTCGTTGAGGGATGGCGTTTTTAGCGCGCGGAACGCTGGTGCGAGACTG
>JANQSL010000161.1 GCA_028284075.1 Candidatus Sumerlaeia bacterium | reverse complement strand
GTCCAGATCCGAACCCTCCGCCAACGCATCACACAAGGCTGCCTGCGCACCCTTTCCCCGGTTGAAAAGCCTTTCGTCCAACACTTCGCACGGTCGTTTCGCCGTCATGCTTCCATCCTCCGCCACCCGCGAATCAGAATCCGTTTCGGTTCAACCTGCAGATCATTCGCCATCTGCGTTCGTATCTCGCCCAAGTCATCGATTGAACGAATAGCCCTTGGCCAATCCATCGCCCACATACCTTCGCCTCGACCCTGCACAAGGTAGTTCACAAAAACCCTCGGCCAGACATTCCGGCTCTCCATGTCTTCGCGGTTTCCACCAATCACCCGTCGCACCGAAACCAGCGCCTGCTCAAACAAACCGACCGCTTCCCGCAACTCACCCTCGCGTGAAAAGACGGGAGCCACCGCATCATCCGGCAGGCTCCCGTCCTCTGCCTGGCACATTCTCCCACATGGAGCCTGTGTATGTAACTCACTCAAATCATACGCACCACCACCCTTCATCATCGCGTTTTGATCTGTATTCATGCTTCCACCAACCTCTCCATCAATTCGCCTTCCGGCATCACCATCGAAGCGCCCGGGTGCACATCCGTCTCCACCAATACCACAAACCCCATCTTATACCCCGCCTTCTTCATTCGCTTCACATCCCGCCGCTTCGTCTTGTCGCTTCGGTTCCTCATCAACTCATCCAGTGCTTTTGCCCACGCGATCGTTTGTGTCCGAGCCATCGTCATCGGCATCAAATCGCCATCCGGCGTCTTTACGCAGAAGAAACTTCGATTCACCGGATTCAACACCCTCAAACTTCGACGGACATTCGCCTTTGTTTTCTCATATCAACGAGAACAAAACCGTGCATCATCCTCACTCAGATCCTCCGGGAACGAACCCGCCGGGAATACCAACAGCGACAAGACAATGAACGCACCGATCATCATCAACGACACCGCTACCACCTCCGCAGGCCAACGCACCCAGGCACGATCATGCTCCGTTGCGAATTCCAGCTTCGCAACGCACCACTCCACCACACTCAACACCGTATTGCGTGAAAACAAACGTGCTATGCGAACGAACGAAGAAGCCCCTGGCTGTATCGGGCTTGTTGTCGGCCCAATCCCTTCAACCGCAAAGCTGCGGCGGGATTGGCAACTCACCCCGACCCTGCCGATCGAACCGTTGAGCGCAGGGGCTTCTTCGTTCGTCCGCCTCATACCTCACCTCCCACAGCCTGCGGGCGGGTGCCCAACTCCCCACCCGCAGGCTCACCAGGAAGGAGACCCCCACCGCATGGTGACGCAGCGGAGGCGGGATTGCCGGAACCCGACTGATTCTTTGGCCCAGAGACTTGACCCCTGTGATCGCAACGAATCCCGGCAACCGCGTCTCCCCTGCCCCGTCCCGACCTTTTCGAAGAGGCTCTCAAATCGTGGATCCACAGATTCTCCCCCACCCAACGATGCAGATCCGGAAACCTCCCCAGTGGAATCCCCCACGACTTCCACCCCTCGATCCCGTTCGTTTCGCACACCACCCTCACCTGCTCCAGATTCCCCAGCCCCAGCTTCGCCTTCGCACATCGCCAGGAGACCCCAACCCCCATGTCCCCAACCACTCCTTCAAGGGCCAGCAGACGCTGCTCCACCACCACCAACCGATCCCTGTCCGACATCATTGCACCCATCAGATTCCCGCTCCCTGTTCGACATAATCCAACGTCAGATCATTGCCAAACTCATCGACGGTTTTTTGTGCGTTCCACAGATCACCATCTATGACGCGAAACTGAACAACATCACCAGAGTGTTCAATAATGTGTGTTGTCAAAGGAGAGACCCGATAGTCACCGCTCCCCAGTTTAGTTACTGGAACAGTTGCAAAGGAAAAGATATCACCGATGCACTTCCGCAAACCGAAGCACTGCTGCGCCAGAATGCTGAATTCAAGAGCGGCGCTTACCTTCTCTTTCGTTGGGGAGTACAAAAGCCCTTCCGAATGCCCGTAATCCATGTCATGCAAGAAAAACATCGCCTCAGTTTCCACTCTTCGCCCCTTCCCGTTCCTTCCGAATCTCCAACAACGCTTCGTAATACTGCCTCGCTACGGACTCCGGAGGATCGATCCGGTCTTTCTTTGCCACGTTCGGACTCATCGCCTTTATCACCGTCTGAGGAGCCTTCCCGGCACGCCGAGCAATCTCCGAATAAGTCACCTCCCCCGCCTCCACCGCCTTCCTCACCTCATCCAGTGGATAAACCACCGCCCCGGCTGTTGAGTCCCCGTCCACTCATCGAACTCCTTTGTCCTTCAAGCATCTCATCAGAACTACGTGCGATCTCCGCTCACGTTTCACGTGAAACAAAGTAAGAACTAAGCACCAAGTCAATGCCAAAGTGTTCTTACCGAGAACATTTTCTTGCCGGTCTTGTGCGCACTACGAACAATCAAACTGTTATGACGTGGTTTTCAGACATACTCATCCAGTACAAAGAGCGGAATGGGCTCGAAACCCATAGGGAAATCGCTGAAGCCATCGGCGAGGAACGCATCAACGTGACCCGATGGCTCGGTGGCGCCATGCCTCGCCCCGAGGATCAGGAGAAAATCCTGAAAAAACTCGGGATCAATATCCGTTCAAAGTTGGGAATCCGTGAAATCGGAAAAACCTACGTGATGAACGATACCAAGAGCGAGCCGACCCCGAAACCGACCCATATTCCCACCGCCGACGGCACCGCCACCCAGTCCCCTGACCGCGATCTCCCCCGCCCCAAAGGCACGTCCTTCATCGTGACCTCCTACAAACACGCGGAGCGGACCCTCCTTTGCCGTGCTATCGAGGATCCCGGGTTCACCCTGACCGATCTCTCCCCCGTCCTCTGCCGCATCGGAAATTCCGAGCGCCTGACACCCGGACGCATCCAACACATCGTCGACGATGACCAATCACTCATACGTATTGCAATCCTCCCCCTCTTCGATGAGGGTTTGGTCCAGTCTCACAACCCAGACGAAGTAAAGCCGACACATATCATTGTCGGGATCATTCAGGCGATTTGATCACAATACCGCAATGGGCTGGAAAGAATTCAAAAAAAACTTCGAGTCCTCCCGCGTCCAAATTGCGATGGGACTCTCACTTGGCACTATAATCGTGCTGGTCGTAGCCGCGGTAGTCGACAATCAATTTGCTGATAAGATCATGGGAAATCTCGCGTTCGTTCTCATCATCACGCTTATCGTTGCTCTCATTATAGCATTTACACTTCTGAGCCTAAAATACCTAGAATCGGAAGCTACCTCACAACCTGAAACGCCACCACCCCCGCCGCCATCAGATAGTGACCTATTGAAAGAAACTAAGCGGGATCTGTTAATAGAAATCCTGAAGATAACCAAAGATAGAAATTCCGAGAAGGAATTATTATCGGAGTTAATAAGAGCAACTCAGTACCACGAATTGCGCGGCTTTCTAACAACCCAACTGAATCGCACAATTAACCGCCTAAAGAAGCAGACGTACAAGCTAAAACGCACAAGCAACTATAACCTTATAGTTGGCCTAATGGCGACTATCGTCGCGGTCCTTGTTCTGGTTTTTATGGCATACAAAGCCGATGCAACAAAAACAGATACGGGATACCTTATGAAGCACTATGGATCCCTATTGTCAGTTTCTTTGTTCATTGAAACTCTTTCGTTCTTTTTTCTAAGGATCTACCGTCAGTGTCTTGCTGACATCAAGTATTTTGAAAACGAAATAACCAACTGCGAATCCAAGTTCGTCGCATTGGATTACGCCCTGATAACTAATGACACAAAGACAGTCTCCGAGATTCTAATCAAGCTTGCCTCAGTTGAAAGAAATTTCGTCCTCCAAAAAGGAGAATCGACGATCGAGTTGGAGATGATCGCCAAGGAACGAGAAGGGTGGAAGAGCCTTGCCGACGCAGCCAGTCATATCATGTCCGGAATTCGAGGAGAACAGAAAAAGGAGAAACCGGGATGACAACAGAACCCGCCGTAACACCGGAAGAAATCTTGAACATCGGCCGAAAACCGGAAGAGCCAAAACCCGAGCCACCACCCATTCAAACCGTCATCGTGCGCGACATCGACATCTCCTTCGGCTCCATGGTCTGTCTCATGGTCAAGTTCGCTTTTGCCATGATCCCCGCGATCTTCATCATCACCACCGTCAGCTTCATCTGCCTCGCAATACTTGGCGGCATTATCACACAGCAAGTTGTAGCAAGTTAGCAAACTCACAAACACAGCCTGCTTGGCAATCTTGGCCCCTGACCTGGAGTAAGTAATTAATGGCGCTAGACATTGAGTTTATGAAACAATTGCGAGTCGCATCATTAGATGATGGACTGCGGCTACTTTCCGAAAACTACCCCTACTCTACATTTTTCAGTCCAGTATCCAAGGGTGAGCGCGAGACCTTTCTGCGAATCGCCAAAGCCTTCCTGAAGCTGCACACAAGCTCATCAGAACTCGCTGGAAAAATACTCTCCGAACTCCAGACGCTTGCAGCCGATGGTACGGGCTTGGACTCCTTTTTCAAGGTCACCATACCACGAGAATTGGATCATTCCACAATAAAGGGATTCTTTGAAGAACAAAAAGAGAGCCCCATTCGAGGTAAAGATACGAAGAAGCTCACAAAACTCATTGCCGATCTCAGACTTGCACTTCACGAGAGCAACATTAATGATTCTGTCAAAACCGATCTTCTTGCCAGTCTCGACAGATTGCAGACAGACGTGGATAAAGCTTTGGTCGATCCGGAGAAATTTGCCGGAACAATGTGGCAGATCCAGTTTTGGGCAATTGCTGCGAAAGCGTATGATGTCGCCAAAAAAGTCGCGCCATTTGCGCCAATACTTGGCAAGATACTCGCCGAACGCGCCAATGTTCCTGAACTATCATTTGACGAAATGAATTTCCTTCCTCACGAGACCGACATACCAAAAGAATGATGAACTTCCAAACAACTCTCAACCTGCCCAACCTATCAAACAAACCAGCCCTGAAACCCAGAGGGTAATCATGCCAGACCCAATTGCTTCCATTATTGCTGCCATAGATTGGAAATTTGTCACCGATGCAGTTCTCAAGCTGCTGATCGCGGGTGCTGGTTTCTTCATCGGATGGACTCAGCTTCGCCTCCAAAAGGAGAAGCTGAGAATGGATCTGTACGATAGGCGTACCGAGGTGCTGAGAGTCGCCAGTGAGCTACAGTACATTGATGACTATTGGGAACCGGAAGATGAGACTTTGGATGATATGACTAATCGTTGGGATAATGCGATTGGGCAACTAAGTCGCAACGAAATATCCGTACGGTATTTATTCAAATCTGACGTTGGGAAAATTCATGACCGGCTTACGCTCACCACCTGGAAGTTGTACAAGAGCACACTCCAAGATCGTGTCGCAAAGGAAAAGGAAAATCAAACTAGAGAGACAGAACCAAGCAAGGAAGTCTTAGAACTACGAGGCAAGCTAGAGATCGAAATTACCGAACTCTTGGTAGCTTGCAAACCATATCTCGACCTTTCGCACTTGAATAATCGGTAATGGCACGAGCATTCATCCGACGATGGAAAACCGCCAGCGGTGAACCACGCCGCCGCGTTGTGTTCAAGGTCTGCACTTTGGACAAAAAGTGGTTTCAGGTCCCCGCGCCTGACGACATCCAACAGCTCCTCCGTACCTCTGAAACCGCTGCACTCGTCAAAGCCGAAACCACACGGCAGGATCTGCAGGCTCTTGTTAAACGGCACCAACATATCCCCACGCCCGAGTCCACGGCCGCACTCGCTCTCCACGACCTTCCTCCACAACTTCGTACCGAACTCGAAAACGGTGTCGCTCTCACGCCCGATCGCAACTCCATCGCCGCCGCAGTGCATGACTTCCTTGCCGCCCGTGTGGATCTCGCCACCGGCACACTCGATAACTATCGAAGGTATCTCGAACTCTTTCTCGACTGGTCCGACAACCATCTCCCCCAGGGCCGTGCCACCCACGTTCTCACCGCACTGCAGCCAACACACCTGCAGGAGTGGCAGACGCACCGCGCCACTGAAATCAAGAAGTCGCCCAACGCGAGCCACGGACGCCGCGCTCTCCTCTCAGGCATCCAGGCACTTGCTGCCCTTGAGAAGTGGCTCCACGGCCGCGGAATCGTCCAGAACCGCATTGTTCGAACCACCCTCGACAAACCCCGCCAGCCGAAAAAGACCCGCGATATTTTCACCGAAGATCGGATCCGAGCCCTGCTCGCAGCCGCCGCCAAACACCGGCGCGTCCCTCGCCGTGCCCTTCCCTGGGACCTGACGCTCCGCCTGCTGATTGAAACGGGAATCCGCCAGGGCGAGTTCCTCCACCTCCAGTGGCAGGATATCGAATTAACCGATCCGGAAGCCGCCCGCCTGAAGATCCAGCCCAAGCTTTACTGGAACCCCAAGTCCTACGAACAACGCGACATCCCGTTGACTGCGGATCTCGCCCGCTTGCTCACCGCACATCGCGATCGCTATAATCTTCGCCCGATCGATCACCTGTACAACGCCACCGAAACGCCTCCTGTCTGCCGTGACATCGCTCGCGATACCCTCGCCGCCATTTACAAGGACGCTGGCATTCCCTTCACCGGCGTGCACAATCTCCGCCACATCGCGTGCGTTCGCTTCATGAAAGTGGGTATCGATCTGCCTGTGGTCAAACGACTCATGGGCCACGCCGATTTGCAGACAACCATCCGCATCTACGGTGATCATGTGCAAGGTGACCAATGGCTGGAAGAAGCGCGCGGCAAATTGCCACGAATATAGGAGGGTTTACAATTCTATCGTTGCAAAAGGTATGTCATAATTTGATGATAACTCTGCGGCTTTTTGGAAATCAGCTTTAGAATGAAAAGTGAATATGCGTCTACGTTCTCCTTCTTCAGTCACTCCTACTTCCGAGTAGAGGATATTAGCTTCGTCAAGCAAGACGGCAAGCTGCAAAGCATTTTCGAAAGATGAAATCAACATCCCGAAATCCCAAGCACTACCGTCTCCAATTTCACGCCTGAAACTGCGTTCGAGATTATCAAATCGATCAAATAGAATTCTAAACATATCGCCAACATCATTCGCTTCCACGGCTTCTGCGGTGATAGATGCCGCGAACGTCTTCCACCAAGCATTGCCATCATCTGTCTTCATCGCATTTTCGATATGTTCTCTGAGCCTCTTTTGCTCCTCTTTCAATACAAACGCTCTTAAGTCTGATTGGTAAAAATGCGTATGAATATTGCCGGTATCGAAAGGCAGCTCTGTCGACTTGTCGGCGATCACACAAACGCGTTTGTTGAGCGCTGTTCGAATCCCCAGTTCCATAAAGACGTTCGCGTTGAGTGTCGTCATGTCACAGAGTACTAGGTCTGATTCGATTAATCCTTTGACGATACGAGTATGGATAAGTTCGGAGCCAGCTGCGGAAGGTCTAATAGGTTCCAGACCTGCGGCACGAAGAGCAGGTGCATGGAGACATTCGAACACATGAAGGAAGTGTTCAGGATCCCCATACTTGCCCTCCATCTCTTTGGAAGTGGTGACCGGCATAATCACAAAACATGTCTTCTTGTCTGTCATCGGAGACACTCCTCGGTGCACTCTGGCTACCCGAAGCGATGCCTGCAAACCTGCCAAGCCTCAAGGCCAACGACATGGCCGAAACCCTCCAAGAACATCATGCACCAAATCGAGGGCTACGGACCCTCGATTTCATGGTGCACGGCGCGATGCGCCGCGCATTCAGTATCGATGTAAGTGAAGAAATTTGAATGGTGCCCAGGAGAGGACTTGAACCTCCACGACCTTGCGTCCACAAGATCCTTAGTCTTTTGTTCATAGGGACAGTTGAGGCAACAAGGGGTCTATAAATGGCATAAATTCAATGTTTTTCTGTCCCTTTGCGATTGCGCCTGTCCCTCCGAATCCCGCTTTGATGCTGTCCCGATGCTGTCCATGGAGGTAAATGGCATGGCGGGAAAGAGGCGACGAATCCCTCTCACCATCCGCAAGGTCCGGTCATTGGAACCGAGCAACGGAAAGGCCACAAGACTTTGGGATGCGGATGTCAAGGGGCTCCATGTCAAGGTCACTCCAACAGGGGAAAAGTCTTGGTTCTTCTACTATCGGTCCGAGGGCAAACAGCACTGCCCCAAACTCGGAAGCTTCCCAACGATGACGGTGGACCAAGCCCGAGAAGCAGCCCGTATCATGGCCGGGGATGTGGCAAAAGGTGCTAATCCGGCCAGCGAGAGACAGCGCCAGCGAGCAGAGGCACGAAAAGCCGTCACGGTCGCTCGTCTGTGCGACCTCTATGTCCGGGAATATGCCAAGAGGCGAAAGCGACCCGCGAGCGCTCGAAACGATGAACTGAACCTCAATAAGCACGTTGTTCCGGCTCTAGGAGCGAAGCGAGTCAGGGAAATCGAACGACCACAGATCGTCACCCTAATCACGGAGATCGGAAAAGACACACCCATCGCGGCGAATCGAGTTCGCGCGCTTCTCTCGACGGTCTTCGGCTTTGCGGAAGACAAAGGCTTTCGCGAACTCGGATCGAACCCCGTGAAGCGGATTCCTCGATTTGAAGAGAAGCCCCGCGAGCGGTTCTTGAATCCGAAAGAGGCTGAGCGGTTCGGCGAGGCCCTCGCGGCGATGGAGGACGACTCGGGCGACGCGATTCGGCTCCTCGCCTTCACGGGTGCCCGTACGTCTGAGATTCTCAGCCTGCGGTGGAGCCAATGGAACCGAAAGGATTCGACGCTCACTGTCGACAGCAAGACCGGAATCAAGACGGTTTTCTTAAATCGACAGGCCCAAGAGATTCTCTCGCGGCGATTCAAAGCCCGTAGCGGCTCTGGATTCGCCTTTCCGGGCCGCCAGCGACGAAGACCCCTCCGAGACATCAGAACGCCTTGGGAGCGTCTCAGAATGGCTTCCGATGTCGACAACTTCACCCCTCATGACCTCCGACACAATTTCGCAACGGTCGCGCGCGTCCTCGGCATCGACAAGAGTGATCGCGAGCGACTTCTTGGTCATGCAGTTCAAGACATCAGCGATCGATATGCCCACATGACACCTGAGCGTGGATGCGAACTCGCTCAAACCGTCGGAGATGCCATCGAAAAGGCCTTCGGATGAAACGAAGCAGACAACGCCTAGAAGCTTGGATATCGCTTTGGGCTGACGAAGCCGACCGGCGTTTCAAATCCGCATGGCCTGTACCTGTGGTTGGTCCGAACAAAGAAAGACCAGATGGGCCGCATCCGCAATGGGACGGGTTTGCAGAGGCTTTCAAGGCTTTACCGCATGACAAGCAACAAATCCTCGCGGAATTCTGCTATGAATTTGCACTAGACGCACTCGGAGTCATGCCAAGGAACGAACGAGCAGCAGCGATAGAGATCATTAGGGCCAAGGATCGAAGATCTTGGCAAGCATTGAAGGCGTTGAAAGACGACAGCATTGGCTTCAAGGGTGGGCCCTTGGGCTTTGAGGTGAACCTGAGAGCAACACGATTGTTTCATGCTCTAGCAGAACGATATCCTCAAATCAAGGAAAGCGACATAGAGTCAGAAGTGATGAAGCTCGTCTGCAAGGCTGGCGCGCTCAAGGGTTGGTCGAGAGCGTTCGTACGAGAATTGATCGATCAAGCTCCCGAAACAGTGAAGGACAGCTATCCTGCTCTTTCAGAATGGCTAAGAATAGAATGGGGAATACGTCGGTCTGCCGAATCTATCCGGCAAGACGACAAGAAGTGAAGCTATTCGACTTCTTGGGTACAATCTAGACAGCGCCCTCAGTCGCCCGCTATGTCCCTCTCAATTCCTGTGGGGACATGTTCAATGCTTCTGTCAACTAATGATGCCGCCGAACTTCTTGGTCTCGCTCCCAAAACACTTCGCAACTGGCGCGTCCGTGGATTCGGCCCCCCGTTTCTCCGATTGGGATCTCGCGTAAAGTATCGCGAATCTGACCTCCAGAGATTCCTTGAAGACAATCAGTTCAGCAGTACCTCAGAAGCGCGAGCGGCTAAATAGAGGTGTCTGTTCAAATGAAATGCCGCTGGAAAACCAGCGGCATTTCGACCCAGGCGAAAGAACCTCCGCTTTGCTCAACAGAGGATCGCTAATGAGATATAACAAGGCTAAGCCTGTATGGGAAAGCCCGGTCATATCCACCGCAAAACAATTTCGCGGCGGAACACCGCTTCAGCGCCTGATTCTGGCTATGATTTCAGCCCATGCATCCGACGCGAACCCTGAACCGTGGCCTTCCGCTCCGACAATCGCTCGTCTGGCAAACTGCAACGAGAGAACGGTTCGCCGCACCATTGAGATATTGGAAAGGCAGAACGCACTAACAGTCATTCGCAATCCGGGAAGATCTCACCGCTTTAGGCTAAAGCCAAACCCCGGACAACAGGATGTCCGGAGCGAAAACGGAACCCCGGACACAGAGATGTCCGGCCCAACAACGAAACCCCGGACATCGACGAATCGCTACCCCGGACATCCAAACCCTGAACCCCGGACCTTCAAGATGCCCGACGAAGAAGAGAAGAAGAGGAAAAGAGAAGAAGATCCCCCCTGCCCCCCATCGAGGAGGGAAATGTTCGAATACACGCCTGACTTCGAAGAGTTCTGGCGTGCCTATCCCAAGAAAGTGGGTAAGGGTGCAGCATGGAAATCATGGAAGCGCCTTCGACCGGACCAAGAAACGCAGTCAGACATGATTCGTGCCTTGGAAAACCAGAGCACCTCCAACCAGTGGCAGCGCGAGCGGGGTCGATTCATACCAAATCCGGCCGCATGGCTTAATCAGCATAGGTGGGAAGACGAACCCTTACTGCATGCTTCCTCAACATGCAATGATAGCAGAAAGCCCTCTAAAACCCTCCAAGAACTGGAAGATATCTGTGGATTCAGAGTGAGATTCACTCGCCGACACTTGCTGACCGCATTGAAAGCGGGATCGAACCCGGGGGAATCAAGAAATCGCGAAAGCGAGTATAAAAAGGCGGTTTTTGAGAGATTGGAGCAACTCAAAGACGAGGGAAAATCCCTCGAAGAAGTCGAGCGGGCGCGAGCAGAGATTGATCGAGTATTCAAGGAGCAATACGAATTAAAATTCGATGAAAGCGAGGACAAGTGCGCGTGACAACAATCGAGCAAAGCCTTTCGAGTCAGAGCCGCGTGAAAGCTTTGAAGCGTGCTCTCAACCAGATCGGTGAAGAAGCCATTATCTGCCGAGGAGCTACTCAACAAATGGTCGCCCTCGTAGTAACCCCCGACAAGTTGACACTAGGATCATACCACGAAACCGCAGAAGCCAAGGTCATCTCCGTTGACGGTGACTCTTACGCTCTGAAGGACTCATCTGAGGGACATTTGCAATACCTCGCGTTGATAACCGGCGAAGAGTTCGGGCGCGTTGTTCAATCCTCTCTCTTCAACAAGTCTCTTGATCCGGTGGATGGAACTCCTCTCGTCCACGACATCACTGGTGAGACCACAAAAACCCCAACGGTAGACTCAATTCTTGGCGCCGGTCTAAAATGGACCGACAAACGTTCGAGAATGCGCGGAGTGGCATTACTCATCCAATCGGCCCAGTTCGCTTCTTTGGCGGGTACCAGCGACTACAAGACTCTTTCAAGCAAGGCTGAGGCATCTGTCGTCAAGGCAACGGAATCCATCTCTGACATGGTTGTTGGGGCGGTGCATGGAATCCCTCTCGTACTTTGCGACGAACTCCCGAATCAAGCGGAGCTTGAGATTGCCTCGATCACCCGAGCCTCATCCACTGCGACACTCACAACCACAACGGACCATGGACTGCAAACCGGCGAGAAAATCACAATCACCGGAGCGACACAAAGCGAGTATAACGTTACCGATGCAGTGATCATTGTTGTCGACGCGACATCGTTCACTTTCGACGTAACAGGAACTCCAGCAACTCCGGCGACAGGCACTCCCGCCATTTCCCCTCGTTACACTGCGGCCCTCGTTGCCCAAGGTGCCTATGGACGATACATCAGTAATAAGCCAGAGACCAAGAAGATCGACCACGCCGGATCTTCCGTCGTGACGATTGACACTCACTTCCGTTTCGCAACGACGCTCATGCGCCACAACCCGCGACGGGTTATCCGCTTTGTAACCCATTAACACTCGTTCGAGCCGGAGAGCGAAACTCTCCGGCTCACTCTCAGGAGACTACAAATGGCCGAACGCGCCACTCACATTGGTTCAATCACGATCCTTAACGAGAGTGAGCGAACGCTCCTCGAAGCGGCCTGTGAACAGACCGGAGCAGTGGTCGTGGGTTGGTTGACGAAGAACATTGCACAAGTCGCTACCGTCACCAAAAAGCATTTTGAGAACACGGCCGACTTATATCTCGAATTTGCGGAGCTCTAGAGTGAATACTAATCATCCTCAGTTATGTCCAAGTCGACAAGAGATCGAACCAACTCTGTCAATTCTAAATCAACCGAAACGAAACCACTATAACACCGTCTTCTAGCGGCAAGTACGCTTTCGATTCGATCAAGGAGTGTATTGCGCTCCGGATTTTCCTTATGCCCTCTGTCTAGGTTCTCACATGCGCTTTCCAACTCAGCGTTGGCTTCCTGATACCGTTCGAGCAGGAACTCGGCCTCTGAAAGTGCATATCTCGCCCGGCTAGTGGCTTGCTCTCTTGGACTCAGCTCCCGTCGTGGAATCGGGTGGTAATCACAATCTTCGCATCGTCTTGGGTATTGATTAACACGCGAAGTTCGACTGAAATAGTCCACCTGTTTGCCGCAATTCTCGCACTTGCCGTGACGGTCCGGACCAATCGTCAGCAGAAACTCCCTCACAGTGCGGGAACCGACGAAATCAACCAGCGGCATCACTCGGACCCTGCTATGCTCCCAATATAGCTTTCTTGCGACTCTCACTTTCACTTCTGCTGGGAGTTGTTCACTCTCGCTTGCAAGAAGAACATTCAAATCATGAAGTAAATGCTCAATGTTCGACAATTGCCGATGCTTTTCAGCAACGTGATCCTCTGGCAGATCCACAAGAACAGCCTCTTCGTGCTTAACACGCTCTGCGATATCAAAAACCTTATCTTCAAACCCGTACGCTTCTACCACAGCTTGCTCTCCTCACCATTTCCAGATCGGTCTTTCGAGTCTTTTTTGCAGTTCATTAATTCGAGAATCCAAGTCTCTGACGACTTCCTCGATCATTGGGATGGCTTCCTTATACCTTTCGATGTGGAATTCTGTCGGATGTACGCCCGTTGCGGGGCGCATTAATTCAGCAGCCCTCTCAAGCTCCCGGTAGGTAGTTTTTAACATTCGATCACCTTTGGTTTTCAAGAAATTGACCAGTCTCTCTCGCACGCCATCCATCGAGAGGTTTGAGTCTGGGTTCCTTTTGAAGGTCCCTTCAATATCGCGATTCGTCTTTTTCCACCAAGAACCAACTAACTCCCGGTCGTGTAGCAAGCACGAGAGTACCCGATGGTCACGCTCATCTGATTGCCGCCGAGCTATCGCCCATCCGACAGCAAAGCTGGCAATCGCTGCAACGGCACCGATGCCAGAAAGAATTCCTGCCAACCAAGTCATTCAACACGACAAACATGTTCCACCTTCAGCTTGCAAGCTGAAGGTGGGGAAACGTCGAGAACTGACTTTATTCGACTTTTCTCTTTGGCAGTTGTCATGTATTTGTCAAGAAATCGAAAAGGCTTGCGGTGAACGTCGTATAGCACCAGTCAAGTTGCCAAATCCACACTCGATGAAGGAGTACATACCATGCACGATAGAGTAATTGCAGAGTCTCCCCGTTCGCACCAACGCCGACTGGACAAAGAAGAAAGCTGCTGGACTGTCGATCGGTTTAGAAATTCAGACGGTACTTTGAATGAGGAAAACCTCCGTCGCCTTCTTGACTACGTCTCTGAAGCCGACAGTTGCCTGTTCAAGCCACTTCGGAATAGCTCGCCCGCTTCGGAGCACTTGACCGCAATCAAGGAGGGCCGAAGAGCCCTTCACAACGCCATCATGATGATGATTCCGAGCCAACGATTTGAATTCGATCCTCCAACTCTCAGCAAGAGGCTCGTTCTGCGGTGCTCCCGTAAGAGGAGAAGTTATCGTACGATGAACAAACGTAAAAAGCGCTCGCCAGTGCTGTCCTGATGCTGTCCAGCAAAGAACTACGCCCCCGCAGTAACGGGGGCGATTTCGCTGTAACTCTTGAAATTTCAATGGTGCCCAGGAGAGGACTTGAACCTCCACGACCTTGCGGCCACAAGATCCTTAGTCTTGCGCGTCTGCCAATTCCGCCACCTGGGCACGGTGTCGCTCGTTGCGAGCGGAGCGGGATCAAAATAAAGCCCCTGTCCCATGGCAAGTGCAAAATCTCAGGACTTCCAAATCCCTGATTCTGCGGCGGTTGGCTCTGCCAACCAATCATCCGTCAGCCATTGGCGAGCTTGTCAGGGTGGTTGACCTCCGGTCCTGGAAAAGCCTCTCCTGAATTTGGTGACCAACACCTTGAAGTATCCAACACAAACTCACTGCCTTGATCCTTCGTACTCTTCTTCCCCTGGCTGACCTGTTGGGTGAATGGCGCCATGTCCGACAGAGTAATGCCATCTATGCGCTCATGATGCGCCACAACCGATCTGCGCCACAGGTCGCAATGCTAGCGGTGGCAACGCTCTTTGCCGCGGGGGTGTGCTGGTTTCTGGGTCTGATCATGATCCATAATCTGTCGAGCCTGTTCTTTTGGTTCTGCGTACGATGGGGGATCGGCGAACTGCTGTGGTGCTGGATGGCGGCGGACCATTGCTTCACGGAAATCGGCAGGGCTCGCCGTGGCGGGATGCTGGAGGAGTGGCTGCTGACTCGCCACACACCCGCGGAGATTGCGAACGGGTTTGTATACTCGACATGGATGTTCCTGGCAGTCCCGCTTGTGGCCTGGTCAGTTCTCGATCTGATCTTTCTTCTGTGGAAGGCTGAAGTGACAGAATTCACTCTGACTCAGCAGATTGGATTTGTCGTTCCGGGAATCGTTACTCTTGCCTATCATCATGCCCTAAGCAGCGCATGGGCTTCAGCAAGATGCGCGGCAGAGGCTGTGCAAGCTGCCCACCCGGCGACAAAGGTGTGGGGAAAAACACTTCTTCGAATGGCAGTTCTATTGCTCTTCGTCTTGTTTTGTTCGTTCGCGGCTCCGTTCATCATTACCATAGGCCGTGACATTCTGTCACTGGATCTTTCCGAGCTCTAGGGTATAGACGTTTATGGATTCCTCTCAGTTCTTTCTGCTTCTTCTTGTGTTTATGCTTTTGGCCGTCGGAGCACCCATGAAGGGATGGTACTTTCGCTCTGCTCGTTCCGATTTCGAAGCCAGACTGGACAGCCACGAGTCTGAAATCCAATCTCCCAGGTAGTTTGTTTCAATGCCTCCACGCCGACCTTCCTCCCTTCCCGCCAACCCTCGTAAAGCCATCGCCCACCTGCGCGAAGCGGACCCGCAGCTTGCACGCGCCATCGATGCAATTGGCGCCGTTCATCTCCCCCGCCGAGACGCAAATCTGCACATGCTTTGCGTATCAATTATCGGCCAGTCCATTTCAACGAAAGCGGCAGCTTCCATTGCCCGCCGTTTTAACGAGAAGGTGGGCGGGTCTGACAAACTCACCCCGGGACGGGTGTTGAAACACAGCGTTGAAGACCTGCGCGCGCTCGGGCTCAATCGTACGAAAGCGGGTGCTCTGCGCGGTGTTGCCGAAGTCTGGCGAGCAAACAGGTGGACACCGGAAAGCGTCGAGGCCCTCAGCGATGAAACTCTGATCGAGAAACTGACCGCCGTGCGCGGTATCGGCCCCTGGACGGTCAAGATGTTCCTGATCTTCGGGCTACGGCGTCCGGATGTGATGCCATGGGAGGACCTTGGCATGTGCGAAGGACTCAAGCGCATCTACGCGCTGGGAGAACGACCGAAGAAGCGTGCCGAAATTGAGGCACTGACGGATGCATGGCGGCCGTGGCGAAGTGTCGGTGTACTCTATGCCTGGGAGTCGTTACTGCTGGCTCGGGATGAAACGCTGGATGCCGACGGCAACTGGTGGACGGAAACCTGACCGGCCGACCTGCGCCCCTTCCACTTGGCCCGCAGCTTGCCCCACTGCCAAGTTATTGACGGCGGTATGCATCGCCAAACGCCATCGCCCGAGCGCGCATGTCTTCCTTTCTCCGTCCGTTTCGCGTGTTCTTCACGCTTCTACCCTTTATTATCAGCTTCCTGCGAGACTGGCAGGGTTGGGTTTTCTTTGGTGCTCCGCGCCGGTTCACTCCGGAACAGCACAAGCACCGTGCCCAACGGCTGACAGCGAAACTCGCCAGTCTCGGCCCCGCCTTCATCAAAGGCGCCCAGGTTCTCGCCACACGTGAAGACATCATTCCGCGAACGTACACGGAAGAGCTCAAGACTCTTCAGGACCGGGTGCCCCCATTTCCCGTATCCGGTGTGTTCCAGGCGATTCGTGAATCCCTTGGCCGACCGGCGAAGGAGATCTTCGACGACTTCGATCGCGAACCCATCGCCGCGGCAAGCCTCGGCCAGGTTCACAGCGCGGTCTACAAGGGGCGCCGGGTTGCGGTGAAAGTGCTGCGGCCGGGAATTCAGCGGCTCGTTGAAATCGACCTGAGTGTCGTGACCACAATTCTGCGTGTTTTTGCATTCTTCATCGACAGTCACATCGTGCGAAGCTTTCAGACCGTCATTGCCGAGTACACACGCGTCATCCGTATCGAGATGGACTTCCGAAACGAGCAAAAACACGCTGACCGCTTCCGCCACAATTTCTCCGACAATCCGCGCGTCGTCGTGCCCGCCTGTCATGGAGAACTCACAACAAAGCGCACTGTGGTTTTCGACTTCGTGGAAGGCTATCGTGTCGACGACCCCGCTGCCCTCGCGGAATGCGGTGTGACCACGAAGGACCTCGTCGACACACTCATTGAAGTCTACGTGACGATGACCGTCGTTCACGGATTCATCCATGCCGATCCCCATCCCGGCAATCTGTTCGTCGATCGCGAAAAGCGAATCGTTATTCTCGACTACGGAATGGTCCTCGAGTTTCCCGATCGTTTGCGCCTTGAACTGTTACGAGCCTGCCTCGCCGTTGTCCGAAACGATATCGACACCATCGTCGACTGCTTTTACCGCCTTGGCATGGTGGATCCGGAAATCAACCGCTCGCTGGTACGCGACGCGGCGGAGACTCTGCTGCAGATTCAACTGCGCGAAGACTTCACTCCGCGCATGGTGCAGGAAATCGCCGACGATATTCTCGATACCTTTCACAAGTTCCCACTGCGCATGCCGCAGCAGCTTGTTTATCTGTTCCGCGCGTCGGCACTCATCGAGGGCCTGGGGATGAAGTACGATCAGTACTTCAGCGCAGTGCGTGAAGCCACTCCCGTCATCAAAAAACTCATAAAAAAAGTCGCTCTCGAGCCGGAAAAAAAAGTCCACGAACGCGTTCGCGACTGGGGCGAGTCCGCCGTCGCCACCGCCTATCAGCTGCGGCGCATCATCGAGAGAATGGAACGCGAGGAACAACACGTTCGCGTCCACCAGGGGGACATGGCGGAACTCAAAACGACGGTCTGGTCGGCGGTGCGTCGCCTCATTGTCGGCCTCACCTCTCTTGGCTGGTTTCTCACAGGAGTCATCCTTACCGCCGAATTCCACAGTATCTGGCCCATGGTCATTTTCACTCCGCCCTCCATGCTGATTCTGTTGCTGTGTGTGGCCGTTCCGCTAAAACGCAGACACCGTTTGTGGTGACAAAAAATCCTCCGCCTGGAAAACAGGCGGAGGATGATCGGTAGTGGTTGTAGCTCACTTAATTGTTGGAGTAACTGACTTCGTGCCAGTCACTTTCCAGATAGATGAGTTCAAGAATGTCTCCGTTGCCAAGAACACGGGGATTTGCAGCGAGATTCAGGTTCGCTTCATCGTAGAATGTAACTGTGAAGCCTTGTGAGTCCTTAACAAAGACCGTAAGGCGTTGACCGACCGTTCCATTTGGAAGGGATGCGTCCGGGAAGCTGTCTGGGCAGGCCGAAATGCGATTGATGATCACATCATCAGTGGGATCCAATACTAATACAGGACGATCAATCGGGAGAGTCCCGTCCGCACAGTCATCGACGGCAACCACGGCAAGAGGGTCATGCACCAGTCGATCGGCAACCTCGAGGGGCGCCTCAGTTCGCGCACCTGCGTACTTCACCGTACCTGGTATCATGCTTGTCTTGGTGCCATTGGCAACCGCCTGGCTTTGCCCCTCAACGAGAATACCAAAGGACCGGGCATCAAAGTCCGTTAAATTCCCGGCCGGGGTCCCAGCCCCAACCTGCCGCTCCGGATAATTGATGCGAATGCCTCGATAGCCGTTCATCTGGGTGGTATCGGTGGTGGCATGTGCAGCCGAAGAGACACTCACATCGATACCGATGATATCTTCGGCGAACACGCCCTCGACGCCCTCAGAGGACACACCGTTCTCCAGCCGGACAACCAGACCCCTTGTGTCACCGGTAACGGTTGGAAGCTGAGTGGTTCCTTCGGATTTGGTATCCATTTCAATGAAAGACTCTGTTCCTGTCAGAGTATCATACAGCCCCGCGCCGTAGGTGAATGGTGCCGATACATCCGTGTAGTCTCTCGACCCGACGTAAAAGGATCCCCCGCAAAGAGAGCTTCTGGCACTTTGTGCATTGAGCTGGGCAAAATTGAGATCCTGAAGAGCAACTGACGTAACCTGCATTCCGATTTGATTTACGTCCTTGACAGTATCAAGAACAAGGTAACTCTCGAATCTGCCGGTGACATTCTGCACGTTGGTACTGTCGTCGAGGTTGTCCAGATGGAAGACTTCAAGCCCGGTATAAAATTTGGAATCGTCGAAGCCCACGGTGTCATCGCGATCTTCGCCGGAGTCGATCCGGGAAGCCATGAAGTTGACGCTTCTCTTCCGGCTGTTCAGAATCTGCTCCTCGACGGAAGGATTGGAAGGAGAGATTTGAGTGTAATAGTCACCTCCGTCCCACGCATCTTCAGAACTCGTCGGCTCGGCGATACCCATGACCGAGGCTGTCAGAAATCCGCACGCAAATGCCGTTACCCTGTAAACGCTGAACGCTCTGTGCTCCATGATTCTCACCTCTCTGATCGGATGTTGAGACAATCGGAATGATTCACCCCACCCGTCTCCTCTCCAATTTGGAGCTTGTCTTTTGCGTGAAAGTTGTTCCTCAGGCCTCGCAAGAACCCTATTGTTTTATCGGGATAAATGTCAAATACGTTTTTAGATTTTAAAAGTTATTATTTAGTTTATTATAAGCTGTATTTTCTATACATGTTAATCCGGCGCATTTCACTCGTCTGCTTTCGAATGCTGGGGAAAGTCCGAATGAAACGCGCCCACTTCCATCATGTATCAGCGATTTGAGAGTGTTTGAAGCGGCGCCTCATGCCCGAGGCAAACACCTGGGGTTGATTGCTTTCGGATCTCAGAGCTGTCCCAGCCAGGCTTTCGATTCACGACGTGGACCAGAGACTCGCCGGACAATGACTCTTGCACGGCATATCTAACTCGAGTTAGTAAAGGGCTCAGTCACCCATTAAAGGAACTCTCCATATGATTTTCTCCTCTCGTCGGCCGCTCTCCATCCACTTTGCAGT
Source organism: Candidatus Sumerlaeia bacterium (assembly GCA_028284075.1). GTDB lineage: Bacteria > Sumerlaeota > Sumerlaeia > SLMS01 > JAHLLQ01 > JAJFLJ01. The sequence goes on along the minus strand of JANQSL010000161.1, from coordinate 42,291 downwards.
GGGACTGCTCTTCTCACTGGCTGGAGCTGCCGACGCGCCCACCAGCCACGACGGCGCGGAGACACATGTCTTTGCGACGCGCGGTGAGACTGAGCTGCTGGTTCACATCGTGAGGCCGGATGGCTGGAGTGCGGAAGACAAGCGGCCCGGATGGATTCATTTTTTCGGAGGCGGCTGGGTAAAGGGCACAACAAAGAGCTCCATAGGCTGGGCTCGGAGCGCGGCAAAACGCGGCTATGTCGGCTTCGCTCCCGACTATCGGGTTCGCAACAGACACAGTTCAAAACCCGAAGACTCCGTTGCCGATGCACGAGCCGCGCTTCGATGGATCCAGGACAACGCGGAGGAACTGGGAATTGATAAAACGCGAATCGTCGTCAGCGGGAACTCTGCGGGAGGACACCTGGCCCTTTGGACAGCCATTGAGCATGCCCCGCCGGGATCCGACCCGTCCGAGTCGCCGCTTGTGAAGCCCGCCGGGCTGATTCTGAGCAGCCCCGTTTCAGACACCTCTCCTGAGTCAGGCTACGCACCCGAAAGGCTCGGCGACCACCCTCTCGAACTGTCCCCTGTCCATCAGGCCGACGAAAAGATGCCACCAATCCTTCTGCTTCACGGCGACGCAGACAAGGTGGTACCCTATCAGCAGGCGGTGAACCTCAACGCGAGGCTCCTTGAAACCGGCAATGACGTTACATTCGTGACGGTCCCCGGCGGCGGACACAACTTCCGGGGTGAGCTGCCGGAATGGAAGGCTAAGACCAGAGAACAGATGGACGATTTCACCTCCCGGCACGGCCTGACTCCATAGCAAGCCTCCTCCCATCGAGGTCTCGCCAGACTGGAAATCGGGAATCCGCTTTATTGGTTGGAAACCGCTTTTTGTAAAAACGGTTTGTGTCAAATGGGGGTCTCATTACAATCTCCACGCCCATAGGGGTGAAGTGCTGACTTTTCAGTGATTCACGTCGCCACACCCCCGGGGACGGACTCAACATACGGATACTGTGGTATGACGACTGGCGCTTATCCATGGGCTTTGCAGAAGCCTGATAAACAAGGACTTTACGATCCCGGATTCGAGCATGATGCGTGCGGGGTTGGCTTCGTGGCCCATATCAAGGGCCGCGCCTCCCACTCGATTATCGAGCAGGGTTTCGAGCTGCTCAAGAACCTCGATCACCGGGGTGCCTGTGGCTGTGATCCCAACACCGGCGATGGTGCCGGCATGCTGGTCACAATGCCCGACAAGTTCCTTCGCCGCGAGTGCCGCTGGCGTCTGGGCATCGAACTGCCACCCAAGGGTGAGTACGCGGTGGGAACGATGTTCCTGCCGAAGAACGACAATCATCGCATCCAGCACGAAATCATGTTCGAGAAGCTGGTCGGTGAATACGACATGCAGATCCTGGGCTGGCGCGATGTGCCGGTGCGCAGCGAAGTGCTCGGCGTCATCTCGCGCGCATGCGAACCCACGGTCCGGCAGGTCTTTATCGGAATGCGGCCAAGCTTCTACAACCGGATGGAGTTCGAGCGGCGCCTTTATCTCGTGCGCCATCGCGTCGAGAACATGAGCGAGCAGCTTGAGCTGCCCGGGAACGAACACTTCTATATCACGGCTCTTTCAACGAACCGGATGGTGTACAAGGGTATGCTGACGACTGCCCAGATGTGCACCTACTTCCCGGATATGCTGGACCCGGACTTCGAAAGTCACCTGGCTCTCGTTCATTCACGCTTCTCCACCAATACGTTCCCCTCATGGGCTCTGGCGCACCCTTATCGGTACCTGGCTCATAACGGTGAAATCAACGCACTGCGTGGCAATCGCAACTGGATGCGGGCGCGTTACGGCACGCTCAAGTCACACGTTTTCGGTGCGGAATTCGAGAAACTCTTCCCGCTGTTCTCTGAATCCCAAAGCGACTCCGCAACGCTGGACGGCGCTCTGCAGTTCCTCGTGCTCAACGGCCGTTCGCTCCCCCACGCGGTGCTGATGTTAATCCCTGAAGCCTGGGATAATCACCAGCTTATGGATCCGGACCTGAAAGCTTTCTACGAGTATCATGCCTGCCTGATGGAGCCGTGGGACGGCCCCGCCGCCATCGCCTTCACCAACGGCGAGCAGATTGGCGCAGTGCTCGATCGCAACGGCCTTCGCCCCGCGCGTTATGTGGAAACCAGGGACGATCTGGTCATTATGGCCAGCGAAGTCGGAGTGATTCCTGTTCCCGAGGATCGCATCAAGCGCAAATGGCGGCTGCAGCCCGGTCGTATCTTCCTCGTCAACACGAAGGAAGGCCGTATTGTCGATGATGAGGAAATCAAGCGTGACATGATCAATATGCGCCCATGGCGCGCATGGCTTGACCAGAATCTCCTCCCTCTCACGGACCTTCCGGAAGTTGCGGAAAAAGAGCTTCCGCGGGAGGAGGAATCACTCCTCGTGCGGCAGAACGCCTTCGGTTACACAAACGAAGACGCCAAGATGTACCTGAAACCCATGTCGGACCAGGCAAAGGAGCCCATTGGCTCCATGGGCAGCGACACACCGCTTGCCTGTCTGTCAGACAAGCCTCAGCTGCTCTACAACTATTTCAAACAGCTCTTTGCGCAGGTCACGAACCCGCCTCTCGATGCGATTCGTGAGGAACTTGTAACCTCGCTTGTCACATATCTGGGTCGCGAAGGCAATCTGATTGAAGAAAAGCCTCAGGCATGCCGACTGGTAAAACTTGATCAGCCGATTCTGACCAACGCGGATCTCGAGAAACTGCGCCGGATCGAACAGGACGGCTTCAAGACGGTCACCATTCCCATGCTGTATCGTGTGGCAGATGGTGTTGACGGGCTGAGACGCGCCCTTTCCGAACTGCACTCGCGTTGCGCCGAGGAAATCGAGCGCGGAGCAACCATCCTGGTGCTGTCAGATCGCGGTGTTTCAAGCAAACTCGCTCCGATTCCGGCCCTGCTTGCCACCTCGTCAGTACATCATTTCCTGATTCGCAAAGGCATCCGAACGCGCGCGGGACTCGTGATTGAAACGGGTGAAGCCCGGGAACCTCACCACTTCTGCCTGCTACTGGGCTACGGCGCCGGAGCAATCAACCCCTGGATGGCCATTGAGACCATCGAGGATATCCATGCCGACGGATATCTCGATCCGGATCTGACCCCGGAAAAGGCTCTCGCAAATTATGTCACGGCGGTTGACAAATCGATTCTCAAGGTTGCGTCGAAGATCGGCATCTCAACCGTGCAAAGCTACCGTGGCGCGCAGATTTTTGAGGCTGTCGGCCTTTCCAGGCAACTCGTCGACGAGCACTTCACCGGAACCGCTTCCCGCATTTCCGGCATCGACATGGACATTATCGCAAAGGAAAGCGAGGCGCGCCATCTGCGAGCCTATCCGCCTGTGGCGAGCACACGCGGGCCCGTTCTGGATTCCGGCGGCAATTACCAATGGCGCCAGGATGGTGAACACCACACGTGGAATCCGGATACGGTGGCGAAGCTGCAGCAGTCCGTTCGCATCGGCAACTACGAAGAATACAGAAAGTTCGCCGAAAAAATCAACGACGAGAACCGCAAACGCTGCACATTGCGCGGCTTGTTGAAGTTCAGGAACAACCGTGAGCCAATATCCGTTGAGGACGTCGAACCGGCAAAAGAAATCGTGAAACGCTTCTGCACGGGAGCAATGTCCTACGGCTCCATCAGCGCGGAGGCCCACGAAAACCTCGCCATCGCCATGAACCGCCTCGGCGGTAAAAGCAACACCGGCGAGGGCGGTGAAGATCCGCACCGCTGGAAGCCGGATTCCAACGGCGACTTGCGTCGCAGTGCCATCAAGCAGGTGGCATCCGGACGTTTCGGCGTTACGACGGAGTATCTCGTCAATGCTGATGAGATCCAGATCAAGATGGCTCAGGGAGCCAAGCCCGGCGAGGGTGGCCAGCTTCCCGGCCACAAGGTCAGTGAAGAAATCGCCCGGGTTCGCTACTCAACGCCCGGTGTCGGCCTCATCTCCCCACCGCCCCACCACGACATTTACTCAATCGAGGACCTCGCGCAGCTGATTCACGACCTCAAAAACGTGAATCAAAAGGCGCGCATCTCCGTGAAGCTCGTTTCCGGCGTTGGTGTGGGCACGATCGCCGCCGGCGTCGCCAAGGGAAAAAGCGATCACATCCTCATCAGCGGCGATGGTGGAGGCACGGGTGCATCACCACTGACCTCCATCAAGCATGCCGGTGTGCCGTGGGAACTTGGTCTGGCGGAAACACAGCAGACTCTTGTGCTGAACGATCTGCGCGGTCGCATCTGGCTTCAGGTCGATGGACAGATGAAAACCGGCCGCGATGTCGCCATTGGCGCACTTCTTGGTGCCGAGGAGTTCGGCTTTTCAACGGCGCCGCTCATCGCATCCGGCTGCATCATGATGCGTGTCTGTCATCTTAACACCTGCCCGGTCGGAATTGCGACTCAAGACCCCGTGCTCCGTAAAAAATTCCGCGGCACACCTGACCACGTCGTAAACTTCTTCTTCTTCGTGGCCGAGGAACTCCGCGAGATTATGGCGGAACTGGGCTTCCGCACAGTCGAGGAAATGGTTGGACAGTCCGACTGCCTCGATTTCGATCCTCCGAAGGATCACTGGAAGGCCTCCAACATCGACCTCTCCATGATGCTTCACAAACCGGAGGTTTCGGAAGACATCGCCCGGCACTGGGTCCAGTTGCAGGATCATGGTCTGGACAAGGCTCTGGACAACCAGCTCATCGGCATCGCGACACGGGCTATCAATGAAGGAAAACCCGTCAGCGCCGAGTTGAAGATCCGTAACACGAATCGCACGGTCGGAGCCATTCTCAGCGGTATGATTGCAGAGAAACACGGTATGGACGGGTTGCCGGAAGGCACCATCCAGTTCCGTTTTCAGGGAACAGCCGGCCAAAGCTTCGGTGCGTTCCTGATGCGCGGTGTTTCCTTCATGTTGATTGGTGACGCGAATGACTACCTTGCCAAGGGTCTCTGCGGAGGACGCATTGTTGTCCGTCCACCGGAGATGCCGGACTATGTTGCTGAGAACAATATCATCGCGGGCAATGTTATAGCCTACGGCGCGACATACGGGGAGATCTATCTGCGAGGTGTTGTTGGCGAGCGTTTCTGTGTTCGCAACAGTGGCGCCGATGCCGTTGTTGAAGGCGTTGGAGATCACGGCTGCGAGTACATGACAGGCGGCCACGTAGTCGTTATCGGGCCGACAGGCCGCAACTTCGCCGCCGGCATGAGCGGAGGAATCGCCTACATTCACGATCCCGACAAGCAGTTCGGAATCCGCTGTAACATGGAGATGGTCGATCTTGAGCGCATGTCGGAAGAAGATGAAGAAACAGTTCGTCAGCTTCTTGACAATCACGTCGAATACACCGGCAGCCCCGTCGCAAAGCGTGTGCTTTCCAACTGGACCCGTGTTCGTGAAGAGTTCGTCAAGGTCATGCCGCGCGACTACAAGCGTGTTCTGGAACAGAGGAAGGCTCTTGAAGAGGCTGCGGATATGATTGAGGCGGGCGACAAACAGAAAACCCCCAAAGCCTGACCTGTATTACTGAAACGAAGGAGCATCGCCGATGGGCAAGCCCACCGGATTCCTGGAAGTCGAACGAGAAACCCAGCCTTACCGCCCTGTTGAGGAGCGTGTGAAGGACTGGCAGGAATATGTTATTCCATTACCGGATGAAAAAAAGAAGTCTCAGGCAGCTCGCTGCATGGATTGCGGAATCCCCTTTTGCAACCAGGGATGTCCCCTGGGGAATCTGATTCCGAACTGGAACGATCTCATCTATCGCGATCACTGGCGCGATGCGATCGAGGAACTCCACAAAACGAATAACTTCCCGGAGTTTACCGGCCGCATCTGTCCCGCACCCTGCGAAACGGCATGTGTACTTGGTATCAACGATGATCCGGTCACCATCAAACAAATTGAGGTCAGTATTATTGACCGTGCTTTCGAGGAAGGCTGGATCGTGCCGCAGCCGCCCCGGACACGCACCGGCAAAAAGGTCGCCGTCATCGGCAGCGGTCCTGCCGGACTGGCTGCTGCGGCTCAATTGAACAAGGCGGGACATCTTGTTACGGTCTTCGAGCGAGATCATCGCATTGGCGGGCTGCTGACGCTTGGTATTCCCGATTTCAAAATGGAGAAGGACATCGTTGAGCGACGTGTGAATCTGCTGCGCGAAGAGGGCATCACATTCCGCACAAACGCCAACGTTGGTGAAAACATCTCCGTGGAATCACTGTTGGAAGACTTCGATGCCATGGTGATTTGCACGGGAGCAACAGCCGCCCGCGACCTTCCCGTCCCCGGACGCGACCTCGATGGCGTTCATTTCGCCATGGAGTACCTGACAGCACAAAACTCCGTTATCGGCGAAGACCTTCCGAAAAATCGAAAGCACATTGTCGCAAAGGACAAGAAGGTCGTCATCATCGGCGGTGGTGACACGGGTGCGGATTGCTACGGTACCGCGATTCGCCATGGTGCGGAATCCGTGCTTCAGATTGAACTGCTGCCAAAGCCTCCGAACCAGCGCGCGGAATGGAATCCGTGGCCGCAGTGGCCGATGATTTTACATACGGCTCCGGCACACCAGGAAGGTGGGGAACGCGACTGGTCCATTATGACCAAATCCTTTGAAGGCTGTGACGGCAAAGTGACGGCCATGAACTGCGTTCGTCTGCAATGGACCAATACGGACCGCCCTCCGCAGGAGCGCAGGTTCGAAGAGGTCCCCGGAAGCGAGTTCCAAATCCCCGCCGACATGGTATTTCTGGCGATCGGATTTTCAGGCCCTGAGAAGAATCTCCCCGGAGCCCTCGGTCTCGAACTCGACGGGCGCGGCAATGTCAAAGCCGACAACAGCTACATGACATCGAGGCCCGGCATCTTTTCCGCCGGAGACGCCCGCCGGGGTCAGTCACTCGTCGTTTGGGCCATTGCGGAAGGACGCAAAGCCGCCCGCGGCTGCGATGAGTGGCTCATGGGCTACAGCGATCTGCCCGATTGAAAGACCGGAACCGCAAATCTGCAATGCAAAGCCCCCGGCGGTTCGTCGGGGGCTTTGCATTGCGGCACACCAATCAGGCTTGCGGCGAGGCGCTCTCTCTCCAAGGCTCCGCGCCCGCGGAGGCATATTGACGCCCCCCTCCCCCACTCTCGAAGGACTGCAACCAACATGAAGATTTCCAAGCGCGCCTCCAGCCTCAAGCCGTCTCTGACTCTGGCACTCACGGCAAAAGCCAAGGCCTTGAAGGCTGAAGGCATCGATGTTGTTTCCTTTGGTGCCGGCGAACCTGACTTCGACACGCCGGAGTTCATCAAGGACGTTGCAATCGAGGATCTCCGCGCTGGGAAAACCAAATACACGGCGGCAAAGGGCGGCCCGGAGATTCTGGATTCCGTCGTAAAGGCGCTGAAGCGTGACTACGAGCTGGACTACACTGCCGTGCAGATCCTTGTCTCTGTCGGTGGAAAGCACTCGCTCTACAACATCTTCCAGGCGGCTCTGGATCCGGGAGATGAAGTCATTGTACCCGCACCCTTCTGGTTGAGCTATCCGGAGCAGATTCGTGCGGCTGAAGGCAAGCCGGTCATTGTATCCTGTGGGCCTGATCAGAGCTTCAAGATCACTCCTGCACAACTTGAGGAGGCGATTACGCCAAAAACCTGTGCCTTTGTCTTCAACAGCCCCGGCAATCCCACTGGAGCAGTCTATACAAGGGACGAAATTCTGGCACTCGCGGAGGTCCTGCGGGAACACCCGGATGTCCTGATCGTGAGCGACGATCTTTACCAGAAACTCGTCTACCCACCCGCTGAGTTCAACAGCATCGCAACACTTTGCCCGGACCTGCTGGATCGACTTGTGATCGTAAACGGCTGGTCAAAGGCTTATTCCATGACCGGCTGGCGTCTGGGCTGGCTCGCCGGACCGGAGAAATTCGTGAAAGCAATGTCCAGCCTCCAAAGCCACGCCACATCCAACGTCACCAGTTTTATCCAGCGTGCCGCCGCAGAGGCTCTTGCCAGAGAGCAGGGTTACATCCAGCCCTGGATCGAGGAGTTCGATGCCCGACGGAACCTGATTGTCGAAGGCCTGAACTCCCTGCCGGGCGTCACCTGCACTCCCCCGCAGGGAGCTTTCTACGCCTTCCCCGATGTCTCCGGCGTGTTCGGCAAAACGATTGACGGGAAAAAAATCGAAAACTCGATGGATTTCGCGGATGCAGCCCTGGAAAAAGCCCGAGTCTCAGTTGTCCCGGGAGTGGCCTTCGGCGAGGATCGCTGTATTCGCATGAGCTACGCCACAAGCCGCGAGAATATCAGCCGCGGAATCGACCGCCTGAGGGAGCTTTTGGGCCAGGCAAGCTAAAGGAAACTTCATATTCCGCCCGTTTTTTCGTTGACCGGTGAGGCAATTGGAGAGAGACCCTTTCTAACACTGAGCCGGAAACGGCAAAGCCATAAAAAGGAGGTATCTCCGGAAACCAAAACCATTTTCCTCCCTCCCCTCCTCCAAGGGCGGAGGCGCTCCCTCGTGGAGCGCCTTCGCTCTTTTTAGCACCCTCTCTTTCCGTTGCCCGGCTCCTGTTGCCATGCGTTCCTTTCGCGCCCTTCGGAGCCGATTCATGAACATCCCGGACCGCCTGCGTCGGCTGAAAAAAACCCCCGCCGGCCGCTATCTCGTGGAAGCCCGAGACCAGTGGCAGGCCGACTCATTTGTTCTTTCGTTTCCCAAGTGCGGAAGAACCTGGCTGAGAGTGCTCCTTGGCCGCCTCTTCCAGCTCCACTTCCGTCTTGAGCATCCAAACATCGAGCGCAGGCTCTTTCGCCTGCACAAGCTCTACCGCCTGAACCCGGCCGTCCCCCGCGTCATCCTTTTCCACGATGACCATCCCCATTGGAAAAAACCTGAGGAGATGAAGCGGTCGAAGAGTTGGTATGCACGAAAAAAAGTGATCCTCCTCGTTCGTGATCCGCGAGACGTGGTCGTGTCATTTTACTTCGAGCAATCAAAGCGCTTCGGAATGCAGGAAGCCGAAAACATGAGGCGGCGCATTGAACTGCGAGGATACCGCAACCGCATCAAAACCTACAGGGGCACGATATCGGAATTCATCCGGGAACCCTGGGGCAGCTTCGACACAATCATCGAGTATTACAATATTTGGGAGGAGTTTCGCAAAAGAACTCCGGACTTCATGCTGCTTCGGTATGAGGACCTCAAAAGCGATGCGATCGGTAACCTCCGAAAGGTCGCTGAATTCATGGATATTCCCAATGTGAAAGACGAGACGCTGGATGAGGCGGTCAATTACGGCAGCTTCGAAAACATGCGGAAGATGGAAGTCGAAAACCGCGTACACGACGGCGCCCTTGCACAAAAAATCAAGGGCGATGAGCAGTCCTTCAAGACCCGAAAGGGGAAAGTCGGAGGCTACCGCGAGCAACTCATTGATGAAGACGTGGCCTGGTTAAACGATCACATGCGTGAACGACTCAAAGCCGACTTTGGCTATCTGCCGGAAGGTACCCGCGACTGATCAGCTGCCCCGGCGAGCACGCCGGCGAGCCACACGAGGATCGTCCTCGGCAATATAGTCCTCGTTGTAATCCGGATTCAGGCGCTTCAGAGCATCCCGCCGCCACTCTTCAACAAACGCCAGACTCTTCACACGGTTGAACTCCCGTTCAATTGCAGCCATCTCACCCAGAAATGTGGCCTGATCGGGCTCAAGATGCTCCAGAACACGTGCCACCACGATTGCAAAAACGAATTCACCAGAGCCGGACTCGAAGGCAATGACGTCGCCTTCGCCGGAAACAAGCATTTCGTTTGCGAATTTCTGCCTTGACGCCGAAAAAACCGGAGGAGGCTCGCTCAGAGCCACAGGGGCGGGCGTGTTCCCGGGTGTCAGCTTGAACTCATCCGTTTCAAACTCTGAGGCGGCTTCCGACAACTCGATCCCGTCCGTCAACTTCTCCTTGAGAGACACACTGATTTCCCGTGCACGATCGACAGCCTTCTGCCGCTTCACCGCGGAATCCACCCGCCGACGTGCCTCGTCCAGCGTTTGCGGACGCTCCGGCTGGACCTCTGAGATTTCCAGCACCACCAGTCGATCCCCCAGCGCGCTCATTGCCCCGTTCGTGTCAGTTCGCATAACCGGTGAAGGCACTCCTGTTTCGAGCGACTGCACCGTCTCCTGATTCGATGCCAGACTGCCGATCGTCGGCAGACTCGTGCGCGTTGAGATAATCGGCGATGTTACCTGAATGTCGACGTTCACCTCCGCGGCAATGCCCTCAAGTGTCGTCTGCTCGGCTACGATTCGCCGGAGACGAAGCTCTTCCTCATCGACTTTTGCGGTCTGCTTCTCACGTTCCGCCTCCATGCGCTCCGCACGAATCTCCGACGTCAACTGACTGCGCAGTTCATCAAACGTCTTCTGCTCTTCGTAAACCTTCTCGACACGGGCGATCATGAGCATATCGCGGGACTCAATAATACCGGAGGTTTCTCCCTCCTGCATGCCAAAAAGCGTTTCCGCCCAGACCTCGCCGTAATCGGCGATGAGTTCTTCCATTGTATCCTCGTTCATGCGCGTCGGAACGACCCCCCCACCCGGTGTTCCCTCAGACAGGTTGTTGACATCCTCGGTATACTCATTCGCAAGGGCGTCAAACTGTTCACCGGACTCCAGGCGCCCTTTCAATTCCTCGATCTGCTGCCGAACCGTCTCCGTGGTTTTCTCGTCCCAGACGCGCAACAGAATGTGCCGGATTTCCTGCCCGGGTTCCTGCTTGAAGCGTTCCGCCGCCGGACTTTCCCAGTCGATTGCGTCATAAGCCGTCTGAAGTTCCTCATCCTCGATCTGAACGATGCCCACCGGCTCCGGAGTAATCATAACGTAGCGATAAACGCGTTTCTCGGGCTCGATGTACGATTCCTTGTTTTCCTCGTAGTAGGTGGCAATCTCGTCATCCGTCGTCTCCATCTGCGCTTGCAGTCGGGAGACGGGAATCTCAACCCACTCAAGCGAGACGCGATCGTTCTGCAGCCGATACTCCTGCCACATCTCCAGCAGCGAAACGCGAGAGAGACGACTGACAACATTCCGGGCCCGGTCCAGCCTGAGAGATTCCTGAATATCACGAATGAACTGGCCCTCCGGCTTGCCACTGGCCCGAACCTGAGCTTGAAGAACCTCCTCCGTCCAGTTCATGTCTGTCAGGAAGTCCGCGACGTACTGACGCGAAACATAGATCCCTGATTCATCCGCCAGATCATCAAAGGCAACGCGGCTTGCGGCATACTCAGCGATTTCCTTGCGCTTGAGGGAGTTCTCGAAGGGCTGACCACTCACCGGGCCTTGCAGTCCCGCCCCGAGAGCGTAGTACTCCGCATATTGTTGAGCCAGAGCTCGTTGAGCCTCCTGCAGGTCATACCTGTTCAGCTCGTGTTTTCCGCTACCGGTCTTCACAGTGACGAATGCGATGGAATCGAAAGCACTCGGCCCGGGGGAGGGACCCTGAGTGCCAAATCCATAGAAAAACACAAACGAGGGAATGACGAGCGCAAGGAGAGCCCAAAGACCGACTTTCAGGGTCTTCGGGTTGCGCATTTGTTGCATCATGAGAGAAACCGCTCCGAATCACAGGCGCTCCATGCGCCGGGTCAATAGCCTGCACTGCGGTGTTTGAAACCGCCGCCCACAGGGCCGAGGATTTTGGGGGAACCGCCCTCCAACAGGTCAATGGCAGAGCGCGGAAAATCCGGCCCTTTTACGACGCTTCTCTCTCCCGGCCAACCCTCGATTCACCCAGAAAAGCCGCCACGGATCGGACGTTGTCGGGATTTACTCCAGGAATGGCTCCCAGCTCGTCCCGGGACGGTAAACGCCACACACACCGTCCCTCATTGATCCAGAGAAGCTCTGTCTCGAAGGCGGTAAACCCGTACCCCAACAGCTTTAGATGCCGCCGAACAGGACGGAGAAGGGCAAGGAACAGAAGCTTCAAGCCCACAAGGGTCAGAGACGCCCAAAGCGCATGCATAACCGAAGGTTTCAACGGGGGAATCGCCCTCTGGAAAACAGACCTGACATTGTACTCATGGAGTACGACAATCTCTTCGTTTGTCATCGCCAGATGCAGTTCCTCATTAGCGATCTGATCGGCAAGCTGATCAAGAACCGAGCGCATCGAGGGGCCTTCAACACGGAGTGGGAACACAAATTCCTGAAACTCCGGTCCGTGCCGATTCCGGTTTGACCAGAATGTTGACTCGCGGCGGAGGTTCGCTTGAAGAAAGAGATCCAGTTCCACCCTCCTGTCGAAACGCCCTCCATGAAAACGAACATCCAACAGATCATCGAGATTCCTGTTCACCTCCATGTTTCCCGGAAGTGAATCCAGTGGAATTGAAACGTTGCAAGTCAATGAACTGAGATGGAGTTCGAGAGACTCTATTTCATTTTGATCGTGTGCAAACAGAAACCAGTGAGAGTCCACAAAAGCCTCATGCCACGCTCCGGTTTTTGTCTTGTAGCGAAGACGGAACAAAGGCGCGCTATCGCTAATCCGAACTGCAAGTTTCCATTCGCGATCAGGCCATCGATCGAAGTCGACAGTCACCCCACCGCTTTCAACACGACGCACAACGTCACCGCGTTTTTCGAGGAAAGCCCAGGTCATATAGGGGGGTGGGCCTGCGTAAATGAAGTCGCTCCGATCGATCAGCACGAGGTGCTGAAGTTCCTCCCACCTCAGTCCGGCCAGTGGAAGCTTCCACTTAATCTCGATATCGGAATCGGACCACCCATAGTAGCGGCATTCATTGACGATTATCCCCTTCCCATTTCGAAAAGCCGTAGTGGATCCCATCGCTTCTCCAACAGCAAGGTCCGTTACCGGATCCACAATTTGGCGAAGTGTTCCCACGGGAAGCTCCGAAGGGCCACTGTATCCGATGACAACGCGGAAATCATGGGCAACTGAGCTGGAAGGAGAAGCGAAGGCGACAACGTCCTCGACTGCCATCCCATATTCTTCCACGATCGGCAAAAGATCAGCGCTTGTGATTGGGTTCAAATCCCCGTCCACAATGACAGTGTCTCCGCCAGGCTGCTCCGGCTTGCGAACGACAAGCGCAAGGAGTCTGATCCGGTGATTTTTTGAGAGTTCCACCTCACGACTGCTGTCCAGTATGACATCCGGCGGATCCGAATCCCATGGCGGTAAACCGGATGAGCCGTCGGAAGCGAAACTCTGATCATAAACGACCCGCATGCCTCTCTCATCCCAGCAGGCAAAGAAGGCACCTCGATCTGACGATGCCTCTTCAACCTCTGACGGGAGCAGGGCGAGCCTGCTCCGAACCTTCCAGAGCATATTCGCCTGCCGGAGTGCCAACGATCCAAGGACGTACACGATCAGCACGGAGCACACGTACCAGGGTATCCGCCCCAACAGGGGAAGAAACAAGAGTCTCGGCAGAAATGGGTTCGACAGGACTACCCTCCCCGCGCCAACCGCCCTTCGCGATAGTTCTCAAGCTTCCGCCAGGCGCCGGAATCCATCCCCCACTGACCCATGAGCGCCACCTTGCCTGGCCCTGCGCCGTGACAATCAGAACCGCCCGTCTTCAGCAACCCCAGATGGTCGGCCTCGGCGGCAACGCTGTCAGAAGCATGACCGGGGTGGGCGCTGTGCCAGACCTCGACGCCGGCCAATCCCTCTTCCCTGAGTCGCGGCAGGAAATGCAGCTGATCACGGGGGCTGAGGGCGGGGTGGGCGAGAATGGCGAAACCTCCGGTTCCGCGAATTAGATCGATGACCAGACGCGGCTCAACGTCCGGTTTGGAAACGTCCGCAGGTTTGCCGTTGCCGAGGTACTTGTCGAACGCCTCAGCTCGAGTTGTCACGTGGCCGGCTTCCAGCAATGCCTCGGCGATGTGAGGCCGCGCAACAACTCCCGCATCAGCCTTTGCCATGACGGCTTCCATGTCCACGGGTGCGCCAAGGTCCTTCAGGCGCCTGCCGATCTCATGGGCCCGTTCTTCTCGTCTCTCTGCAAACCACGCGCAGTGTTTCAACAACTCGACGTTCGTCGAATCGACATCGTATCCAAGAATATGAAACTCGTTGCGACCGAGATACGCTGTCATCTCACACCCCGGAATCACAACAACCCCAAGCCGGTCACCCGTGGCGACGGCTTCGCTGTTCCCTGCAACCGTATCGTGATCGGTGAGAGCAATAGCCGCCAGTTTCAACTCAGCGGCGCGTTCAACAACTCGTTCAGGCGAATCGGCCCCGTCGCTCGCTGTGGAATGCAGATGAAGGTCGGCTACAACGTGTGTCATCCGCCGCGGCCCTTGATCATCGCGAGAGCTTCCTTGAAGACCGGTGGGGTAAAAATAAAACCGGCGCGAAACTCGAGCAGGCTTCCATCCAAAAGCGACACCATCAGCCATCGGTCGGGGAATCCGGTGACACGAGCATCCTCGATCTTCTCCGCGGGCCATTGGCGAACCAGACCACTCGTCTCAAAGTACAGAACGCTCCCGGATATCGCAAAGCGCCCCTTGTAAACTCCCGTACCGTCGTTCAAAGCCGCCGTTGCAGTGCTCACCCCTGCAGGCAGAGTGACATTCTCCTCCCCTCTTGCCTGAGTCCGCGCGTGTTTCTCCTTCACCCAGGTTTTTGACACCCAGGTGACCTGCTCATCTTCCGGCACCTCGTCGAACTTCTTTGGGAAGGCCTCTTCCGCCAGCAACATTTCCCGTGCCTCAGCCTCGCTGTCTGCACGAAGCACGCCGCGAACGACACGACCGTTTTGGTCAATGGCTTGAAATCTCAGCTTCATGGGGATGGCATGCCCTCAATGGCGAAGATGCGCAAGCCTCCTTGCGCCTCAGCACCAATATGGCATGTCTTTGGGAGCGAGGTAATCGCGCCGTGTTGATCGTTGCCGACGAGAACATTCCCCGAATTCGCGAGTGCCTGGAAGGCGTGGGCGAAGTGCGTCTGATGCATGGCCGTCAAATGACGAACGCCGACCTCTCCAACGCGAACGCCCTCCTTGTTCGCTCAATTACCCGGGTTGACCGCGAGTTGCTCCGCAATACCCCCGTTCGATTTGTGGCCACCGCCACTATCGGAACGGATCATCTGGACAAGGTTTGGCTGGAAGAAACGGGCATCCAGTGGAGAAGCGCCGCAGGATGCAATGCACGATCAGTCGCGGAGTACATTACCACGGCTCTTCTTGAGCTTGCCGTGCGCCACGAGCTCCCGCTCCGGGGCAAGACCCTGGGAATCATTGGCCGAGGCAATACAGGCGGCGGTGTCGAGGCACTTGCCCCCGCGCTGGGCCTCAAACTCGTCTTCAACGATCCCCCACTCGAGCGGAAAGGCACCGAAGGACCATGGACAGGACTGGATGACCTTGTGGCGGCGTCGGACTTTATCACCTGTCACGTCCCACTGAACAGGACCGGACCGGACCAGACGTTGCACCTGATCGACAGGCGTCGGTTGCAACGCATGAAGCCTGAAGCGTTTCTCATTAATGCATCCCGCGGACCGGTCGTCGACAACGCGGCACTTCTGACTGCACTTGACGATAGCGCCATTGCGGGCACAGTCCTCGACGTCTGGGAAAATGAACCGCATATTATGTGGCCGCTTCTTGATCGAGTGGAAATCGGCACCCCACACATCGCCGGCTACAGTGCGGAGGGAAAGTTCAATGGAACGCTGATGGTTGTTCGCGCGTTGCGGGAACATTTTCAGCTACCGCAGCGAGAGCTGCCGAGCCTGCCTCCGGTCGACAAGGGTGTCATCAATCCCGCTGTCGGAGCAGCAAGTCGTGAGGAAACCCTGCTGAGCATTATGCGCCAGACCTGGAACATTAACAAAGATGACGACCGTCTGCGAACGGTGGCACAGAAGACCGAACAGCAACGTGGCTCCGATTTTGATCGCCTCCGCAGGGAATACCCCGTACGCCGCGAATTCTCGAATTACTCCGTACGTGCCAATCAGCTCGACGAAAGCATTGTTAAAACACTGAAAACGCTGGGGTTTAAATGCTTTCAAGACTGATTGGCCTCCTGTTTTTTCTGGGAATCGTGGCTCCTTCTCTCGCCATCAATGCAGAAAAACTGTTTGAACCCTATGCTTCCGTGACAACGTACCATGCGAGGGGAAAACTCTCGGAAGAAGCCTTGCGCAACACAGAGCAAGAGCAAGGTGCCTTCGAAATTTTCTTTGAGCGCGGCAAAGGCTGGCGAGTCGAACATGGTGATGAAATCTTTGTGTTCGACGGCAACTCGCTCCTGGTTCGCTTCCCGCGCATGAATTCACATGTCCTGCTGGAATTCGACAGTCAGCGCGTCTGGAAGGAACTCATCGAAATACAGAGTCCTGCAACAACAGGCCTGCAATACCATCCTGTCTTTGCACTTCTTGAAGGCCTGAACCCGGTGGATTGGAAAGTGGCGGCCTCTGACGAAAAACTGAGGGTTCAATCCCCTCGCACTTCAGATCATTTACCGTGGGGTTACCTGTTCCAGGTTCATCCGGAAAGAGGGCTCCATTCAACCCGCTACGGTGTTCAAAGTACGGATGGTCCCTCATGGGTTTCAATGTTTGAGATGGAGGAATTCGGAGCGCGGATCAACTCGCGGCTTTTTGAAACCTCTCCCCCGCCGAACTCCTTCGATCTGACAGATCAGCTCATACGTGGCAATGCAGCTGATGTGCATCCGCTCCCTGGAAAACCCGCACCACACATCGAGGGCATGGTTCGGGGTCAGGTTACACTTCTGGATTTTTGGGCAATATGGTGCCCGCCTTGTCTGGAAGGACTGCCCGAATTAAACAAACACATTCATCGGCTCGCCGAGGATGTACAGATCATCGGTGTCAACACAGACACTGACAGCGGTCGCATTCAGAAGGCGAAGAACTTCGTTGAAGCAAAGGGTATCGGTTTCCCTCAGGTTTTTGCAGGTAACTCAAAGATTATTGAAAACTACTCTGTCGAGACACTGCCGATGATGGTGATCGTCCGGCCCGACGGCATCGTCCATGATGTTCATGTCGGAGAATTGCAGGACCTGGAAACCCTGACACGCCTCATCGAGGACGCGCGACGGGCATCATCTCTTCCTGACTGACCGAACAGCCGCCACCATTCCGCCAACCCGATCAGGATCCATGCGGCTGTCCCAAAGCCCTTCCTCCTTCAGACAGCTGCCGACGATAAACATATCGGCGCCCGCGTAATCCTTAACGTTTTCCGGCGTGATTCCGGACCCTACGGCAACGGGAATACTGACAGCCCCTCTCACGACATCAAGATCCTCGGGCCGGGCAGGCAATCCCGTTGAGCTGCCTGTTACGATGACTCCGTCCGCCAAAAAAAACTCAGCCGCCTGGGCCGTTTCCGCCAAAGCCACGTCACCCGTCAAGGCGTGAGAGGAATGTTTCTTCTTCACGTCTGCCCAAATGGCAACAGTCTCTGCACCGATAACCTTTCGGTAGCGCAGCAATTCTCCCGCACACGCATCGTGGACCCCCTCGTCACCGACGTGAGCAAAGACAAACCCCTCCACACGAACAAAGTCCGCCCGGCATGCTTGTGCGACGGCCAGCGCAGCCTTATTGGCTCCTGCGAGGACCTGAACACCCAGCCTGGTCTCTGGAGCAACCTCGCGGACCGTGCATCCCACGGCCGTCATCAT
Organism: Candidatus Sumerlaeia bacterium; assembly: GCA_028284075.1. Lineage (GTDB taxonomy): Bacteria > Sumerlaeota > Sumerlaeia > SLMS01 > JAHLLQ01 > JAJFLJ01. Next base: position 24,465 of record JANQSL010000161.1, on the reverse strand, counting down.
CGCCACAACCTCGGGACCGACCTCCGCCTTGAGGTAGGGCGTGTCATGCATATTCTCGATCATGATGGCATCGAACCCCGCCTCTGCAAGAAGACGAGCCTCTCCCGCCGCCCGCTCCACAAGCGCACTCAGCCGGCCTTCATAGCCGGGCGTGCCCGGCAAGGCTCCAACGTGAATCATTCCGCAGAGAACAGGTCGTTGAGTCATGGCTCCGTTATCCTGACAACCATCAATGAAAACAGGCCCCGTTCAAACCGGAACGGGGCCTGTTGCCAATTCGGAAATTGTGGCTGAGGGTTTAGGAGTCGCTCTCGGTGGATTCCTCCGCGGCGACCGGGGCAATACTCGCACCCTTCTCGACGAACTCGATATATGCCATCCATGCGCCGTCGCCGGCCCGTTGACCATCCCGGATAATTCGCGTGTAGCCGCCGGGGCGCTCGGTAAAGCGAGGTCCAATCTCTTCGAACAGCTTGTGAACAGCACCCTTCTTGCCAAGCGTTGCGAACGCCTGACGGCGATGGTGCTGAGTGCCTTTGCGCCCAAGTGTCACCAGTTTCTCAATGTAGGAGCGCAGAACCTTGGCCTTTGCCTCGGTGGTGCGAATGCGCTCGTGCTCAATCAGAGCCGCGCCAAGGTTGCGAAGGAGAGCCTTCCGATGCCCTTCGGGGCGGCTCAGTTTTCCACGATGATGTAGGTGACGCATTGGTGTCAGTCTCCGGCAAAATTTCGGTCAGAACGATCAGTCGCGATCATCCGGGTTCATGTTCACGGGGAGGCCCCGGTCATCAAGCTTCATGTTGAAGCTTAAGCCGTAACCCTTGAGTATCGCCTTGATCTCGGAGAGCGACTTGCGGCCGAAGTTGCGATACTTGAGCATCTCGCTTTCCGTCTTCTGCACGAGGTCGCGGATCGTCTTGATACCAGCGGCTTCAAGGCAGTTGAAGGAGCGGACAGAGAGTTCCAGTTCTTCAATGGACTTGTCAAGAATCGCCTGGATGGGCGCGGCGGACTCATCACCGGAGGCAACCGCTCCGGGCGTTGCCTCGGCGGAGGAAGTATCACGCTCTTCCATCCGAATAAACATGTCAAGGTGGTCACGAAGGATCTTCGCGGCGTAACTCACCGCCTCTTCCGGATGCACACTGCCGTTGGTCGTGATTTCAAGCACGAGACGATCATAGTCCGTGCGCTGGCCGACGCGGGCGTCGGTTACTTCATAGCGGACCTTGCGAATCGGAGAGAAGACGGCATCGATGGGAAGAATGCCAATATCGTCCTCGTCCTCCATCTCAGGATAGAGGGCGGGCATGTAACCGCGCCCCTGAGCAACGAGCACTTCCATCTGGAGATGGCCGTCCTTGCTCAACTCCGCGATGTGCTGGTCCGGATTCAGAATCTTCAGGTGATCAGGGATTTCAAAGTCCGCAGCGGTCACCTTGCCGGGACCTTTCTTGTTCAGGAAAATCGTCGTCTTCTCCTGAACCCCCTCAAGTTTGAAGATAACCTGCTTGAGATTCAGGATACAGTCGTTGACGTCTTCACGGGCTCCGGTCAGAGCCATGAATTCATGGCGAACATCTTCAAAGCGAACACTCGTGGCCGCGGCTCCCTGAATTGAGGAAAGCAGAATGCGGCGCAGTGAGTTGCCCAACGTTGTGCCGAAACCGCGCTCCAGCGGCTCTACCGTAAAACGGCCGAAGGTGTCACTCAGCGTCAGCTTGTCCGGGGTCAGCCGGGACGGGCGAATGAGTGACTTCAGATCAAGCTCCATGGGACATTTTCTCCTGTCATGGACATGCCGGGAGTCAGAGCAAAATCCGCTCCCTTGCGGTGGACCGAACTGAGACGGACACTGTGCGTCCGTAGAACCAACCGGCCGTTACTTCGAATAAAGCTCGATAATCAGCTGTTCGCGAACATCGATATCGTCAAGGTCGTCACGACCGGGAATTGAGGAGAGGACAGCTGAATTGTTGTCATCATTGAATGTAATCCAGCCCTTGCGCCCTGAGGCGGCAGCATAGCTCAGCGACTCAGCAATGGCTTTCATGTTTTTGCCCTTTTCCGTCAGAGCAATCACATCACCGATGCGAACCTCATAGGACGGTATATTGACGACCTGCCCGTTCACGGTGATATGCTTGTGACCAACGAACTGGCGTGCCTGCGCCCGGGTCTGAGCGAAGCCCGCGCGGTAAACGACATTATCAAGGCGGCGCTCGAGAAGCTGCAGAAGCACGTGACCACTGACGCCGCGATAGCGCTCAGCACGGGCGATGTAACGGCGGAACTGACGCTCAAGAACACCATAGATGCGCTTACAGCTCTGCTTTTCGCGAAGCTGAACACCATAGGTCGAAACCTTGTTCGGTGCCCTGCCGTGCTGCCCGGGAGGAGTTGTCAACTTGTCCGCAACACGGCGTGCAGCCGCGGAGCGCGGAGATTTGAGGTGAAGGTTGCGACCCTCACGGCGATAAAGACGGCAAACTGGACCTGTGTAACGAGCCACTTGGTGATATCCTCTTGAGAAGTTTAGACGCGGCGGCGCTTCGGGGAGCGGCAGCCGTTGTGCGGAATCGGGGTCGCGTCCTTGATTGTACGGACCTGAATGCCGGAGTTTTGCAGTGAGCGGACTGCGGATTCGCGCCCGGAGCCCGGGCCTCGAATAATGACGTCGCAGCTCGTCACGCCGTGATCCTTTGCAGCGTTGGCGGCCTTCTCGGCAGCCTGACCGGCAGCGAAGGGGGTGCTTTTTCGCGAGCCTTTGAAGCCGGCCGCGCCAGCGGTCGCCCACGAAATCGTGTTACCGGCGGGATCGGCAATCGTCACAACAGTGTTGTTGAATGTCGCCTTGATATGCACGATGGCGTGCGAGATATTCTTGCGCGCTTTCTTCTTCGTGCTTTTCTGTGCCGTCTTCTTTGCCATTCCGGCGGTCTCCTTCGATTACTTCAGAACCAGACAGAGGTTGAAATTAGCCTTTTTTAGCGCCCACCGTACGGCGAGGACCCTTGCGTGTACGCGCATTCGTGCTGGTACGTTGACCACGAACGGGCAGGTGGCGGCGATGGCGGAGGCCTCGGTAGCAACCGATGTCCATCAGACGCTTGATGTTTGTTGAAACCTCACGCCGAAGGTCACCTTCCACCTTGTAGTTGGAAGTGACGATGGCGGAAATCTTGGTGGTCTCCGCTTCCGTCAGGTCGCGAACGCGGGTGCTCGGGTCGATGCCTGCCGCCGCGAGAACCTCGCGGCTTCGGTGAAGACCAATGCCATAGATGTACGTCAAACCGTACTCGACGCGTTTTTCGCGGGGAAGATCGACTCCTGCAATACGTGCCACGTGTGGTGCTCCTGAACGAGTGCCTTGCTCGAGATTATCCCTGCCGCTGCTTGTGGCGGGGGTTTTTGCAGATGATACGGATCACGCCTCGGCGCCGGATGACACGGCAATCCTTGCAGATGCGTTTGACAGAGGCTCTGACCTTCATTGCCTTTGGACTCCTTGGTTCGTCATCCCGTTGCCGGGCTGGTTACTTGTTGCGGTATGTGATGCGGCCGCGGGTCAGATCGTAAGGTGAAAGTTCAACGGTGACCCGGTCGCCGGGAAGAATCCGGATGTAGTGCATCCGCATCTTTCCCGAAATGTGAGCCAGAACATTCATTCCGTTGTCGAGTTCGACCCGGAACATTGCGTTCGGCAAAGTCTCCGTTACGTTTCCCTCAACCTCGATTCCCTTTTCTTTGGCCATGCGGAAGTCTTTTCAAATCCAATCAATTCAGAGGTTTACATGCGGAGAAGCGGCCATTGCGCCGCCGAAAGCCGTGAAAGAATCGATATCCCCGCTCCGATGTCAAGCCCAAGGGCCTCTCATTCGGGAATTGTCAGGATTTCGGGCCCTTTCTCGGTGATTGCCACCGTATGTTCATAGTGGGCGGCATAGGATTTGTCCGTGGTAACGACAGTCCACTCATCGCTCAACTCCTCAGTCTCCCCGGTGCCGATGGCCACCATGGGCTCGATGGCAAGGACCATCCCCGCCTTCAGGCGCATCCCTGCCGCTGGAGGACCAAAGTTCTCCACCCGAGGGTCTTCATGCACCTTTCTACCAATCCCGTGACCGCCATAATGCTCGATCACGTGGAAACCGTTGGATTCGACATGGGATTGAACAGCCCAGCCCACGTCCCCAAGGCGATTGCCTTCAACACAGGCCATGATGGCCTTTTCAAGAGACTCCTGCGTAACCGCCATCAGGCGCTCGACGTCTGGAGCAACACGCCCAACCGCTGCCGTGATGGCCGAGTCGGCGTGCCATCCCTTGATGTTCACACCACAGTCGATCGTGATAATATCGCCTTCCTGGAGGATTCGCCGAGAGGAAGGAATCCCGTGAACCACCTCTTCATTCACGGAGACACAGACAGAACCGGGAAACCCATAGAGTCGCAGAAAGGACGGCTTGCCGCCACCTTCGATGATGCGGGCCTTTGCCAACCGGTCAAGATCGAGAGTGGAAACACCAGGCGCGACCGCAGCGGCCACCTCGTCGAGAACCTTACGCAACAGGATGCCCGATCGGCGCATCGCGTCGATCTCACGGCGACTCTTCAACACGATTGTCTGGGCTCTGCGGTCCATCAGTACGTCTCCGCCAGGATCGTCTGAATACGTTCGAAAACTTCCTCGGTCGCTCCGGACCCGTTGATCCGGGCAAGGCGGCCCAGCATTTCATAGTGGTGCAAAACCGGTTCCGTCTGGCTGTGATAAACTCGCAGACGCTCCCGTACGGTCTCCGGCTTGTCGTCTGCGCGCTGCAGCAAACGGCACTGGTGTACATCGCAACCGTTCTGCTCGGGATGATGCATGTAGATATTGAACGTATTCTTACAGTCGAGGCAGATTCGGCGACCGGTAATTCGAAGCATCAGAACGGATTCAGGTACTTCCAAAGCAACGATCACGGGATTTGTCAGGTTGTACTTTTCGCAGATTTCCTCAAGACGGCCGATCTGGCTTAAGGTCCGTGGGTACCCATCGAACAGGTAGCTGTCGGAAGTGCTCCGGTTCTGTGAGATCACTTCCTCAACAAGCTCTGAAACTGTTTCGTCCGGAATCAGTTCGCCTCGCTCGACGATTTCCTTCACTGATTTGCCAAGAGGTGTTCCAGCCCGTATTGCAGCGCGAATACAGTCACCGGTCGAAAGATGAGTGAGCCGGAAGTGCTCGCAAATCAGCTGTGACTGGGTTCCCTTGCCGGCGCCGGGTGGACCGAACAGCACGAGATTCACAGTTCACCTTCTCCTCGGCGGAAATACGAAAACATGCACTGCCGGAAGAACGATCACGCCGTGCGGCCGCGCCAGCGCCTGCCACCACCGTCTCCCTCGCCGCCACGTTTGATCGATCGCCGTGCTCCATAGGAATCGTAGTTCTTCATAATCAGCTTCGCCTCGACGCGCTTCAACGTATCGAGAGCCACGCCCACAACAATGATCAGCCCCGTTCCTCCCGCAAACTCAGCGAAGCTCCAGTGAACGTTAAAGGCAACACTCAGCATTTGGGGAATCAGAGCAACCGTTACGAGGAAGAATGCACCCACCGTGGTAATGCGAGTCAGCACCATATCGATGTAATCAGCCGTCTGCTTGCCGGGACGGTATCCGGGAATGAATGCACCGCTCTTCTTGAGATTCTCTGCGACGTCCGTCGGATTGAAAGTCACTGCAGTGTAGAAGAAGCAGAAAAAAGCAGTGATAATAATGTAAAGAATTGTATACACGTTCACCATTTTCAGGAGCAAAAAGATGCTTCCCTTTTCGACCTGGAGAGCGTCATACAGATTGAAGGGAGAACCGGGCAGGAACAGCATCCCGAGGCTGCTGGCAGGCCCTGAGCTTCCAAAGGAAATTGAAGAGAAAAGGATCTGAGGGAAGGAGAGAATCGCGGAGGAAAAGATAACCGGAATAACACCTGCCGTGTTGACTTTCAAAGGCAGATAGTTGGTCTGTGCCATCTGCACACGGCGGCCGACAGTCCGGCGCGCATGCTGAATCGGAATCTTCCTCGCACCCTCCTGAATGAGGATGATCACAATCGTTGTCACAATGCAGAGGAAACCAATGACCGGCAGCCAGATCTTCGACAGAACCTCGTTTGCAAGATTCGAGTACATCAGAGCGGCAGCGGTCGGATACATTGCAATAATGCCGACAGCGATGATGAGTGAAATGCCGTTCCCAATACCGTTGGCCGTGATTCGCTCACCAATCCACATGAGAAGCGTGGTTCCGGTGGTCACTGCCAGCATTGTGGTCAGCACGAACACGATCGTGCCGAACTCGATTCCCACAATCGAAGGGATACCAAACAGCGTCATGTTCAGAAGTGCGTCGGAAACAAGCTCACTCTGAACAATGAAAGTTGCAATACCGATGGACTGGATCAGAGCAATCAGGACTGTGCCGTAGCGTGTCCACTGCTCTATTTTCTTCTGACCGGCCTCTCCCTCTTTCTTCAGCTTCTCGAGACGAGGCCAGACAATCATCAGCAACTGAAGAATAATCTGTGCGGAAATATACGGCATGATGCCGATCGCCATGACCGACATGTTCATGAAACCGCCACCCGTGAACATGTCCACCATGCTCAGGATGCCTTTTCCACCTCCTGCCGAATTAAAGAATTCGCGAACCTTGTCGCTATCGACAAACGGGGCCGGGACGTGGGTCCCGACCCTGTAAATGCCAATCATCATCAGGGTATAGACCGCCTTGCGGACCAGGTCCCTGTGAAGCTCGAAAAACGACTTTATTTGCTGGATCATGAATCTACCGCCGGAGGTGTTCGCTGGTGGATGGTCTCGCTCTTCGCGATCAGCCGATCACTTCCGTCGATCCACCCGCCTTCTCGATCTTTGCAATCGCCGACTTCGAAAACTTGTTCGCCCTGACTGTCAGCGACTTTGAAATCTCTCCGTTGCCCAGAATTTTCACTGGCTTCGTTGTGCGAACCGCACGCGCATTCCGCAGAGCTTCAATGTCAACCACTGAGCCTCCCTCGAAAATACGCTCAAGATCGGAGACATTCACCACTTCATACTCAGTGCGGAACGGATTCTTGAATCCGAACTTGGGAATACGGCGTTGAAGGGGCATCTGACCACCCTCAAAGCCCATATGCTTTCCACCGCCTGAACGCGCCTTGTGGCCCTTGTTACCCTTACCCGCAGTTTTGCCAAGGCCACTGCTTTCACCGCGTCCGACTCGCTTGCGCTTCTGTTTACGACCGGGGTCGCCGGGCAGCTGATGGATTTTCATTTCAAGCCATCTCCTCAATCTTAAGCATGAATTCAACACTCTTGATCATGCCCTGGACCTGCGGCGTCAGTTCTTTGATCACACTGCTGCCGCGGTGGTTCAGTCCAAGAGCCTTGATAGTGCGACGATGGACTTCTTTGCGGCCACTCGCACTCTTTTCCCAGGTGATTTTGACCTTCTTCATGACGACACTCCGTCAGGTAATCGCATTTGAGAAACAGTCTCAGGACTTGGCGGGCTGACTCGCAGCGGCTTCGGCTGTCTTTTTCTCATCTTCTTCATCCCGGCGCCCGCCGGCAGTATAGGTTCCGCGACGACTCTGCTTCTCACCGCGCTTCTGGGCCGCAATTTCCGCCTTCATGCTGGCAGCTTCCTCGCGACCCTTGCGCCAGCGGTCCGCGCCCTTGTTGCCAAGAATTTCTTCCATGCTCTTGCCACGGAGCTCGGCAATCCGCTCAACCGTCTGCAGGCTTCGAAGGCCGGAGAAGGTCGCCTTTACGACATTGATCTGGTTATCCGAGCCAAGAACCTTCGTCAGGCAGTCACGAACGCCTGCCATCTCAAGCACAGCGCGCATTGCGGGACCGGCAATCATGCCGGTACCTTCGGAAGCAGGCTTCAGCAAAACTCTGCCTGCACCAAACTCCCCGATAATCGCATGCGGGATTGTGCGGCCGATGATGGGAACGGCAATGAGACTCTTCTTGGCGCTCTCGATAGACTTCTGAATCGCGCTGGGAACCTCGTTGGCCTTGCCAAATCCAATTCCAACGTGCCCATGGCCGTCACCCACGACGGTCAAAGCCGAAAAGCTGAAACGTCGGCCGCCCTTCACAACTTTGGCGACGCGGTTAAGGCTTACGACTTCCTCCCGCAGATCCAGCTTGCTGGCGTCGATGGTCTCCGCCGGTCCGAGGCGCAGAGGAAGTTCGTCTTCCCGCTCCTGGCCTTCTTCGATTACGGGTTCCTCAGTTTCTGCCACGCTCATGATCGCTTTCCGATGCGTTTGATCTCTCGAGGGTTCCGGTCAACAGACCGCTGTCAAACCTTGATGCCACCTTCGCGAACAGCGTCCGCAAGTGCTTTGATAACACCGTGATAGGGATAGCCGCCACGATCAAAGACGACCTCCTTGATTCCCTTCTCATTCAGAGCCGCGGCAATCCGACCGCCCAGGTTCTTCGCGCTCGCCGCGTTACAGGAACACGTGGATCCGGTTCCGTCGCGAGCAACCGTGCTGAGGGAAATGATTGTCTGACTGCCGCCGGCAACCTCATCGTTCACCACAATGACATAAAGGTGTCGAAGCGACTTGCGCACCTGCAAACGAGGGCGCTCCGCCGTGCCCGATACGCGATGACGTACCCGAGCGTGGCGGCGCCGAAGGCGTCCCCACTTCGATTTGCGATCTCTGTGCTTTGCAAACATCTTCATTGTTTTCTCTCCCGCGGTCGCGGAGGCGTCGGCTCAACCACCCGCGCCGGAGTTCAAATTCCCTATTTCTTGCCGCCGGACTTGCCGGCCTTGCGGCGAACGTACTCGCCCTTGTAGCGCACGCCTTTGCCCTTGTATGGTTCAGGTGGACGATAACCGCGAATAATGGCGGCTATCTGACCAACCTGCTGCTTGTCGGCGCCTTCGACCACAACCTCCGTCGGTTGCGGCGCACTCAGCGTAATACCAGCGGGTGGCGTCACCTCAATGGGGTGTGAATAGCCAAGGCTCAGGCTCAGGCTCTTGCCCTTTGCCTGGGCACGATAACCAACACCCTGAATTTCCAGTTCCTTCTTGAAACCTTCGCTGACTCCAATCACGGAGTTACGAATGAGGCGCTGATAAAGACCATGATAAGCTCTATCCTGACGCGCGTCACTGAAGCGCGCAACGTGGACGGAGCCATCCTCGATCTTGACATCCACCCGGCCATGAGTCGGTACCGACAAAGTGCCCTTGGGGCCCTTCACAGTGACTTCCGTCGGCGTGGTCTTCACCTCGACGCCCTTCGGGATCGCGATGGGAAGCTTTCCAATGCGTGACACGTCAATAACCTCCGGGCGGTTTACCAGACAGTGCAGAGTACTTCGCCGCCGACGCCTTCGCGGCGGCAGTCGCGACCGGTCATGATTCCACGGGACGTCGAGAGAATCACCACGCCAAGCCCGCCGCGAACACGCGGGACCTCCTGGGCTTTCACGTAACGACGAATGCCCGGCTTGCTGATGCGCTCGAGACCGTTGATCACGCGCTCGCGATTCGGTCCGTACTTAAGGAACACGCGGATCATGCCCTGCTTGTCCGTCCGCATGACCTTGTAGTACTTGATGAATCCCTCGTCCTTGAGGATTTTGGCCAGAGCGACCTTCATCCGGGAGTTGGGGATGTCGACATGGTCCTTGAACATCAGGTTTGCATTCCTGATGCGAGTCAGCATGTCGGCAACGGGATCTGAGAGAGTCATGAGCTTCTTTCAACCTCCGGGTTCGAAAACCCTCGAATCGTCCGTCGAATCAGGTTCTGAACGGCATGCCAAACTGGCTGAGCAGTTCCTTCGCTTCAGCATCAGTCCTGGCCGTTGTAACCGTCGTGATGTTCATACCGCGGTTTCTCGAAATGTCGCTGTACTCGAGTTCCACGAAGATGTTGTGCTCCTTGATGCCCATCGAGTGATTGCCGCGCCCGTCGAAGGCGTTTGCCGGCAACCCGCGAAAGTCGCGAATACGGGGAATCGCAACGTAAACAAGACGATCAAGAAATTCATACATGCGGTGACCTCGCAGTGTAACGAAGCAGCCGACCTTCATCCCTTCTCGAATCTTGAACTGCGCCACACTAATGCGGGCACGCGTTTCGAGCGGAAGCTGACCGGTGATGATGCCAAGCTCACGACGGGCATGCTCCAGCTCCTTGATATCACGTGCGGCATCGCCAACGCCCATATTCACAACCATCTTCTGGAGGCGCGGGATTTCCATCACGTTCTTGTAGCCGAACTTCTGCTGCATCGCGGGAGCAATCTTCTCCCGGTACTCGACCAGCAGGCGCGGGACCGGTCGTGGGGCGACCGCCGCTCCGGCTTCTTTTTTGTCCTTCTTCTCTGCCATTTCCTTCATCCCTTTGTTATCCGGTGGCTTTGTACACCGAACCGTGGGAATTTCATCCTGCTCAGACTTCGGAGTTCGAGGAGTTGCGGCCGCGCGTCACGCGCACCTTTGTCCCGTCTTCCTTGATTTTCATTCCAAGCCTTACAGGCTTGTCCGTCTGCGGATCGACAAAGGCAACGCTGCTGATGTGCATGGGTGCCTCCTCCTCGATGATGCCGCCTTCCTGGCCTCCGCCCTCAATCGGGCGGACGGGAGTATGCTTCACACGCAGGTTAATGCCTTCGACCTTCACGCGGTCCTCCTGACGGAAAACCTCCAGCACCGTGCCACGGGGACGATGGGCTTCGCCCTCTTCCTTCTTCGCCCAGTTACCGGCGATGACTTCCACGATGTCGCCCTTGCGAATCAGACTCATGATAACCTTCAGCTCCTTCTCTCAAAAGACCTCTGGGGCCAGAGAGACGATCTTCATGAACTTTCGGGCGCGAAGCTCGCGGCCCACAGCACCGAAAATGCGGGTCCCGACGGGCTCACCGTCCTTGTTCACAATCACCGCCGCATTGTCGTAGAAGCGAATGTAACTTCCGTCTTCACGGCGGACCTCACGGGCTGTGCGAACGATCACGGCGCGCACGACATCGCCCTTCTTTACGTTGCCGGCGGGATCCGCCTCGCGGACCGATGCGACAATCAAATCTCCAATCGACGCATAGCGGCGCTTCGAACCGCCAAGGACCTTGAAGCAGCGGATTTTCCGTGCTCCCGAGTTGTCCGCGACATTGAGTACTGTGTATTCCTGAATCATCGGTTTGCTCCGAAAACCTTTGCCGGGACTGCCTGATTACTTTGCGCGTTCCACGACACGAACGAGACGGTAACGCTTTGTCTTGGACAGTGGGCGGGTTACCTCCGCAACTTCCACTGTGTCACCCGCGTGCGCGTCATTGTTCTCGTCATGAACATAGAGCTTCTTGTCGCGCCGGATATACTTCTTGTAGACCGGATGCTGCTTCATCCGCTGCACGCGAACGACGAGTGTCTTGTCCATCCTGTCGCTCACCACAAGACCGATGCGGGTCTTTCCCTTCGCGCCCTGGTCTGTCGCTTCCTGTGTCTGCTCGGCCATCGGCCAGTCTCCTTACCAAATGCCTTCCGGTAACTATCAGCCGGCGGCTTTCGCCTTTTCATTCATGATGGTGCGAATACGTGCGATCTCGCGGCGTTTCATGCGGATCGTCGAGGTGTCCTCGACTTCCTTCGTGACCTGCTTGACGCGCAGGGAAAACAACTCCTGCTTCGCCTCAGCCAACCGTTCCTGCAGATCATCCGGTGTCATCTTCCGCAGCTTCTCGTTGTCAAAAACCGTAACTGCCATCGTCGCCTCAGGCCTCCATCTCGTTGCGAGTCACAAAACGTGCCTTGATAGGCAGCTTGTGAATCGCCTTGGTCATCGCCTGACGCGCCAGATCCTCCGGCACGCCTTCGAGCTCAAACATGATGCGTCCGGGCTTAACAACCGCAACCCAGTGCTCCGGGTTACCCTTGCCCTTGCCCATGCGCGTTTCCGCCGGCTTCACAGTGAGAGGCTTGTCCGGGAAAATGGTAATCCAGAGCTTCCCGCCACGCTTGACCGTACGCGTGATGGCAATACGCGAGGCTTCGATCTGGCGATTGGTAATCCAACCCGCCTCCAAAGCCTTGATGCCGAAGCTTCCGTAGCTCAGAGTGCTGCCGCGCCAGGCCTTGCCGGGACGGCGGCCTTTCTGAACCTTGCGGTGTTTTGGTCGTTTGGGTAAAAGCATTTTCCGTTATCCTGAAATCTGTCGGCCCGTTCAGGCGCTTTTTGCGTCCTTGTTGAAAACCTCTCCGCGAAACACCCACACTTTGACACCAATAATGCCGTACTTTGTGGCTGCCTGGGCGAATCCGTAATCGATATCGGCACGCAGAGTGTGAAGAGGAACCCTGCCCTCACGAACCCATTCACGCCGGGCCATTTCCGAGCCTCCGAGACGACCACCACAATAAATCTTCACCCCAAGAGCTCCCGCCTTCATGACGCTCTGCATCGTCTTCTTCATGGCGCGGCGGAAGCTGATACGGCGCATGAGCTGACCCGCCACGTTTTCCGCAACAAGCTGGGCATTCAGATCGGGGCGCTTGACTTCCTCGATGTTGATCACCGCCTGCTTGTCCGAGAGCTTCTGCATCTCCTGGCGAAGTGACTCAATTTCGGAGCCCTTCTTGCCGATGATAATGCCAGGACGCGCGGTATGAATCGTGATCTTCACTCGCCGTGCGGCACGTTCGATCTCAATGCGTGCAACACCGGCATGGCTGAAGCGGCTCTTGATCGCCTTCCGGATACGAAGATCCTCATGAAGGTGCCCCTTGTAGTTATCGGGGAAGAACCAGCGGGAGTCCCAGTCCTTGATGACTCCGACCCGGAAACCGTGCGGATTGACTTTTTGACCCATGAGCGCTTCCTGGTACCTTTCTCAAATACTCAAACGTTGGTCAGCTTGATGGTAATGTGACTCAGGCGCTTGCGAACCCGCACTGCCCGACCCATTGATGCGGGACGAATGCGCTTCAGCATCGGCGCACCCTCGACGCGAACCTCGCCAACAACCAGTTCCATCGGATCCGGTGCGGTGTCTTCCGCGTTTGCAATGGCCGATTTCAGCGTCGCCTTGACGTATGGAACCGCCGACGGACGATGGAGGAACTCCAGTGTCTGGAGGGCCTCCGCCACCGAGCGATTGCGAATCTGATCCACGACCAGCGCCATCTTCCGCGGGGCGCAGTGGACGTAACGTGTCACCGCACGGGACACAACCTCACGGCCGTCCTGAGTGACCGGTGTTTCCGCCTGATGGCGTTGTTTGCGTTCTCTGGCTCGCCTGCCCATGGCTGGTTACTCTCTTCGGTTCAGTCGTTGTTCGGTTTAGCGTACCGTCTTGGCGGTCTTGCCGCCATGCGTCCGGAATGTCCGGGTCGGCGAAAACTCGCCCAGCTTGTGACCCACCATGTTCTCACTAACAAACACGGGAACGAATCCCTTTCCATTGTGAACGGCGATTGTGTGGCCGATCATATCCGGAATGATCATCGAACGGCGTGACCAAGTTTTGATCACCCGTTTTTGATTCGTCTCGTTCAGCGCCTCGATCTTTTCGAGAAGATGCTCGTCGACGAATGGTGGCTTTCTGAGCGAACGTGGCATGCTTTAACCTCTTGCGAGTGTTCCCTGTCCAAAATTCCTGAATTACTTGCGGCGCTTGATGATCAGCTTGCTGCTGCCCTTCTTGCGCTTGCGGGTTTTCCCACCCTTGGCTTTCTGCCCCCACGGTGACACGGGGTGTCCTCCGCCGGAGGTCTTCGCCTCACCACCACCCATGGGGTGATCGACGGGATTCATCGAAACGCCTCGGTTATGAGGGCGGCGACCAAGCCAGCGGGTGCGTCCGGCTTTGCCACCGACCACGAGGTTGTGATCAGGGTTGCTCGTGGAGCCGACGGTCGCACGGCACTCGGCGGGTACAAGGCGGACCTCGCCGGAAGGCAAACGCAGCGTCGCCATTTTGCCTTCGCGCGCCACCAGACTGACCGACGTTCCCGCACTGCGAGCCATTTGAGCACCACGGCCAGGCTGCAGTTCAACAGCGTGTATGATCGTACCAACCGGAATCTTCGCGAGAGGAAGGCAATTGCCCACACGTGCTTCCGCATCGGGACCGCTCATCAGGGTGCGACCGACTTTCACCCCTCGCGGCGCGAGAATGTAGCGCTTCTCGCCGTCAGCGTAGTGAAGCAGCGCGATGAAAGCGGTTCGGTTCGGATCGTACTCAATCGAGGCGATCTTTGCTGGAACCCCGTCCTTGTTGCGCTTGAAATCGATAACCCGATAGAGCCTCTTGTGACCGCCACCACGAAAACGCGACGTGATACGCCCGTGGCAGTTGTGACCCTTCTTGTTATGGTTCTTCGCAATCAGCGATTTTTCCGGCGTCGACTTCGTGATCTCCTCAAAGGAGTTCACGGTCATCGTGCGGCGAACCGGTGTGTATGGCTTGAACTTCTTGATTCCCATGATTCAGTTCTCTCTGCCCGGCCTTAGCTGAGTTCCAGAGCCTGGCCCTCCGCCAAAGTGATGATGGCTTTCTTCACATCCGGTTTTTTCCCGGGACGCATGCGGAAGCGGTTCACTGCACGACCCTTGGTAAGAACCGTATTGATATCTACAACCTTCACTCCAAACGCCTTCTCGACAGCGTTGCGGATTTCCTTCTTGTTGGCATCCAGAGACACCTCAAAGGTGTACTTGTTTTCAATCTGCCCGTTGAGCGCCTGCTCAGTAATCACAGGCCTCAGGAGAATGTCGTAGGGACTCTTGCTCATTTCGCGGCCTCCTGAATGGCGTCCAAACCGCCCTTCGTCAGAATGACCGTGTCGGCCACAAGCACGTCGTAAAAGTTCACTTCAACCGCCGGCACAACATCAACCCACTGGAGATTGCGTGCGGAACGAATCAGCAACTCGTTGGAACCGGAGGTGATAATCAAAACACGGCCTTCCGTCCCGAGTTTGTCCATCTGCTCGACCAGATTCTTTGTTCTGGGAGCGGCGGAGAGATCGAAATCATCCACTACGATCAATGCATTCCCTGAAACCCGGGAACTCAAAACAGCACGAAAGGCAGCCTTGCGCTTCTTCGTGTTAAATTTCGTGCGATAGTCTCTCGGCTGCGGGCCAAACACAATACAGCCACCACGCCAGAGAGGAGAACGAATGGTTCCAGCCCGCGCCCTGCCTGTTCCTTTTTGCTTCCAGGGTTTGCGTCCGCCGCCACGAACTTCTCCGCGCGACTTGGTCGCATGCGTCCCCTGACGCTGATTGCCAAGATAGGCATTCAGAGCCTCACGGACGAGAACCTCGTTTTGAGGGGCTTCGAAGATTTCGGCCGCGAGTTCCACGCTGCCGGCATCAGAGCCATCCGTCTTTTTCAGTGTCACACTAGCCATCGTTCAGACCTCGGTCCTTCAGGAGCGCTTGCGTACAAGCACGTAGCTGTTGTTCGCGCCGGGAATGGAACCTCGCACAAAGAGCAGGTTTTTCTCCGTATCGCGGCCCACGATCTGCAGGTTTCGGGCTGTCACTCGCGAGTTGCCGTACTGACCGGGCAGCTTCTTGCCCTTGAACACCCGCGAAGGATAGGATGAACCACCCATTGAACCCGGCTTGCGATGATACATCGAGCCGTGTGAATTCGGACCCGGGCTCGCATTGTGCCGCTTGAGCACGCCCGCAAAGCCCCGACCCTTCGTGGTGCCGATCACATCCACGCGCTCGCCGTCTTCAAAGAGACCAAGATCCAGGGTCTGCCCGACCTCGAGATCCTTTGTTTCTTCACCGCGAACCTCGCGTACAATACGACAGGGCTTCACGCCCGCCTTGGCGAAGTGTCCGTTCTCAGGACGATTGGCGCGCTTCTCGGCTTTTTCATCGAAGCCGATCTGGACAGCCTCATAGCCGTCCTTCTCCAGATCGCGCTTCTGCACGACCGGGCAGGGACCCGCCACCACGAGAGTGACGGGAATCATGACCCCGTTCTCGTCGAAGATCTGGGTCATACCAATTTTTTTTCCAAGTAGTCCGAGGGCCATCTGTTCCGCCTCTGGATTCTCATCGTCAGCCGCGAAGCGTCCGAAGAGATCAGGTCAGCTTGATCTCCACATGAACGCCAGCCGGCAGTTCAAGATTCTGAAGTTCGTCGAGGGTTTTCTGCGAGGGATTGACCAGATCAACCAGCCGCTTGTGCTGCCGCAGTTCAAACTGCTCGCGCGATTTTTTGTCCACGTGCGGCGACCGCAACACCGTAAACCGACGAATGCGTGTCGGCAGCGGAACCGGGCCCGCAACTGTCGCCCCAGTCTGACGCGCCGTGTCCACGATGGAACCAACCGACGTGTCCAGAAGACGTGAGTCGAAAGAGCGAAGATTGATGCGAATGATCTGACCGGCCATGAATTTACCTCTGTCTGTTTGGCACGAAAAACCGGCGGAGAGTTTCGCTCTCTCCGCCGGTTAGTTAACTCATCACTCGAGAATTTCGGTTACAACGCCGGCGCCAACGGTGCGGCCACCCTCGCGAACCGCGAAGCGCAGTTCTTTCTCGATGGCGATTGGTGTGTGCAACTCGACTTCGAAGTCCACATTGTCGCCCGGCATCACCATCTCAACACCCTCGGGAAGAACCACCATGCCCGTCACATCCGTTGTCCGGAAGTAGAACTGAGGCCGGTATCCCTTGAAGAATGGCGTGTGACGCCCACCCTCTTCCTTCTTCAGAATGTAGACGGATGCCTTGAACTTCTTGTGAGGCTTGATGCTGCCCGGCGCGGCAATAACCATTCCACGCTCAATCTCATCCTTCTCAGTTCCGCGAAGCAGAAGGCCGACATTGTCACCAGCCCGCGCCTCATCAAGCAGCTTGCGGAACATCTCGACATCAGTCACAGTCGTTTTGCGGGTGTCGCGAATACCGACGATTTCCACTTCGCTCATCTTCTTGAGGATACCACGCTCTGCACGGCCCGTACAGACAGTGCCGCGGCCGGAGATCGAGAAGACGTCCTCAACAGGCATCAGGAAGGGCTTGTCGATATCACGAACGGGCTCGGGAATAAAGGAGTCGATAGCCTCCATGAGGCGATCAATGGACTTCGTTCCAAGATCACTCTCTTCCCCCTCAAGAGCCTTCAAGGCTGACCCGCGGATGATCGGAGCGTCACCGAAGTCACCGCCGGTGAAGCCGTGCGTCTCAAGCAACTCAACGACTTCCATCTCCACAAGTTCCAGCAGCTCCTCGTCCTCGACCATGTCGCACTTGTTGAGATAGACGACGATGCGGGGCACGTTCACCTGCTTGGCGAGAAGCACGTGCTCGCGAGTCTGAGGCATTGGGCCGTCCGTCGCGGCAACCACAAGAATGGCGCCGTCCATCTGGGCGGCGCCCGTAATCATGTTCTTGATATAGTCGGCGTGGCCTGGGCAGTCGACGTGCGCATAGTGGCGCGATTCTGTCTGATACTCGATGTGCGCGGTGTTAATCGTAATGCCGCGTTCCTTCTCTTCCGGCGCTTTGTCGATACCGTCGAACGCAACAATGTCGCCGAAACCCTTGCGGGCCTGGCATGCCGAGATGGCAGCCGTCAGAGTCGTCTTTCCATGGTCGATGTGACCGATCGTACCGACGTTGACGTGCGGCTTGTCTCTGTTGAATGCCTCTTTCGCCATTTCAGATGGCCTCCGACTGAAAAAGAATCGAATTGGTTCCCACGTTTTCGGCCCCTCGATCCGGTCTTGAAGGCACGAAAATGCGCGGCTTTAGTTTCCCCGGATTATCCCGTTTCGGGAATCTCGGGGGCGGCGGTGAAGGGTTCCGCCGCAAAGCCGCATTCGCGTGGCCTTCTGGTTCGGAAAACTCGGACTTGAAGGGCGCGTGACCGGAGTGCCGACAAAATCGGCTGCTCACTGGGGTCGGAAGGCGCCCTCACTTCCTTATTTTCCGGGCGGGGCCTTTCGGCAATTCACGCTGAGGGAGACGTGACCCGCACTACCTTCGCCCCGCTTTGAGGACATATTTGTCCCTGAGCAGGGGCGCGGAAGGTAGGAACGACCCTGTGGCCTGTCAAGGGGTTTGGGGTCGAATTTTGGCTTTTTCACTCACAACAGCCAGTCGATCGACTCGTCGCCGAAAGAGAGAGGCAGAAAACAGGAAAATTCAAAGCCTCCAACGAATGTAATCGTTTGTTTATCAATTGGAACGCCACCCGGACCCATCCCGTTGGCGACGTACGGAAGACTACGACGCACTCACACCTTTCCTTCCCTTGCCAAAGCCATTCTGCAATTCGCAGGCGCCTCCCCCCCGCCGAATGGCGTGCACTATTCCAGCATCCAAAGATCTGTCGATTCCGGTTCCACAAGAAAATCCACCACCAAAAGGTTTGAGGGGGAGTTATCGTTGCCGGCGGAGTCGGATGCGGCCCCCATGGGAACGGAGATCTCCACACTTCCGGGGACCATCGGCGTCACGGTAAAACCGTACTCAAGTCCCTCCGTGATCGTGACAAAACCGGAGAGAGTACCATTTGTGACCGCAACATCATCCTGTTCAAACCCGGTCACACCCTCTCCGAACGACACGTCGACCGCAAACTCACCCATTACGCTCAAACTTTCCGTACTGATCGTGACTTCCGGCGCCGTTCCATCAAAACGAAGCATCAGCGTGTTCGATGATGAATTCGGGTTTCCGAGATCGTCTGTCGCCCCGCCCTCGCCAATGAAAGTACTGAACGGTCCGTCGGAAACCGCAGTCAGTCTGTAAAAGTAAATACTTGGCATTCCTGACTGCTGGAAAAACGAAACGGTGGCATTCGTGGCGGACACATCCTCGACCGAAAAACCAACGGGAGTGTCACTGAATTCCGCCTGAATGATAGCGAACGTATTCGTGGGATCGGGGCTCGCGGAACTCAGCTCCACTGTTGGTCCAATGATGTCGTTGAAGATCGTGATCGTGTTCGATTCCGGGTTTCCATTGCCCGCGGAATCCGTCACGGAGTCCGCGGGAAGCGTTACCGAAACCTCGCCATGCATGTCCGGCGTGATCGTCAGGTCGAAACCGGTCGAGCTCGTCGCTGTCAGATCATCTGCCGTTCCGTTCGTCACATCGAACTCGTCGATCATCAATCCGGATACCAACTCGTTGAACGCCACCTGCACGACAAAAGGCATGTTCGTTGGATCAGTGGCCAGGGTCGACAGAGTCGCGCTCGGTTGTGTCGCATCGAACGATCGTTGAATCAGGTTCGACGGACGATTGCCCTGCCCACTCGCTCCGGTAGCAACGTTAACGGGAACCTGGACATTGAAGTTTCCTTCGCTCACAGGTTCCAGCGTGAACTCATAGACAAGCGGATTGGCCGTCTGCCCAAAGCCGGAAACGGTCGCGTTGGTGAGCACCAGGTCGCTCTCCTCAAAACCGGTCACCTCCAGCGAAAACGTCGCGGTCACGTTAATGGGTGCATTGACGAATGTCGTTGCCGGCGTTGAGAGCGTTAAGTCCGGCGAAGGAATACCCGTCGCGAGAGCGAAATTCCCGAAGGTCGTTGTGTTGAAAGCGAACTCGTTTCGAGCCATATTCTGAGAAGACGAGATCATCGACCACGGCCCGCTGTCATTCGGTGCCTGATAAACGTTCAGTCCGGCTTCGGGAAAGCCGACAAGTTCGTTATCCGTATAGCGCAAAACCACCTCTGCAGTACCGAAACTCGTGCGATCACTCTCGATCAGCCAGTCCAAAGGCAGGTGCCCGTCCAGGTTGTTGACCAGAAATCCGTCCGCAATCGTGACCGTCTGAAGAGACGCCCCGTCCAGCCCTGGACCCGACCCGCTATCGAAATCGATCCAGCATCTGCTGTCCGGTGACGATGCATTACCGCCATCGCCAGTCGTCCCGATGGCCAGATTGGGGGCGTCGTCGCTCCTGGCAAATGCCTTGTAGGGGCTTGGAAAGATGCTTTGCTCAAGGGGCGTAAACAAGACATATGACCTCCCCGCGTAGTCATCCCCTGCAGTGGCGGCGTAGGCTCCGATCATAATGTCAGCAAGGCCATCGCCGTTCACGTCACCGGCGGAGGAAACACTCCGCCCTGATGAATCGCCCGGCAGATGCCCTTCAATTTCGAATGCCATGTTGCCCTGGTCACGGAGGTCTACTGTGGCTGAATCCGCCTTCCCGAAAATAACGTACGTCTCGCCCGCATTTGCCTGGCTGTCCGGGTCCGCGCGCCGCGCGCCCACGATGACGTCGGCGAGTCCGTCCCGATTCACATCGCCCGCGCCCGAAACTCCGAAGCCCGCCTGATCCCCTATTGCCATGCCATCGATCCGGAACCCTCCGGCACCCAGGGCACCAAGACTCACAGCCGCGCTTCCGGCCTTGCCGAAAACAACGAAACTTTCCCCCGAGGAAGAACCGTTAGCGTCGCCTCCGTAAGCCCCCACGATCACATCGGCGAGTCCGTCGCCGTTCACATCCCCCGCTCCAGCCACGCTTCGCCCCGTCAGATCACCCGAGCTTGCAGCTTCGATCAGAAACCCTCCGGAACCCAACGATCCCAGTTCAACGGTCGTGTTGTCCGCCTTGCCAAAGACGACGTATGCTTCACCCGCGAAAGTTCCGTCACCCGCCCTGCTGGCACCGATGATCACGTCCGCAAGGCCGTCGCCGTTCACGTCTCCGGCACCTGAAACGCTGATTCCCGACAGATCGTCCGGGTCGACGCCGATGATCTTGAATCCATGGGAACCAAGCGATGAAAGGTCCACGTCCACGGTATCGAAGTCCTTCCCGAACACGACGTAGCTGATGCCCGTATCGTCATCTGCGGGATCGCCCGTCGGGTTGGCTTGTTTCGCACCAATAATCACATCGTCCAACCCGTCTCCGTTTACGTCGCCCGCACCGGAAACGCTATAGCCTGTGTGGCTGAGATTCATCTCACCAATGATATTGAATCCCCCGCCACCGAGCGCACCAAGATCCACCGTTGTGGTGCCGGTCTTCCCAAAAACGACAACGGCGCGGCCAACAACACTCGAGTTGAATGCTCCGATGACGACATCATCAAGACCATCGCCGTTCACATCGCCTGCGCCTGAAACACTTTCTCCGGAAGACTCGCCCTGCACGGATCCGTCTATCGTGAAGCCGGCGGCACCGATCGAACCGAGGTCAACAACACCACCCGTGGCGTTGCCGAAAATGACATAGCTCTGGCCGGAAAACAGAGGGTCATCGTTGGCGGAGCGCGCCCCGGTGACAAAATCCGCGACTCCGTCGCCGTTCACATCGCCTGCGCCTGAAACACTGCCGCCGGAGAGATGATTCAATCCGATTCCATCAAGCCTGAAGCCCGGTTGCGACGCCGGAACCAGAGAAAGATTCAGACTGAGAAAGGGTTCCCCTTTCTCATCCGGACCATTCTGAGCGCAAAGCTCTAAAACGGCAAATTGTGAAGCGCCAAATGCAAGAAGTGAGACCGCAAGCCGGCGGCCGTGACTCAGGGGGACTCTCATGGTGACCCTTTCACGGATGAGTCGTTTGAGTTGAATAGTGCCAGTATGAGGAAAGGAGAGCCCATTTCCGGGATGGGCAACGAGTATTGTGCCCATGAGAGGACCCCCGGCGATCTTTGTTACAATCGACGCTCTGAGGCTTCAATTCGTATCAATCGTTTAGCAATGCAATCAACCCGTCGCCCAGTGTTCCCTGCCAACACACATGCTCGTGTGCCCCATTGAACTCCTGATAGTGAACCTGATATCCTTTGTCTCGCAGGATGCGATGGAAATTCCTGTTCACAGTCAGTTGATTCAACCCGCCGGGCTTCGGCATCGTTTTTTCCAACAGACCAACATCAAGATAAAACTCAAGTGGCAGCCGGTCCATTGAAGCGAACTGTCTGCCGACCCATTCGAAGTCCTCTTCCTCTGCCGGCTTCCAGTAATAGCTCCCTGACTGCGACAGCACTTTTCCGAAAGCGTCAGGGTTCCACATTGCGGTACAGGTTGCCGCCAGACCGCCCAGACTGGAACCGGAGATGATCGTTCGGCCCGGATCGTGGGTTACGTGATACCTGTCCCTGATCGAGGGCAGAAGCTCTTCACAAAGAAAAGATGCAAACGGCCTGTAGCAGGAGAGTTCCCTGCCTCGCTGGCGCCTGGTATCAATGAGCACGGCGACAGTGGGCGGAATCCTGCCGTCAGAAATCAAATTGTCGAGAATCGTGGGTGTTGGAACCCGATGAATGTATGACCATCCGTCAAACATGACGAGAAGAGGATAAGGTTCATTCCTGTCGGGTGAATACTCGGGAGGTCTGTAGACGAATAGTTGGCGTTCATTTCCAAGGATTTTACTGACAAAGAACTCTTCCTTTACGTCACCGTGTGCAATTCCGGATCGCTTTGCAGCCCAGGGCTGTGGTGGAGCTTCAGGCATCTCCACCATTGAGAGAACCATGAACGGCGGAACACCCTCCGTCTCCAATGGATGGTGTTTCGGATTCAACGGATCCCGCTGAACGGTGGAGAACCGTTTCCTGAAATCCACGTTCGGATCATCAAGCGGAACAAGTGAATCGTTGGGAGAAAGGGAGTAAACGAAACGGGCATCCCTGCCAAAAATGTAGCTCTTGTACCAGAGATCCGTCGATGCAAGCCGTTCCATCCGGTTGTCCGCCGGGTCCGGCCCTCCACTTTGCAAAAAAACCACAACGTTTTCGGTTTCGGAATTTCCGCGCCAAACAAATGTGACAAGCATCTCCTCCTCGTTGCCTTCCAAAGGTTCAACAAGCGGCGCCCCCTCCTCCTCCAATGCCTTTTCAAACTCAACCAGCCGATCGCTGTTTCCATGCGTGAGCTGCCGTCCTAACTCCAAAAGGCGAGGACTGAGAATCAAGTCGTCCTTCGAAGTCGATTGTGCATCGGTCGAATTTAACAAAAGCATCGTTGAAATCAGAACGAAGATCCACTCGCGGCTGATTCCTGACTGCATAATGAACCTTCCTTTCATTCAGAAACATCATGGCCGTCCATGCTGAGTCCTGCCCGATTCGCGCCAGACCGGGTGATCAGAAACGACATACGCCATGCGGAGTCTGCCTGACGAGAGTCGAACTTCATTGATTTCCAGTAACAAACGAGGCTGCCAGCCCGCTTATTGGCGACTAAACTCGCAAAAGGCAATCAGATCGCCGCGACTGAAGACTCCATTGGTCGGATCGTATCTCGCTGAAGTAATTGCCATCCACGGGTCGGCACTCAGCAGAGTTGCCGATACATCAGTGCACCGATCCGGCCCCGCGGAGGTCAGAAGGAACCATGTCTCTGCACTGAAAAACCGGACAAACGTGTCAGTCCGATTGTAGGGATCAACTGGAAGAACAAACCCTTCGGGTAATTGTACATTCCCGGCGGAGAAAGAAGCGGAGCCTCGTATCTGATCCGCAGCTTGATCCAGTCTGTGCTGAACCGCCGGTTCCAGGTCATCCACGAAAATTTCGGAGAGATTGACCCATGTAACGCCAATCACAAGGCAGTTGATCGCCGCCGGTAAAACTGCGATCGACTGGATTCTCCGGGGCCTCCGGGCTGAAATCAAAACAATTAATGATGCCACCTGAATCAACAGGGCTGGAATCGTGAGAATTCCAAGTGCAACTCCAAGATAATAGCCGGAGACAAGAACCTTGTAGCTCACGGAGCCAAAATGCACAAAACGATAGGCAAGAAGCAATACGGTCACAAGTAGAAGGAAGGCCGTCATGGCCAAAGGCGGCCAATAAACAAATCGCATTCTTCTGTTACCGTCAGCCTGCACTTCTATGTCATCCACTTCCACAGCCTCGGCCGGCTTCGAATTCCCCCTGTGATCCATTCGCTGCATGAGTTCAACAGCATCGACTGCACGATGATTTCTTCACGGAAAGGAAGATGCGCCAGGCGCGCTTCGCGCATACATGACAGCGTGGCCGCCAGCCAGGCACGATTGCCACGCTTCCAGGATTTCGAGAGACTTTGCTTCGTATAGACCTTGGTGCAGAGCGGCACCGGCACGCGCACGAATTCCCCCAGAAGTGTCATGTGCAGAAGCCATGGCCAGTCCGCCGAGAATTCACCCGCAAGATGACGTCTAAGCCCACCGATTCGCCGTGCGGCTCTCGCCCGGAACAATCCACGAGCGGGAATCCACCAGTGGCCACTCTGCAGGATCATGCGCCGGGCGCGTTCCGTGCGCTTCGTCACACCTTCCAGAGCAAAATACGACAGGTCTTTCGTCGTTCCGTCCCGCTCCACCAATCGTACATCTGAATGGGCAAGAACCGCTCGCCGGTTTCGCATCAACGCCTCGACAAGCTCTTCCACGTAAGTGGGTTCAAACAAATCGTCATGAAAGGCAAAAAAC